>NZ_CP157940.1:3207137-3527850 GCF_040207125.1 Lacrimispora sp. BS-2
CATCTGTCTTGGATACAGCGATTGCTGTAGGTCCTTCCAGATTCGGCTCCAGAGCTTCAAATGCTGTGCCCTGAGCAGCGAAACGAATCATAGTATTCTTATATACTTTGTAGGAAATACCAGCCTCTCTTAATTTCTTACGAAGCTCTGTATCCTGAGCAACTGAGATACCACGATAATCTACAACTACCGCTGACTCAGCGCCATCAAGTAATTCCTTGATCTCGCTTACAACTGGCTGCTTTAATTCAACTTTTGCCATTATGGTTTACCTCCTGTTTAGTCTGAGCCTCCCGGTTGCCCGCAAGGCCCGCTCGTATAAACCGCAAAGAAAAACCTCTCCGCCGGATGGACAGAGAGGTCTACAATTCATTTATACAAAATGATTCTTGTACATTCCTCGGCAGGCGTTAACACCTTATGCCTTACGGCACCTGCTGTCTTCGGCAGTCAATACTTGCATAGTATAACATTATTTATAATTAATGTCAACCACAAAACAAAATTAGTTCATTAACTTTGCTACGTTCAGTTTTACGCCAGGTCCCATGGTGGAAGCCAGTGTAACACTCTTTAAGTAGGCACCCTTAACTGTACTTGGTCTTGCTTTGACGATTGCATCAACAAGCGTCTGGAAGTTGTCCGCTAACTGATCTTCTGTGAAAGAAGCTTTTCCAACTGGCACGTGGATAATATTTGTTTTATCAAGTCTGTACTCAACCTTACCAGCTTTGATATCGTTGATTGCCTTTGTTACATCCATGGTAACAGTACCAGCTTTTGGGTTCGGCATTAAGCCCTTTGGTCCCAGGACACGTCCCAGACGGCCAACAACACCCATCATATCTGGAGTAGCAACAACTACATCAAAATCCAACCAGCCTTCGTTCTGGATCTTCGGAATCAGTTCCTCAGCTCCAACGTAATCTGCGCCTGCGGCCTGTGCTTCATCAGCCTTCGGACCCTTAGCGAAAACTAAAATACGAACAGTTTTACCTGTACCGTGTGGAAGTACAACTGCACCACGGATCTGCTGGTCTGCGTGACGTCCGTCACAACCGGTTCTGATATGAGCTTCTATGGTTTCATCAAATTTAGCACTTGCATTCTGCTTAACTAAAGAGATTGCTGCTGGTGCATCGTAGAGAACAGAACGATCTACTGTTTTAGCTGCCTCTGCGTATCTTTTTCCTCTTTTCATTCTAAATAACCTCCTAGTGGTATTGTCGGGGATTTTCCCTCCCACGTTCTTAAAACTTCGTTAACTGCGATATTATTAAGAAAACTCGATTTGCCTGACGGCGCTTCGAACGGCTATCTTTCTAAACTCAAGCTGCACTTGTGCCTGCTTTCATCAAGAAAAATATTCCAAGAAAATTAAGCCTCTTCTACCGTGATACCCATACTTCTTGCGGTACCGGCTATCATACTCATAGCTGATTCAACAGATGCAGCATTTAAGTCTGGCATCTTCAGTTCAGCGATCTTCTGTAATTCAGCCTTGGTAATTGTAGCTACCTTTGTCTTATTAGGAACTGCAGATCCGGATTTGATCTTGCAGGCTTTCTTTAATAATACAGCAGCCGGTGGAGTCTTGGTTATGAAGCTGAAGCTTCTGTCAGCATAAACAGTGATAACAACCGGAATGATTAAATCTCCCTGATCAGCTGTTCTAGCGTTGAATTCCTTTGTAAACTGTACGATGTTTACACCATGCTGTCCAAGTGCTGGACCTACAGGAGGAGCTGGTGTAGCCTTTCCCGCTGGAATCTGCAATTTGATATATCCTGTTACTTTCTTTGCCATAATAAGGCACCTCCTAATAAATGTGGTATTGTCGGGGATTTCCCTCCCACGAGCCTATACACCGGTATAAGCCGCTTTTACTTGTTACATCTTTTTCACTTCGCTGAAGTTTAATTCTACCGGAGTCTCCCGGCCGAACATTTCAACGCTCATGGTGATGGTTTTCTTACTTTCGTTGATGGACTTGATAGCACCAACCGTATCCTTCCATGCACCGGAAGTTACCACAACGGTATCTCCCTCTTCAAAGCCAATGATGACCTCTTCGTTCTTGAATCCAAGTTTCTCCATCTCTTCTTCTGTCAGAGGAACCGGTTTTGATCCAGGACCTACAAAGCCTGTCACTCCACGGGTATTACGCACCACATACCATGTGTCATCATTCATGACCATGTGAATCAGTACGTAGCCGGGAAACATCTTTTTATCGGCCTTCTTCTCAACGCCATTCTTAAGTTCAATGACGGATTCAAGCGGAACCGATACTTCCAGAATCTGATCCTGTAAGTTTCTGTTTTCGATTGTTTTCTCAATGTCAACCTTTACTTTATTCTCATATCCTGAATAGGTATGAACTACATACCAATGTGCTTCTGACATAAACTCACCTTAACCCTTACGAATTATAAGATAAAACTGAGACCAAACTTGATGATCAGATCAAGAATTCCGATAATCAGTCCTAAAGCAATCGCTGAAGACATGACAGCGATCGTCTGTTTCGTTACGGTTTCTTTGTCAGCCCAAACGATTTTTGCAAACTCAGATTTCAGACCCTTAAAAAAGCTCTTCTTCTGAGCACTCTCGTTGTTCACTGTATCTCCCATGATTTGCCTCCTAATGAAGTAAGCGGATATGCAAGCATATCCAGTTGCTTCACAAACTCAAGGTTGGAAGACGTCTTTCTTTCAACCTTCACGTCTTTTACAAACTGATTACTTTGTTTCCTTGTGCATTGTATGGCTCTTACAGAATCTGCAATACTTTTTGGTTTCCATTCTGTCCGGATGAGTCTTCTTATCCTTGGTCATGTTGTAATTACGCTGTTTGCATTCTGTACATGCCAGTGTGATTTTTGTGCGCACGACTTCCACCTCCACTTAAATTTTCATTGTTGTGTATTAAGTCCCTTTTTCTGCCGCAAGAAATTTTGAGCATAAAAAAAAGACCTAAGCTCTTCCATTCGCCCAATTACTATAACACACAGGCCAGGATTCGTCAATCTTTTTTTCTGAAAAGCAATGATATTTACGGTATTTCGCCATTATATCATGTAAGCAAATAAATTGCAAGCCCGGTTAGAAGATTTAAAGATTTTTAAATCTGTTCCGGCCGGACCTGCTGCTATAATAATATGTTTTCTATACTTTTTTGCTATGGCCTTACAGGGGGCCGTCGGGATGCCTTTAAAAGAGTCGGCCATGGTCCATATCCACTGCAGAATATTTTTCTGACGCATTTTCGTCAAAACCGACTCCAATTCCAGGCTTGCCATTTAAACAGGAATATCCTTCTCTGATCACGGGACAGCCTGGGAATACCTTCTGCTGATGATTAACCGGGAAAAACGACCTCCAGATACCGTTTTAAGGCATCCTGCCAGGAAGGCAGGGGAAGAAAACCGTTTTCCTCAAGTTTATCCTTGTTCATACGGCTGTTGGCAGGCCGTTTTGCTTTTGCCGGATACTGGTCTGAACCGACAGGCTCCACTTTTACATCCATGCCCGCCTGTTTAAAGATTTCACAGGCAAACTCATACCAGGTGCACAGGCCTTGGTTGGTGGCATGGTAACGCCCGTATTTCTCCGTTTCTATCATGTCCACCAAAAGGCGGGCCAGATCATAAGTATAGGTAGGAGAACCGGTCTGGTCAGCGACTACCGTTAATTTATCATGAGTCTTTCCCAGATTCAGCATGGTCTTTATAAAGTTCTTTCCATTTACGCCAAATACCCAGGCAATCCTTACGATAAAATATTTAGAGAGATTTTCTTCCACTGCCAGTTCTCCCTCATATTTGGTCTGGCCGTAAACATTTAGCGGCTCCCTCTTATCATCAGGCTCCCAGGGACGGGTTCCCTGGCCGTTAAACACATAATCCGTACTGATGTACATCATCTTGATATCCAGCTCCCGGCATACCCTGGCAATGTACTCCGTTCCCTTTGCGTTAACGTTCCGGCACACTTCCTCATTTTCTTCCGCCGCATCCACAGCCGTATAGGCAGCACAGTGGATGACGGCATCAGGAGCGGCTGCCTTAATGACCCGGTTTACGCTGTCCTTATCTGTGATGTCCATCTCATCGATGTCCACTCCGACTGCCTCATGTCCCCGCTTTTTTAATTCATTTACTACATCAAATCCAAGCTGGCCTTTTACGCCAGTAACAAACACTTTCATATATACCTCTTTTCTACAGGGAAGTCCGATTCGCCTGACAGCTGGTGGAACGGCTGATTTTCCAGGCTCAGCCGGCACTGCACATGGCTGAGCCTGGAAAATTATGCCCACGAAATCCTGCCGGGGAATTTATAAACGCTCCCCGTACATGTTATCAAAATAATTCTGGTATTCCCCATTGATGATATGCTTCCACCAGTCCTCATTGTCCAGATACCACTGGATAGTCTGACGGATTCCGGTATCAAAGTTATATTTGGGCTTCCAGCCAAGTTCGGTCTCCAGCTTCTTCGGGTCAATGGCATAACGTCTGTCATGACCAGGGCGGTCGGTAACGAACTTGATCAGGCTCTCCGGTTTATCAAGGGCTTTCAGGATGGTCTTAACCACTTCTAAGTTAGTGCGCTCGTTGTGTCCGCCTACATTGTAGACCTCGCCCACTTTTCCCTTGTGAATGATCAGATCAATCGCCTCGCAGTGATCGGAAACATGGAGCCAGTCTCTCACATTTTCCCCTGTTCCATATACCGGAAGCTCTTCATCTGCCAGGGCACGGCTGATGATAAGCGGAATCAGCTTTTCCGGGAAATGATAGGGCCCATAGTTATTGGAACATCTGGAAATGGTCACCGGAAGTCCAAAGGTTCTCTGGTATGCCAGGACAAAAAGGTCTGCACTGGCTTTTGAAGAGGAATAAGGGCTTGAAGTATGAAGCGGAGTTTCCTCTGTGAAGAATAGGTCAGGGCGGTCCAAAGGCAGGTCGCCGTATACTTCATCAGTGGAAACCTGATGATAGCGCTTGATCCCGTAAGTGCGGCAGGCATCAAGAAGGGTCGTGGTTCCCATTACATTGGTTCTTACAAATGCCTCCGGGTCTGTAATGGAACGGTCCACATGGCTCTCTGCCGCAAAGTTTACCACCACATCTGGTTTTTCCTTCTCAAAAAGGTCAAAGACAAAGCTTCTGTCCGCAATATCCCCTTTTACAAATTTATAATTAGGCTTATCCTCAACAGACTTTAATGTCTCCAGGTTTCCTGCATAGGTCAAAAGGTCCAGATTGATGATCTGGTAATCCGGATACTTATTTACCATATGATGTACAAAATTTCCGCCGATAAAACCGGCTCCTCCGGTAACGATAATCTTCATTTATATACTCCTCCTCTTTAATTGGCATAAAATATGACTTATCAGAAACTACAAAGCAGATTCTGATAAAAGGGATGCTTTTTGCCCCGTCCATCCGACTACCAGAAGTGCTTTTCCTTCCGATAATATTCTTCTTAACCGTGTAATCTGTCAATGTATTTTCCGGCAAGGACATCCATCAGATATTGTCCGTACTGGTTCTTCTTCAAAGGCTCAATGTTTTCCATCAACTGATCCTTTGTGATCCAGTGGTTCAAATAAGCGATTTCCTCCAGACAAGCGATCTTCCTGTGCTGGTGTGTCTCCATGGTGCGGACAAAATCAGTGGCATCTGCCAGGGATTCATGGGTCCCCGTATCAAGCCAGGTAAAGCCCTGGCCCAAAAGCTCCACATCAAGCTTTCCTTCTTCTAAGTAAATGCGGTTTAAATCCGTGATCTCCAGCTCGCCCCTGGCCGATGGTTCTAAATTCTTCGCATATTCCACAACCTTATTATCATAGAAATAAAGTCCGGTCACACAATAATTGCTCTTTGGCTTTTCCGGTTTTTCTTCAATGGATACTGCTTTTCCGTCAGAATCAAATTCCACGATACCAAAGCGTTCCGGATCATCCACATAATAGCCGAATACCGTAGCACCGTCCTTTTTATTAGCCGCATTCAACAGGCGTTTGTTAAGTCCGTGGCCTGCAAAAATATTATCTCCAAGAATCATTGCTACGCTGTCATCACCGATAAATTCCTCTCCAATGATAAATGCCTGTGCAAGGCCATCAGGGGAAGGCTGGACCGCATAGGATAAGCGGATTCCAAACTGATTACCGTCTCCTAAAAGCGCCTCAAACCGGGGTGTGTCATCTGGGGTAGAGATGATCAGTATATCCCGGATTCCTGCGTTCATTAAAACGGACAGCGGATAATAAATCATCGGCTTGTCATAAATAGGCAGTAACTGTTTGGAAGTTACCATGGTCAGCGGGTAAAGTCTGGTGCCGGAGCCTCCGGCAAGTATAATTCCCTTCATTTGTTTCTCCTCCGTATCAATTCGTGATACCATCATACAGGGTGACGCTAGGTCACTGTCAAGTCCTTTTCCATTAATTTTTCTTTACTTTCTGCAGATAAATGCCCCGGCCTGCTTTGTAATATGGATAAAACCCTTCTTTTCCATTTTCTTCTCAAGGAATTCCCGGAATTCCTCGTAACGGTCACTTAAATATTCCTGCTGGTTGCCATGACAGGAAAGAATGTATTCCATAAGCGCACCTGCATCTCTGACTTCCAGGCTATCCCTATAGTCTTTCCTTTCCAAGTCATGAAAATGGCTTTTTAAAATTTCCTCCCCATTTTCAAGTCCGAACACATCGTATAAATTCACTTCAGAAAGAGCGATTCTTGAGTCAAATTCCTTTACCAATTGGCTGATCTCTTTCATATGATCCGAGCCGTAGGTGCTGCAGTAAAAAATGCCATCCGGTTTAAGAATTCGTTCCACCTGATCCAGTACCCCATCCAGATTCGTCAAATAAAACAGAAGATGATTAGCCGCTACAATATGGAAGCTTTCCTCAGGCTTTGGTATCTGTCGGCAGTCAAACACTTCAAAGGTAAAGGAACCGGGAACATTTTTTAGGTTTTCTTCCACATCCCGGATCATCCCTTCCGAAATATCGGACAGGCAGATTCTTGCATCCGACGGTATCCTGTCCAGGTTTGCACTCCAAAGTTCTCCGTTTCCACAGCCCAGCTCCAGAATGCATTTTCCATCCAAAGGTTCCATAAGGCCGTATAACCACTGGAACCAGCCTGTAGGATTCTTTGTATATTTTTTATGAAGCCCGATTCGGATGCTTAAATTGGCTGCATCCTTATACTGTTCCACAAGGGACCGTTCCATATTGGTAATATGGATTAAGTGAAGAATTTTATTCCAGTCCACAGACTGGTTTTCTGTTACCATCTTTGACGTTTCCGTAAGGGTCTGCTCCACCAGTTTTAAATGTTCGATTCTCTTCCGGATAAGATTTAATTGAAGCCGAAGAGATCCCTCAACGTAATCGTTGTCATTGTCATTGATGGTGATCGAACGGATCTCATCTAAAGAAAAGCCCAGGTATTTTAAGGAAAGAATTTTCTGAAGCTTTGCAAAATCGGAATCCGTATATAGCCGGTATCCTCCCTCGCTCATACCGGATGGCTTTAACAGCCCCTGTTTATCGTAATACCGGACGGTACGGATAGAAACATTGGCCTTTTTTGCAAACTGGCCTGAAGTATAGTATTGATTCACCGGCCTTGCCACCTCCTTTTTTCCTGAATTATCATATAGGTATTATATAGGGTGACGTATGGTCATGGTCAAGTGAATTTTTAAAGATGATACAAAAACGCATAAAACATCACTAAAACATACAAAATCCCCTGGTGGATCCGGAAATTACTGGAAGCCAGCCAGGGGATATCTTTTTATTTGTCATAAATTAAATACCGAGTTATCACTTTTTATACCAGCAGTTCTTTAACTGCTGAGCAGAGTCTAAACCATCAACTGAAAATTCTCAATATTCAGCAGCTTCCCAAACTTTAAGCCCACTTCCCTTATGGTTCCGCAGTGAATAAAGCCCAGTCGCTCATGGAGACGGATGCTCGCCTCATTTTCCCCGGTTATGACAGAAATAACCGTATGGATGTCATCCCTTTCTCTTGCAATCTCAAGAATGGCAGAAGCCAGCTTCCCGGCTATTCCCCTGCGGCGGTAATCCTTATCAATATATATAGAAAGTTCTACTGTGGCTGCATAAGCCTCTTTGGGACGGTAAGAGGAAAGACTTGCATAACCGACTGTTTTCCCATCTTCTTCTGCCACGATCAAAGGATGGTTCCCTACATTATGTTCCCGAAACCAGACCAACCGTGCCTCCATGGTCTTAGGATTTAAATCAAATGTGGCCAGTCCATGTTCTACTTCATAATTGTAAATGTCTAAAAGCTCAGGCATATCTTTTTCCTCTGCGGTTCTGATTATCATATACTTTCCTCCTGGGACTGATTGATTTTATCACATGTTATCATACATCAATCTATTGTCCTCGTCCAATACAAATTGCAAGAAAATAAACCCTTTTTATTCCTGCTTTTTTCAGTGCCCGCGTACAGGCTTCTATGGTGCTTCCCGTGGTATAAATATCATCCACTAAAATCACTCCTTCCACCCCTTTCACCAGCTTTCCCGCCGAAAATGCCTCCTCTAAATTCTTAAGTCTTTCCGCCGGGTCAAGCCCCTTTTGGGGCATGGTCTTTTTATTTCTCACCAGCATTGATGGGCAAACGGCGATTCCAAGGTATTCTCCGATCCTGCGGGCCAAAAGCTCTGCCTGATTAAATCCCCTTTCCTTTCTCCGGGAAGGATGAACCGGAACAGGAACAAGGACGTCAGCCTCCATACGCCGGATCAGCTTCCCATACCGGGCGCAGATTGCTTCCCCATAAAAATCCAGGTATTCCCGCTTATTCTTATACTTGATTTTCGCCATGGAGCTTCCGGCGTTTTCATCATAATTCATAAGAGCCCTGCCATGCTCAAAAGTGCGCTTATGTCTGACGCAGTCAAAGCAATATTCTGCATCAGTACTTATGACCTCCTTTCCGCATTTTTTACAGACAGGGTCCTTGACAAATGATAATTTTTTCACACATTCCCGGCAGATCAGCCTGCCCTTTGGCATAACGATATCGTCACAGACCGGGCACCGTCTGGGAAATAACAGATCAATAAAAAAAGATGGGTACATATAAAAAGATTCTCCTTAAAAAGAATAGAATGAAAGATTGAATAAAAAAAAAGAATGAAAAGAATTTACGCATGTGACGGGCCGAACAAACATGCATACATGTTCACCCGGCGGCCACTGCGATAATGAGAAAACACACAGCGCATATTTCACTCATTTAAGATAACTTGCCGATTTCACAAATCCGGTCCTTTAAGCCCGAATATCTCCGCTGCTCCATTTCATTGTCCACCATTCCCCCGAAGATTTCCGGCATTCCTACCAGGCAGACACAGGATTTTGCGCGGGTCACAGCGGTATAAATCAGATTCCTGGTCATCAGCATCCTGGGACCGGAAAAAACAGGGATGACCACTGCCGGGTATTCGCTTCCCTGGGATTTGTGAATAGTAATGGCGTAGGCAAGCTCCAGCTCCTCCAGCTGTTTAAAACTGTAGTCCACCATGCGGCCTTCATCAAATTCCACGGTCACCAGCTCAGCAAAGGTGTTAATTTCCCGGATAATTCCCATATCCCCATTGTAAACACCTGTACCCTTGTCCATGGGAATCCCGTACTTGTTGCGGACCTCCCACTCAATATTATAATTATTCTTGATCTGCATGACCTTATCACCCACCCGGTAAGTGACTCCGGCCGCTTCCTTCTCAGCCTTTCCTTCCCCGGGAGGATTTAAATATTCCTGTAAAATGCCATTCAGCCGTTCCACGCCAATTACCCCTTTTCTCATTGGGGTCATGATCTGAATATCATAAGTCTTTGCATGGACATAGCCGGGCAGCTTATCCTGAACCAGTGTGATCATGGCATTGATGATGGCATTGGGGTCTTCTCTTTTTATGAAGAGAAAATCATTGCTCTTTTTCCCCAGGGGAACCTGTTCTCCCCTGTTGATCTTATGGGCATTGACCACAATATCGCTTTGTGTCGCCTGACGGAAAATCTTGGTCAGCATAACCACGTTAAAGCTTCCGGAATCAATCATGTCCCGAAGCACGTTACCAGGGCCAACGCTGGGGAGCTGATTTACATCCCCCACAAGGATAAGTCTTGTCCCCGGATTAATTGCCTTTAACAGGGACTGCATCAAATGGATATCCACCATGGAGGTCTCATCAATGATTACCGCATCAGCATCCAGGGGATTTTCTTCATTTCTCTCAAAATGCATTCCAAGAGAACGGTCATCTCCCGGAACTCCGGTCAGTTCAAGCAGGCGGTGAATGGTCCTCGCCACATATCCGGTGGCTTCTGTCATCCGCTTTGCCGCCCTGCCGGTGGGAGCCGCAAGAAGAATCTCCATCTCCTGGCTTTCAAAGAACTGTATGATGGTGTTGATGGTGGTCGTCTTACCGGTACCCGGACCACCGGTGATGATGAGAAGCCCGCTGTTGACCGCTTCCACCACCGCCTGGACCTGCTTTTCATCCAGCTCAATCTGCTCTTCCTTTTGAAGCTTAAGAAGCTGAGTCCTGATCTCCTCCTCTGGCATCTGCCCCCTGATATTTAAGTCGTGAAGCATCTTTGCCACATTCAGTTCCATGTAATAATACTGGGAAGCGTAAACAATCCGTTTTCCTTCCGACTCCCGGATAACAAGGCGTTTATCCAGCTGCATATCCATCAAATGCTTTTCTATAAAGGCTGGGTCTATTTTAAGAAGTTCCGAAGCCTGGGACAAAAGCTCTACCTCCGGCAGATAGGTGTGACCGTTTGATGTAGCCTGCAGCAGGGTATACAGCACCCCGCATTTAATGCGGAAATCCGAATCCGTGAAAATTCCTGCTTTTCTGGCAATTTCATCTGCCATTTTAAATCCTACGCCAGGAATATCATCTGCCAGCTGGTAGGGGTTCTCCTTTAACACGCTGTAAAGCCTGGGGCCGTACTCCTGATAGATCTTCACCGCCAGATTCATGGAAATTCCATACTCCTGAAGGAACATCATGGCCTGGCGCATCTCCTTTTTCTCCTCAACCTGCCGGGAAATGGACATGGCCATCTTTTCGCTGACTCCCTTTACCTCGGAAAGCCGTTCCGGCTCCTCCTCCATGATGCGGAAGGTATCGGCTTTAAAACGCCGGACAATCCTGGCAGCCAGAGCTGCCCCGATTCCCTTGATGGCTCCTGATCCCAGATACCGCTCCATGGCCGCAGTATCCTCCGGGGCTTTGATCTCATAGCTCTCTACGGTCATCTGCTCCCCATAAACCGGATGCTCGGTCATGGAACCCACAGCTTCGATCATTTCTCCCTCGTTTATGTAGTGGAAGCTCCCCACAAGGGTATATTCCTCTCCTGCCTCCACGAGACTTAAGACCGTATAGCCGTTGTCCTCGTTCCTGTATTTAATTTTCTCTACAAATCCGCAGACTGTTGCCATGGTTCCTCCTGTACAAATACAAGCGGACTGCCGTAAAACCAGCCCCGCCGGAATCTCACGATGCCGTCAGGGCCGTTCCAAAGCAGTCCTGTCAACCATAGGAAGGACTGATATCTCTATCAGCCCTGACTTTTGGTTAAAATTCTGTTTTATTATCTCCGCCATGCATGAATTCAATAAATTTCCCTGTACCAATTGCAACTGCAGTCAGCGGGTCCTCTGCGATCATCGTGGTGATTCCTGTCTTCTCTTCAATTAAAGCATCCAAACCGCTTAAGAGAGAGCCGCCTCCGGTAAGCACGATCCCCCGGTCAAAAATATCGGCTGCAAGTTCCGGTGGAGTACGCTCCAGCACGTTGTGAACCGCATCTACGATCTGCATGGCCGGCTCCTTTAAAGCATCCAGAGTCTCGTCCGAAGTGACCACAATGGTTTTTGGCAGACCGGTAACAAGGTTACGGCCCCGAACCTCCATGGTCAAGACCTCCGGCCTTCTGTATGCCGCACCAATGTTGATCTTGATTTCCTCAGCCGTTCTCTCACCGATCAAAAGATTGTGTTTCTTGCGCATATAGCGGACAAGGGCTTCATCAAAATCATCTCCGGCAACCTTTATGGAGGTGCTTACCACCGTACCTCCAAGGGAAATAACTGCAATATCGGATGTTCCTCCGCCTATATCAACGATCATGTTACCGCAGGCCTTTGCAATGTCGATTCCGGCGCCGATCGCTGCTGCAACCGGTTCTTCAATAATTGCAACTTCTCTGGCTCCTGCCTGATAGGTGGCATCCTCTACTGCTTTTTTCTCCACCTCAGTGGCTCCGCTTGGGATGCACACACTGATCCTTGGCTTTCTCAGGGTCCTTTTTCCAACCGCCTTGTTAATAAAGTATTTAAGCATTTTTTCCGTTACGGTATAATCAGATATAACTCCCTGGCGAAGAGGCCTTACTGCAACAATGTTGCCCGGCGTTCTTCCGATCATCAGTCTGGCTTCCTCTCCAATGGCTTTAATTTTATTCGTATCACGGTCAATGGCTACAACGGAAGGTTCCTTTAATACAACTCCCTTTCCCTTAATATAGACCAGTATGCTTGCTGTACCTAAATCGATTCCAATATCATTGGACATCATCATCTTGCTTCCTCCTGTTCGCTGTATCCTGTTCCCAGGGTCTCTTTATCTTCAAAATTATGTCTAATTCGTAAATGAAGTCACAGTATCTATTTTATTATATACAATAACCCTAGGATTTTAAAGGTTTTTTTTAATTTTTATTATGTTTATTTTTTTTTAATATATGGTACACATTTTAGTCACATTTTTTACGTATACTAATAATACGTTATCTGAAAGGATAACGGGCCTTTTGTTTCAAGTAACTTACTTGAAATCACAAAGCTTTTTCATACTCATACCGGACGGCGCGAGCCGTCCGGCCCCCCTAAAAGAACATTTTCCAACTTTATTATACCATAAAAGCAATGAGCCGGGCGCCCCTTTAGCGGCATTTGGCAAATGCAGTACGATAATAGTCGCTTGCGTCTATTATACCTACTATTCCTAATTACAATACTTTGAATTGAGGTCCGGTTCCCAAAGGAAACCAGACCCCAATTTTTTTATTTCTTTATCATGATAATCTAAGCGCCCATTCCCTGCAGTCTATTACTCTGGTTGCGATTCCTTCATAAAACTCCGGTTCATGGCAGATTAAAAGAATACTTCCCTTATACTCCTTTAAGGCTCTCTTTAACTCTTCTTTTGCCTCTACATCCAGATGGTTGGTAGGCTCGTCCAAAAGAAGAACATTGGTTTCCCGGTTGATCAGCTTGCATAGTCTGACCTTTGCCTGCTCCCCGCCGCTAAGCACCCGGACCTGGCTCTCAATGTGATCGGTGGTCAGGCCGCATTTGGCAAGGGCCGACCGGACCTGGTACTGGGTATAGGAGGGGAATTCCTTCCAAATCTCCTCGATGCAGGTGGTAGTATTTCCCGGAGCCATCTCCTGTTCAAAATACCCGATGGAAAGATAATCTCCAAGCTCCACATTCCCCTGTAAGGACGGTACAAGCCCCAGGATGCTCTTTAACAAAGTGGTTTTTCCGATGCCGTTTGCACCTGATAAAACCACCTTCTCTCCCCGTTCCATGGAAAGATTCAATGGTCTTGACAAAGGCTCCTCATAGCCGATGACCATATTTGTGGTTTCAAAAATATATTTTCCGGCTGTACGGGCTTCCATAAAATGAAACTCCGGCTTTGGCTTATCCTTTGAAAGCTCAATGACCTCCATTTTATCCAGCTTTTTTTGTCTGGACATGGCCATGTTCCTGGTGGACACCCGCGCCTTGTTGCGGGCCACAAAATCCTCCAGTTCGGCGATCTCCTGCTGCTGGCGCTTATAAGCCGCCTCCAGCTGCGCCCGTTTCACCGCATATACTTCCTGGAATTTTTCATAGTCACCTACATAGCGGTCCAAGTTCTGGTTTTCCATATGGTAAATGATATTGACCACGCTGTTTAAAAACGGAATATCATGGGAAATCAGGATAAATGCATTTTCATATTCCTGAAGGTAACGCTTCAGCCATTCAATATGCTGTACATCCAGATAGTTTGTCGGCTCATCAAGAAGCAGGATATCCGGCTTCTCCAATAAAAGCTTTCCTAACAGGATTTTGGTTCTCTGGCCTCCGCTTAATTCCGTTACATCCTTATCAAGGCCCATGTCGCTTAATCCTAAGGCCCTGGCCACTTCCTCCACCTTTGAATCAATGATGTAAAAATCATGGGCCATGAGAAGGTCCTGAATGGTTCCAAGCTCCTCCATCATAGAGGCCATGGTTTCCTCATCAGCCTCCCCCATTTTATCGCAGATTTCATTCATCTGCTCTTCCATCTGAAACAGGAATGCAAAAGCACTTTTTAACACATCCCGGATGGTCATCCCTTTTTCCAGCACCGTATGCTGGTCCAGATAGCCGACCCGGACCCGTTTGGCCCACTCCACCTTTCCTTCGTCCGGCTGTAATTTTCCGGTTATTATATTCATAAATGAGGATTTTCCTTCCCCATTGGCTCCGATCATGCCGATGTGTTCTCCCTTTAACAGGCGGAAGGATACATCCTGGAAAATGGCACGGTCTCCAAATCCATGTGTCAGATGTTCTACGTTTAATATGCTCATGAAAAAACTCCTTTATCTACGCGGTTAAATATCGCTTTTATTTGCGGCACCATATTGTTTGACACCAATTTTATACTATCTCTTTTGTGAAACATCATAATTCTACATGAATGACGCTATTAAGGCAAGCAAAAAAATCACATTAATTATGGGGCTTTTCATTATGCCTGTCTTTCTGGTTTTTTCATTTTTTCTATCTTCGTAACTTCTGTTACATGAGTATTTAAATTCATCGTCATACTTAAAAGGGAAAAGCACATCGATAGCTTATCGATAAACTTCCGGAATTAAAGAGTAAATGGGATAAAGCATTTTAGGCACGGAGATACTATGTTGAGACAATAGGTAATATCACTGATGAAACCGTTTAAAAATATATAAAAGAGCAAGCAGAAGAGTCAAGAAAAAAAGATTCTAATAGTACCGCTTTATAGCGGACCAGTAAAAGTGCTTGCAATGCGCCCTTTGGGCGAGCAGCAATATAACTCCTGGGAGGACTAATAGCAAACCACCAGTTGAACTGAAGGTCCATGTCCAGGGGTTGAATCGGATTTTATGCAAGGAGGCGTAAAACAAAATGTGTACAGCAATTACATTACAATTTGGCGGGACGGAAAATCTTTTTGGCAGAACAATGGATTTTTCTTACGGCATTGAGCCGAAACTTTATGTGGTACCGAAAAATTATGCTTGGCAGAATGCCTTGACTGGGTGTAAATTCCATAACACCTACAGCTTTATCGGCATTGGACAGGAAAAGGAGGATATGCTTGCCTTTTTTGACGGCGTCAACGAACAGGGATTTGCCGCCGCCGCATTATACTTTGCCGGCTTCGCCAAATACAGCGAACAAGCAGATTCAAAACGGGATGCTGTTTCTTCTTTGGACTTTCTTCATTACATCTTAGGCAAATGCGGCTCGTTAAAGGATCTGAAGCGAGCATTGGACAATGTATCCATCATCGGCGTTCCCGACCCTGTGACCCAAACCATTGCCCCCCTCCATTGGATTGCCACGGACCGAACGGGAGAAAGCGTTGTTATAGAACAAACAGAAGACGGACTTCGGCTATTAAAAAACCCTATAGGCGTTCTGGCGAACAGCCCTGATTTTCAGTGGCATATGACCAATTTAAGGAATTATATGGCTGCATCCCCTATACAAACTAAAGAAACATCCTGGGGAAATGTCAAATTAAAACCTTTCGGCCAGGGAGGGGGAACTTTGCCGCTGCCGGGCGGCTATACCTCACCGGAACGTTTTGTGAAAACGGCTTATCAAAAAACCCATATTCAACCGCCAAAAAACCAAATAGAGGGAATCAATGCCTGTTTTCATATTATGGAAGGCGTCTCTGTTCCCAAGGGCGCAATCATAACCGACCGCAATACTTGCGATTATACAAAATATACAGCCTTTATCAACACAAATACCTGCCAATATTTTTTCAAAACATATGACAATCTCCAAATTGGAACGGCAACCCTATGGGATAATGACCGGTTGCTCAGACAGCCCCATTGTATCGGGGAATTAAAACGGCCTGTTGTCTTCCAGGAAATGAAATGAAACAAATAAAGCCCCCTGCTGACAAAGGACACAGGTCAAAAAAAGATATAACAGCCAAAGAAGAGCCCAGGTAAATACTGTATTTCAGTAAATGGTGACCCATGATAAAAACTTCTTTATTAATGCTTATAGATGTCCAAATACAAAACATCATAATTCTTAATGACAGATACAATTAAGACAAGCAATGGTTGCAAAAAACGACAAAAACGTTTATGATAAATCCAACAAAAAATTTCCAGGGAAGGATTATGTTTATGTACTTGTATACATGGTATCAATGGCTGCTGTTTTTCTTTATATATTGCTTTATCGGCTGGATCATCGAATCCACCTATGTTTCCGTAAGAAGTTTTCATTTTGTGAACCGCGGTTTTCTCAGACTTCCCCTTCTTCCTCTCTACGGAAGCGGGGCCATTATTATGCTGTGGCTGTCCCTGCCTGTCCAGGGCAACTTATTCCTGGTGTTTCTCTTTGGTATGGCAGGCGCTTCCGCTCTGGAATACGCCACCGGTTATGTTATGGAACGTCTGTTTAAGATGAAATACTGGGATTACAGCAACAATCCTTTTAATTTAAACGGATATGTCTGTCTTCCCAACTCCATCGCCTGGGGATTTCTTACCCTGCTGCTGACAGAAGTTATTCACCTCCCCTTAGAATGGCTGGTCCTTCGCTTAAACGGAACGGTGTGCATCCTCCTTGTAACTGTGGTGGGAATCCTTTTTGTCACCGATGCCATACACTCCACCAAGGAAGCCCTAGACCTTGGCCGAATCCTGGAATCCATGACAAAACTAAAGTCAGAGCTGGAGGAGGTGCAGGTGCAGATGGCCCTGTTAAAGGCCGAAACCGCCCAAAAGGTATCCGACATAAAAACCGAGACCTTTCAGAAGGCTGCCAGCTTAAAAGACGGGACCATGGTAAAAATCTCTTCTCTGAAAGCCGAAACTGCCAGTGCCTTAAAAGAATCTGCTTTAGTGGAACGTCTTCAGTCTCTGACGGAAACCAAAGAGAAGCTGACCGGGCGTTTGACCTCTTACCGAAAGGGTATCCTCCGCCGGAACCCTACCGCTTCTTCCCGGCTGTTCGGTGACGCCTTACGGGAATTAAAAGAATATTCCAAAAAACACAAAAAATCATAGCACCAAATACAAAGACGGAGCCTGGTCAAAAACCAAGCCCCGTCTTTCTTCTATCTAAAATCCCTACATCATCTTATCTACCATAGCCATAACAGCCTCTCCCAGCCTTGCAGACCGCTCATCCGCATCAGCCATGGAACCGCCCTTAACGCCATAGTAAAATTTAATTTTCGGTTCCGTTCCGGAAGGCCTTACACACAGCCATGCGTCCTCAGTTAAGTCATAATAAAGCACATCAGACTGGGGAAGGCCGGTAGGTTTGGTTTCTCCGGTGCTCATATCCTTCACGGTGTCAAGCTTATAATCCCTTGCAGAAAGGACCTTATACCCCCCAACTGCCGCTGGAGTTTCCTTTCGCATGGTCTCCATGATGGCCCGGATCTTTTCCTGGCCCTCAATGCCCTTTAAGCCGATGGCTTTTACCGCATCTTTATAATAGCCGTATTTCTCATACATGGCAATCATGGCATCCCACAGGGTCATGCCCTTTGTCTTATAATAGGCTGCTGCCTCACACAAAGCAACCGTTGCGGAAATGGCATCCTTATCACGGGCATAGGTTCCGATCAGACAGCCATAGCTTTCTTCCAGGCCAAACATATAGGTTCCGTATCCGGTGGCCTCTTCCTTTAAAATCTGCTGGCCGATGTATTTAAAACCGGTCAAAACCTCAATAAGCTCACAGCCGTAAGCCTTGGCCACCGCATCCACCAGATTGGTGGTAACAATGGATTTGACTACCTGTCCATCTGCGGGAATCGCTCCTCTTTCCTTCTTCTGGCTCAATACATACTCGCACAGAAGAGAACCTGACATATTGCCTGTCAAGGGGATGTATCCGCCGGATTTCTCATCCTTTACATACACCCCAAGACGGTCAGCATCCGGGTCTGTTGCCAGAACCAGATCCGCATCCTTTTCCTTTGCAAGGGCAAGACCCAGTTCAAAGGCTTCCTCTGCTTCCGGATTGGGATAGCTGACCGTGGGGAATTCCCCATCCGGCAGTTCCTGTTCAGGAACCACATATACATGGGTAAATCCGATTTCCTTTAATGCTCTTCTTGCAGGAAGATTGCCTGTACCATGGAGAGGGGAATAGACAATTTTAATATCATCCTGCATCTGGTCAATGGCATCCTGGTTTACTACCTGGGCCTTTACGTGAGCTATATATTTATCATCCAGCGCAGCTCCGATAATTTCATATTTGCCTGATTCCTTTGCAGCTTCCACAGTAATCGTCTTAACCGTTGAAATATCCGTAATATTTAAAACCTCTGCGGTCACCCCTTTGTCATGAGGAGGAGTAAACTGGGCACCATCCTCCCAGTATACCTTGTATCCGTTATATTCCGGAGGGTTATGGCTGGCCGTAATGTTGATGCCGGCAATACAGCCTAATTCCCTTACGGCAAAAGAAAGCTCCGGTGTCGGACGCAAAGATTCAAATTTATATGCTTTTATCCCATTGGCAGCTAAAGTAAGCGCCGCTTCCTCGGCAAATTCCGGAGACATATGCCTGGAGTCATAGGCAATAGCCACGCCCTTGTCGGCACCGCCCTGGCTTATGATATAATTTGCAAGCCCCTGGGTCGCTTTTCTTACTACATAGATATTCATCCGGTTTATTCCGGCGCCGATGATGCCTCTTAAGCCAGCGGTGCCAAATTCCAGATCCTGATAGAAACGCTCCTTAATCTCATTCTCATCATCAGCGATCCTCCGGAGTTCTTCCTTTGTCGCCTCGTCAAAATATGGATTTAAAAGCCATTCCTCATAAATACTCCTGTAATCTTTCATAAGCAAAATACTCCTTCCCTCCTTTTATGTTATGGTTATTATAAATCATAACATGGCAAAAGAAAAGCGTATTTCCATTATTTTGTATCCTAATTGAATCAAGCAGATATGCCTTCATATCCAGTCCTTTCAATTTTGAATCCTTGACAGGAAAAGATTCCGCATGGGCTGTTGAATCTCTAAATCCTTTAGCTTTTCAATATTCCGTGCGGGAATCCAGGCCTTATTGGCGTTATAATAAAAGTTGATCTGCTTCCAGTACTTTTCAGGATATAAAAACAAATAGTAAAGGCATATCCTGTCTGCATCCGAAAGAGGGAGAACCTTTGTATAGGTTTCCAGCATGGCCATACCAAGCTTTAAATTCCAGTCATGCTTTTCCATGGCCTTGCGCATGAAATGATACAGGTCCTCCATCTGCAGCCCCAGGTGCATGCGGTTGAATTCCACGATAGCCACATCATGAAAGCACATCAGGACGTGGTGCTGATTCAAGTCACCATGACACAAATACTCCTCTTCGTTCTCCCGGTTTTCATAAAAGCCTGCCATCCCTTTACAGGCTTCCATGGCCTGTTCGAAAAATATATCATAATTCCCCATGACACATAGTTCAAACTCAGACTTTTTTCTTTTATTCCGGATAAACGTGCGGGCACGCACCAGCTCCCTGTTATGGCGTTCCATTTCCTCAGCCGGCTGCTGTACCAAAATGGATCCCAGATTCCATTCCTCTTTAAAATCGATCCGCCGCAGCACTTTATGTAAAGAAGCAATTTGTTCGATGGCACATAATACCTCTTTGCTATCCTTCAAATTACATTCCCGATCCGCATACCAGTCTTTAACGATCCACCGGGTTCCATCCTCGGCACTGGAGAGGAGCTCACCATCTTTATTCCTGACGTAAGGATCCACTTTTAAGCGGCAGGTTTCTTTCATCTGTGAAAATACCTGATCTTCAAATTCCAGGCGCTTTAAGGTTCCTTTATATTCCCGAAGCAGTTTAAGCCCCTGATTCGTCTCACACAGCCAGGCGCCCCGGCCGCGTTTCACATCAAGAATTTCAAGCTCATACTGCGAAAGCACCTCTGTGTATTTCTCGTTCACAACCACCCCTCCAACTCTTAGCTCATCAGCTACTTCTAGGGTATGAAGAGGTGGAAAAAAATATGCAAAATCCGGCAGAAAGTTATACGTGCCTTAGCCTTGTTCCTTTAAAAAAAGTTGGGCTGATCTCATCAAATATTCCCTGTTATTGCATTCTGGATTTTCCAGAACAAGCTGGAACAGGCGGTTTAGGACTGCCCCCATTTCAGGCCCCGGCTTCATGCCCGCACCGATCAATTCCCTGCCGGTAACGGCCATGTCCTTTAAACAGATACAATCCCCATCCCTTAAGATTTCCTCCAAATACTGTTCCACCATTTTTAACCGGATCTTATAGGATGATTGGCAAAATACCTTCTGAAAGCACAATAGGTCCTGAAACAGCTCCGGGGAAAGTCTGCTCATGACTTCTCTGATGGCCGGCTTATGAGCTGGGATCTCTGTTTTCCACAGGCTGACCAGGGTCTTTGTCTGGTGGATTGTCTCATTATCCAGCTTTAAATCCCTAAGGATTCTCACCGCATCCTCAGATTCCTCCAGCCTTAAAAAACCGGACCAGCGCATGTGCTTTTTAAGAGGCAGCTCAGCTATTCTCTCCGCTTCAAAAAGACGCTTGCCGGCAGCCTCAAAATACTCTGAAATAAAAGGACCGATCCCATTTTCATATACATCCTTAAGCCTTCCCGGATGATCGGAAAGGAGAAGCTTTGTAAGCTCCACCTGAATCCGTTCCTTACTGACCTTAGCCATGTTGGGGGCTATGACGGAAATTGCAGCCCTTGTCTCCTCTTCCATGCCAAAGCCCAGCTGGGCGGAAAAACGGATGGCCCTGAGGATCCTTAAAGCATCCTCTGTAAACCGGTCCAAAGCGTTTCCCACACAGCGGATGACCTGGCCCTCCAAATCCTGGACCCCGTCAAATGCATCCACCAGCCCCTCCCGGTCGCTGTATGCCATGGCATTTATGGTAAAATCCCGGCGTCTCAAATCCTCCAGCAAGCTTCCCGTAAATTCCACAGACTTCGGATGGCGTCCATCTTCATACTCTCCGTCTATGCGGTATGTGGTCACTTCATATCCTTCATGATCAACAAGCACTGTAACCGTGCCGTGCTGGATTCCCGTATCAACCGTTCTATTAAAAATTTCCTTTACCTGTTCCGGCTTCGCTGAGGTCGTGATATCCCAGTCTTCCGGCTGCCGGCCTAACAGGCTGTCTCTCACGCAGCCGCCCACCACATAGGCTTCAAAGCCGCTGGTATTCAGTTGTTCCATGATTCTCCTTGCCGCCTCCGGAATCTGAATCTTTATCACTTCTTTTACCTCCTGTTTTTCTTATCCCGCCGTTTTTAATACGCTCTGCCCCAGTAAACCATTTTTACGGCAGGCTTTCCGCAGCATACGCAGGTATGGGCAAGCGTTTCCTGCTTAAAGGGCATACAGCGGGATGTTGCTCCTGTAAGTTCCTTGATCTTATCCTCGCATTCCTGGGAACCGCACCACATGGCTTTTACAAAGCCCGGCTTTTCCTCCACAGTCTTTACAAAGGTATCCATATCCGTTGCCTCGTACGTATGGCTGTCCCGATGCGCTTTGGCTCGTTCCAGCATATCCTTTTGAATGGCTTCCAGAAGCTCTCCCACCTTTGCATTTAATTCATCTAAGGATACGGTAATCTTCTCATGAGTATCACGGCGCACCAAAACAGCCTGGTTTTCTGAAATATCTCTCGGACCGATTTCCACACGTACCGGAATACCCCGCATCTCTGATTCACTGAACTTCCAGCCCGGGCTCTTATCGGAATCATCAACCTTTACTTTATAATTAGAAAGAATCTCTTTTAACTCATAGGCCTTATCAAGGACCCCTTCCTTCTGTTGCTGAACCGGAACAATGATCACCTGGGTCGGAGCGATCCTTGGAGGCAGTACAAGACCATTGTCGTCGCCATGAACCATGATGATGGCACCTATGAGCCTGGTAGTCATGCCCCATGAGGTCTGATGTACATACTGAAGCTTATTTTCCTTATCAGAATACTGGATCTCAAAGGCCTGTGCAAATCCGCTTCCAAAGTTATGGCTGGTTCCTGACTGAAGCGCCTTACCGTCATGCATCAAAGCTTCAATGGTATAGGTTGCCTCTGCTCCCGCAAATTTCTCCTTTTCGGTCTTCTGGCCCCGGATCACAGGCATTGCAAGGACTTCCTCACAGAAATCCGCATATAAATGAAGCATCTGCTCTGTTCTCTCTTCCGCCTCTTTGGCCGTTGCATGAGCGGTGTGGCCTTCCTGCCATAAAAACTCCCTGGAACGTAAAAATGGCCTGGTGGTCTTTTCCCAGCGTACCACGGAGCACCACTGGTTATAAAGCTTTGGTAAGTCCCTGTAGGACTGAATATCTCTGGAATAAAAATCACAGAACAGGGTTTCAGAGGTGGGTCTGACGCAAAGCCTTTCCTGCAGGGGCTCCAGGCCACCGTGAGTTACCCAGGCCACCTCAGGGGCAAATCCCTCTACATGGTCTTTTTCCTTTTGAAGAAGGCTCTCCGGAATAAACATAGGCATATAGACATTTTCAACCCCTACTTCTTTAAACCGTCTGTCAAGCTCGCTCTGAATATTTTCCCAGATGGCATACCCAGCCGGCTTAATGGCCATGCAGCCCTTTACGCTGGAATAATCAATTAACTCCGCCTTCTTTACAACGTCTGTGTACCACTGGGCGAAATCCACCTCCATGGATGTGATCGCTTCTACTAATTTCTTGTCCTTTGCCATAACAAATCTCCTTTCATCTCCCTGTCCACGCTCTTTGGACATCAAGGGATACCCGTAGGGTGTGTCTTCTTCCCCTTCCATGTTTATGGGTAATGGGGATACTTAAAGAACGGGTGTTTTCATAAAATCAAAAAGAGCCATTCGTTCCCTTAAAAGGGACCGAACAGCTCGGCGGTGCCACCCAATTTAGCCATGGAAATTCCATGACTCACTTTTTATCCGTTAACGCAGGAACTGCGCCGCAGTTTGCTGCGGGACTCCGAGGTAGGTTGGGTCATGAGAGGTATAAAGGCCTTCCAGCAAACGGCCTTCTCTCTGGGATACGTCATCACCTACTGGTCCTCTTCAACGTCATATTACTTCATTATATAAAAGATTGTATGGTTGATTTTACGTTATTTGCAAAAGTTTGTCAAGAGGGTCCGGCTGGCTCATTCCTCTGGCTCTGCCGTTTCCTTTCCATCATGATAGCACAAGAATTCATACACCTCTACAATATCTTCCACAATAAGTAAGCCGATAGGACCAAGAATAAATCCCAAAAGCCCAAAGAGCTGAAGTCCCACATACATGGAAGCAAGGGTTTCCAAAGGCGTTAGGCCAACCTTTCCTCCCATGATCTTGGCTTCTAAAATCTCTCTTAAAAAATAACAGATCACGTAAATGACGATCAGCCCGATTCCATATTTCCAGTTTTTATTGATCATGGAAAAAAGGGCCCAGGGAATGAACACTGTTCCGGTGCCGAAAATCGGAAGCGCATCCAAAAGCCCGATTCCGATTCCAAATAAAAAGAAATAGGGATTTCCCAGGAAAAACAACCCGGCCGAACAAACTACCATAGTAAACATCATGATAGCCCCCTGTGTCTTTAACCAGGCACTTCCCACTGTGGTAAGCCGTCTTCCCAGCATGGCATATTCAAAGCAGAACATGGAATTGTCCCGCCGTTCCCGTATATCATCCATTTCCTGAAGGGACAGGACCGTGGCAATAAGCAATATGATGATGATTACCGTTGCCTGGACGATCCATTTCATAACAGTCATGGAATTCACCATAAGAAAGGGCATGATCCTGCTTTTTATGGCAGTCTGGCCTCCCGCAATAATATCCCTTACTACTTCTACCGCATATCCGTCAGGCAGCTTTAAAAACCGCTCCGCAAAGGAACAGTTATCCATAAGCCAGTGATCCACGCCTTCCAGAATGACGGGAAGATTTTGAAGTAAAAGCCTGGCTTCCAAAAACAGCTTTCTTCCCCCCACGTAAAGAAGGATTCCAAAGGCAATCATAAAAAGTATGACCTCGACTCCTCCGATGACAGCAAGAGGAATGGAGATCACCTTACCCTTTACAATAAAGCGGGTCTTTTTTTCAATCCAAACAGCCGAAGGCCGAAGGGAAAGGGCAAATACATATGCAATCAAAAAGGGAATCACAAGGGGCAGCAGATAACGAAAACTTAAATATACTGCCCCTGTAACTCCCAATATTAATAATGTTTTCTTCAGTTTCCTGCTCGGTTTCACCATGGACTCACCTGTTTCTGATTTGTACTTCTTTTGTACAATCACTATTATGAGCCGTTTGGGAAGAAAATATTCGAAATCTGATTAGTAAAAAATTCCTTCTTTATGCCATTTCCGGCAATGAAAACTTCTCAAAGATTTCTCCCTTTGGTTTCACCGAAAAAGTCATCCATTTCTTTGTGACAGGATGGGAAAAAGATAAGCTGTAAGCAAACAATGCTATATTTCCGCCGGCAGCCCCTCTTTGAATACTGGGATTATACTTCCGGTCTCCCCACAGGGGTGTGCCGTGGCCCGCCATCTGCACCCGGATCTGATGGTGGCGGCCGGTTTTTAACGTAACCTTTGCCAGGCTGCATTCCTCATTTTCTATGTTTCTGTTTTCCACAACCTGATAATGGAGCTCTGCGAGTTTTGCACCTTTTATCCCCTTATCCACAATTTTGGAACAATTATTTTTTCCATCTTTCAACAAATAATCCACGTAGGCGCCAAAGTTTTCCACAGGTTTTCCACAAACCACTGCATAATAGATTTTCTCCGTTTGATGCTGGGATACCTGCCTGCTTAAAGACTCTGCGGCTCCTTTGGTCTTTGCATACACCATTACGCCTCCAACCGGCTTATCCAGCCTGTGGATAACTCCCACATAAGGCTCCCCTTGCTTTGGGGATAACGTGTTGATATGTTTCTTCACTTCGCTGACCATATCCGGCTCAAAGGATCTTGCGGATTGGGATTCCATTCCAACCGGTTTTTCCACCACCAGTATCTCTTCATCTTCGTATAATATGTTAAGATCCATATCTTCTTTTACTCCTTTTTCTTCCATGCAGCCATCATAGCTTCCACGGACCGGCTCATCTCGGCGCTGAAATCAGAATTCCATTTGCGTTTGCAAAATGCCTTTACCCAGCGCTCAAAATCCTCTTCCCTGCCCTGGGTCTTTTTAAGCTCCAGAGAAAATTCTTCAGGGCTTAAACGGCGGTAAGAATTCTCAAACACCACGGCCTCAGGCCTGAGCCGTTCCGGCTTTTTCCTCTCCTGCTGCTGCCTGGTGGGATATCCAAAGACCACCATTGCCGCCGGGACCGCATACTTTGGAAGGCCAAACAAGTCCCTGTGGACTTCATACTGCTCCATAATATCCCCAATGTAACAGGAACCAATGCCCATGGATTCAGCCGCCACAACCGCATTCTGGGCTGCTATAAGGGCATCATCGCTGGCCAGCAAAAGATCTCCCATTCCGGGATGGCGGACCTCTTCTTCATAATGGCAGAACAGCTCATACCACCTCTCATAATCTGCCACAAAAACCAGAACTAACGGTGCTTTTGCAATAAATGGCTGGTTGTCGCAGGTCACTGAAAGGGTTTCCTTCCGCTTCTGGTCCGTCACATCAATGATGGAATACAGAGTCATGTTTCCGGCCGTAGGCGCCTGAAGAGCCGCTTCTATAATAGCCGCCTTTTTTTCCGGTTCAATGGCACGGTCCTCATATACCCGGACAGATTTTCGTTCCATAAGCTCTTTTATCGTCTGATTCATGGGGCGGTTATACCTTCCTTCTCATAAATTTCAATTTATCTATTCATTATATTTTATTGTTCCAATTATGGCAAACCCCTTTTGTATTATATTTAAAAAAGCAGTTGCATTTTTTTCGTTCAGGGTGTATAGTATATAAAAATACAATACATAGTATTCAATACTACATTATAAGTTTCTATTTTCTACAAGGAGGGTTCCCATGAAAATTAAAATTAAAGATCCGGTCAGTGCCATCACTCATTTTATCGCCATGATCCTGGCGCTTATTGCCGCAATACCACTGCTTATTAAGGCATCAGCCGACGGAAGGCTCCATCTGGCCGCCTTAACGGTCTTTATCATCAGCATGGTCTTTCTTTACGCAGCCAGCACCATCTACCATACTCTTGATATCTCACCGAAAATCAACCGTCTGCTGAAAAAAATAGATCATATGATGATTTTTATCCTGATTGCAGGAACGTACACGCCAATCTGCCTGATCGTTCTGGGGGATAAGACCGGCTGGAGCCTATTGGCTCTGGTTTGGGGCATCGCTATTTCAGGAATTGTTATAAAAGCCTGCTTTATCATGTGCCCCAAATGGTTTTCGTCAAGCCTTTACATTGCCATGGGCTGGGTCTGCGTTCTGGCATTCTCAAAGATTACGGAAACCCTTTCATCTGCCGGATTTCTCTGGCTGCTTGCCGGAGGCATCATCTACACCATAGGCGGCATCATCTATGCCCTGAAGCTTCCTCTTTTCAATGCCAGGCATAAAAGCTTTGGTTCCCATGAGATCTTCCACCTTTTCGTCATGGGCGGAAGCTTATGCCATTATATCTTAATGTATCATTTTGTTGCATAACGCCGGAAAAACCGTCAGTCCCGCATACTCGCGGCATTGACGGTTTTTCTCATACAATCTCTCCCATCAGCTTTAACTTGTCCTTCCTGGAAAGCTTTTTAATGGCAGCTTCTCTGCGCATGGCTTCTTCCTTTGTGGAAAACTCCTCCCAGTAGGCCAGAACCACAGGTCTGCGGGCTTTTGTGTATTTGGCACCCTTTCCCTGGTTATGGGCTATTAAACGTTTCTCTAAATGGTTTGTCCAGCCGCAGTATAGGGTATCATCTGCACATCTTAAAATATAGGTATAATTCATGTTCTTTATTCTCCGGTATAAGGAAATTCAGGGTATGTAAACGGTAATAACGCCTTGCAATCACGTCACTACCGTCCAGGGTAACCTGTCATCTATCTAAAGCACCAGCTGGATGCGTTTTGGCGCCATCGATGGTTGAAGCTATAGCTTAGCTATAGTATATTATATAACAGGGCAAGCTGATATGTGAATAGCAATCTTTATCATACCCTTTTTTTTAAAAATCATTCAAACGCATAATCAATTATGCCAGGCAAAAGTGATACCTTCTGCCTGGCACTTCAATGAGGGAAATTTTCGTTTATGCCAATTCCTTTACAAGAATCAGCCGGTCGCCCGGTCTTACTGATTTGTCCGTCAATCCGTTGGTCGCTATGATAGTATCAATGGTCGTATGGAATTTTTTTGCAATATTCCAAAGGGAATCCCCAGGCTGCACAATATATCCCACGATTCCGGGAAGCTTCTGTAAGTTGTTCAAGTCCATGGGCGCTTCCGAAGCGTTTGTGATGATCTGCTCGCGGACCGGCTGCAAGGCCAGTAAGTCAAGGGAAATGGTCGATTTTACTTCAATGGTTCCTCCGCCCATCATAACGGCGCTAAGCTGCTCCAGGCCTGAATTCAGCTGGCAAACCGTCTGCTCATTGATTCCTGGGGCCTCAATCAGGAAATGGAAGGGGATATCCTCTACTGTAGACTGGATAGGCTGGGCATCGTCAGAGGTCATATAAAGGATCTGTACCTCTAAGACGCCTTCCACATGAAGTCCATCCTCCTTGACTTCCGTGTCATCGATTTTAACGATCCCTTCACTGTGGCATATCTGAAGGACCCGGTCCGCCTGATCCAGGCTGATCTTTTCTACAATCTTACACCTGCTCATATTTTTTGTCAGGATCTTATCAAAATAGACTTCCTCTGTCTGCAGCGTCAGTTCCCGATTGGTGGAATATAAATCGCTGAGCAGTTCCATATTCTCTTCCCTGTAAAGCTTCATATCCAGTTCAAGAGCCGAATCCACATCCATTTCCCGCATCTCACCGTCAGAATCCGGCTTTGCCTCTATATCCTTATGTATTATGTGGACCGTAATCAAAGGAACCATATCCTCGGTCATATCCGGAACATCCAGTTCCCCTGAGAACGGAATGCTTTCCTCCACCCACTGGATGGGTGCGCCTTCCCCTTCTCCCTGGTAAATAACAAAGACCATAAGTTCCCCGTCAAGGATCATCTTCCCATCCATGGGCCTGATGGCAACGCCTCTTAACTTCATTTCGGTCCATAAGATATGGTCAATGTTCGGCTTGTTTCCTGACAGGGTAATGGTATCCTTGATCCGGAATGTATCCTTGTGGCGGAGGGCAATGGATGCCACATCCAGATTGCGGCGGAGGGTTTCCACCATGGGTATATCTGTTACCGGGCCTCCCGTGTCCACTTCCACGGCAGCGTTTATATCGCAGGCAGTTTCCACCTTCACCTTAAGCGATACGATTGCCTTAACGCTCAGCTTCCTGGAATTAATGATCCCGGCATTTAAATCCTCAAGCTCCCACCCCAACTGGACAAAATCCTTTTCCTCCAGTCCTGGCACATTGATGGGCTCCTCAAAGTTAATGCTTCCTGAAAGGGTCTGAATCCCTCCTTCCGCTCCCCGGTAGAGGATCATGAAATCCATCTTGCCCCGGACCACGACTCGTTCTGTCTGGACCTTTACAGAATCAATGGTAATATCGCCGGAACTTAAAATAATCTGATCCACATCATCCATACTGTCCGGGACGATGAAGTCATCGTCAAGAGTTATCTGAGATGCGGCATATCCTTTCCAACGATTCATATGTATGTTTTTCTTCACCAGCTCCAACATAAAAAAGCACCTGCCTTACCTTCTTTATTCCTTTAAGAAAGTTTATGCAGGTGCATGTTTCATTATACTTTTTTTGTTATCATTCCCGGACTTCCTGAAATATAAGAGGCTTTTAGCCTTCTATTCCTCAATATTTTCCTCCAAAGAAGCCTCCGTCTGATGGGAATCTTCCTTTTCCCGGAAGGAAGACAGCTCTGTCTGCAGCTTAGACAGCATTTCTTCCAGTTCCCTGACCCGTTCCTCCATCTTGCAGTAGTGATCCATGGTCACCAGATTGCTTTCCCTCTTTGGAAGGGGTACGCCATCTATCTTAACCGGGCGGGCGGGAATTCCCACCGCCGTCACATTGCTTTCCAAAGGCTTTAAAAGCACGGCATTTGCCGCTATGGTACAATTATCCCCTACCTCAAAGGACCCCAGAATCTTAGCCCCTGATCCCACGGTCACATTATTTCCAAGAGTTGGATGGCGCTTTCCCTTATTAAGTCCTACGCCGCCTAAAGTCACTCCCTGGTAAATCGTACAATTATCCCCCACCACCGTAGTTTCTCCAATCACCACTCCGCAGCCATGGTCAATTAAAATCCCATGACCCAGCTGTGCGCCGGGATGAATCTCGATCAGTGTAAAAAATCTTGCCAGCTGGGAAATAAACCTGGCAATAAAAAACATCCTGTGCTGGTAAAACCAGTGGGCAAAGCGATGCCAGATCAGTGCATGAACTCCCTGATAGAGCAAAAGCACTTCAAGCTTGCTTCTGGCCGCCGGATCCCGCTCTTTTACTGCCGTAACATCAAGCCATATATCCTTTAATATCATATTACCCTTCCTCTTCTCCTTACAGCCTATTCCTGTTTGAAGTAGTATATCATATGACGGCTTAAGAAAAAAGGGGAATTTTATGTTTTATTACCGCAAAAACAGCCGTCCCGCTTTTACTGTCTGCGAAACGGCTGTTTCATTTTTCTCTCCTACTGAAACACCACCGGAAGCTCCGACATCTCCGTTCTGATAACGATGAAGGGATAAGAGGCTTCCGTCCCCGTGACCTCTCCCTTTTCCGGTCCGATCAGTTCCGTGTTCAGGACAATGGAATTATCTGTCAGATAAAGATCATTTACTGCGATGCTATATCCCCCGCTTGCCTGCTTTCCGTGACCGACCACTATGTAAAGGTTCTTATCATCGCTGTAGGTCAGCTTAAAGGGCGACTGCTGCTTCTCAGCAATGATCTGTTTAAGTTCCTGCGGAATATCCGCGTCAGCTACCACGGTAAATTCCAGATCCCGCACTTTATCACCATTATCCTTGTTTAAGTTACACCCGCTCAAGGTACGTACCACCAGTACCCACATGGCCAGGCTGAAAAAAATCATCCATTTTCTGCTAAACAGTCTCTTCATAGCACACTCCCCAACTTATTTATTATTACTATATATATGGGGAACTAACGGATTTTATGAAGGGATTTACACCTTTTTACGGACCGGGATCCAAATTTCGCTCCTATATTCCTCAGAGGTGATATCCCCCTCAGGATACCATTCCAGCTGTGGTCCGTCCGTCATCTCATAGCCGGAGGATGGAAACCACTCTGTAAAGATCCGTTTCCATATATTCTGCTGCCCCTCCGGCAGCCTGCCCACGCATTCAAAGATCACGTATTGGCCGGCCAATCCACGCTCTTACCTCCCGCTCTCTTTGATAGCCTCAGTATAATATAGCTTCCGGATATTATGGCAACTTTCCCTGCACAAAAAAGCGGGTTTAAGATTTTCCAGTGATTTCCCCGTACATCTTAGGCCTGCGGTCACGGAAAAGCCCCCAGTTTCTCCTGTCAGCCATCATCTGGTCAAGGTCAAAGGAAGCGCATATCACGCCTTCTTCCTCCCTGTTCATAGAAGCTATGACAGCCCCGGTATTGTCCGTAATAAAGGATGAGCCATAAAATTTAAGGGAAGAACTTTGATTCCCATTGGATTCACATGGAACAACAGATTCCACTCCAATCCGGTTTGCCGCAACGACCGGAATGATATTGGAAGCAGCATGTCCCTGCATGCAGCGTCTCCAGTGCTCCATGCTGTCACAGTCCAGGATCGGTTCGCTTCCAATGGCAGTAGGGTATAAGATCAGCTCCGCTCCCTGTAAAGCCAAGCACCTTGCTGTCTCCGGAAACCACTGGTCCCAGCAGATTCCTACACCTATTTTCCCGTACATGGTATCAAATACCCGAAAACCGGTATCCCCGGGAGTGAAATAAAATTTTTCCTGATAATAATGGTCATCAGGGATATGAGTCTTCCGGTATATCCCAAGATTTGTCCCATCTCCGTCAAGGACTGCCACCGAGTTGAACATGGTATTTCCTGATTTCTCATAAAAGCTGACAGGAAGAACCACTTGAAGTTCGGCCGCAATCCTGGCGAAATGCTTTACAGCCTGGTTCTCCTCTGCCGGTTCTGCGTATTCATAAAAATCATACTGCCTCTCCTGACAAAAGTATTGCCGTTCAAACAGCTCCGGAAGGAGAATGACCTTTGCCCCCTCCCCTGCTGCCTGCCTAACCAGTCTTTCCGCATTTGCAATATTCTTCTGAACGTCATCGCAGCACCTCATCTGAACTGCTGCCACTGTTACCTCTCTCATGAAAATCTCCTTCCGGTATGGTTTCTATAGGGCGGATGCCGGACGTTCATAATTCGGCGGTATTCTGTCCGCTAAATTATGAATGGCATGGCTTAACTACAACGGGATTTGTTGTGTGATGCAGTGAATATTTCCGCCTCCCACAATAATATCTCTGGCATACACCGGATAGATTCTTCTCTCAGGGAAGCATTCCCCTAATATCCGTACTGCCTCTTGATCATGGACATCTCCAAACTGGGGAACAATCACCCCTTTATTGGATATGTAAAAATTCACATAGCTGGCAGCCAGGCGCTCTCCTGCCTCCCTTTCATCCTCTCCCGGCTCAAAGGAAAAGCCTGAAAGCTCCTCTTTTGTAATGCAGACCGGTTCTTTGGGTATGGGAAGCCTGTGAATCTTAAAATACCTTCCCGCTGCATCCGTCTCCTGTTCCAGTATCCTCAAATCAGCCAGGGACATTTCATACTGGGGATCATCCTTATCATCCGTCCAGGCTAACACAACTTCCCCCGGCCGGACAAACGCACAGACATTATCCACGTGCTCATTGGTTTCATCCTGATAGATGCCTGCTTTCAGCCAGATGACCTTAACAGCTCCCAGATAGCTTTTCAGCTGTTCTTCAATCTGGATTTTAGAAAGAGACGGATTCCGCCCGGCGCTTAAAAGGCAGGCTTCCGTCACTAAAATCGTGCCTTCCCCATCGGAATGAATGGAACCTCCCTCCAGGACAAAATGCCCTGCATCATAAACCGGATAGCCGAACCGCTCACAGAAACGCCCTGCAAGAAGGTCATCCTTTTTCCAGTCAGGATACAGCCCGTCAAAGGTTCCTCCCCAGGCATTGAACCGCCAGTCGATCCCCCTGACTTTCCGTTCCTTATTGACCACAAAGGTTGGCCCCACATCTCTTGCCCAGGCATCGTCAGATTCCATGACAACCACCTGGATCCGGTCCGAAAGCATCTCCCTGGCGCTTTCCTTCACATCCGCCTCTGCCAGCATGATCACCTGCTCGCTGTCTGCAATGGCCTCCGCGATCCTGGCAAAAGCCTCCCTGGCCTTTCCTGCCCCAAAGGGCCAGGAGCCGGGCCGTTTGGGCCAGATCATAATACAGCCCCAATGAGGCTCAAATTCTCCCGGCATGTAAAATCCGTCTGCCGCCGGAAGGCTTTTTAATTTTTCCATAGTTTGTCTCCTAATGAATCAAGTGTCCTAGGCCAGCCTGTTCTTAAAGTCCTCATAGCCGAACCTTTTTATGACACGGCAGTCTCCCCCTTTATCCATGATGGCAATGGCAGGAAGGGGCATCCCGTTAAAGGTATTGTTCTTCACCATGGAATAAATGGCCATATCCATAAAATACAATTTATCCCCGGGCTTTATTTCCCTGTCAAAGGAATAATCTCCGATCACATCCCCTGCCAGACAGGTACAGGAAGACAGCCGGTAGGTAAAGGCCTTTTCACCCGGTTTCCCGCTGTCCTTTAAGGGCGGCCGGTAGGGCATTTCCAGCACATCAGGCATATGGCAGGCTGCAGATGCATCAAGGATCAAAGTCTTTATCCCGTTTTCCACCACATCCATAACCTCTGTCACCAGGTACCCTGCATTTAGTGCCACCGCCTCCCCAGGTTCCAGATAAACCTGCAGGCCATATTTCTCCTGCATTCTCTTAATGCAGGCTTCCAGCAGCCCGATGTCGTAATCTTCCCTGGTAATATGATGTCCTCCGCCCATGTTCAGCCAGGACAATCCGGATAAATACTTCCCGAATTTTTCCTCCACCGCATCCAGGGTCTTTTTTAAATCATCGGAATTCTGCTCACACAAGGTATGGAAATGGAGCCCTGATATCCAGGGCAGCCATTCCTCCTTAAAAGAATCAATGGAAACGCCAAGTCTTGAGCCGGGAGCGCAGGGATCATAGATTTCATGGCCCTCCTGGGTGGAGCACTGAGGATTGATCCTGATGCCGGCACTTACCCCATTTAACCCATCCTTATACTTCTCAAGCTGTGAAAAAGAATTAAATACAATGTGATCACAGATCTCTACCAGCTCTTTAAAGTCCTCTTCCTTATAGGCAGGGGCAAAGACGTGGTTTTCAAGCCCCATCTCCTCCCTTCCCAGCCTGGCTTCATAAAGCCCGCTGGCCGTAGTTCCGTCAAGATACCTGCTTATAAGACGGTACTCTGCAAAGCAGGAAAATGCCTTCTGGGCCAGAAGGATCCTGCACCCGGTATTTTCCTTTACCTGCTTTAAGATTTTTAAGTTCTTCTCCAGTCTGGCCTCATCGATCACATAACATGGGGTCTTAAGCTCTTCAATCCTCATTCTTTTCCTATCTCCATACCGTAACAGTTTCCGGGTCCTCACATACCACCCACGGAAGCCCCCATTTGTTTAAAGCCTCCATATAGGGATCCGGGTCAAACTCTTCCACATTAAATACTCCCGGCTTCTTCCACTGGCCGGTTAATACCATCAGGCTTCCGATCATGGCCGGAACTCCGGTGGTATAGGAAATCGCCTGGGATTCCACCTCTTTATAGCATTCCTCATGGTCGCATACGTTGTAGATGTAAATGGTCTTTTCCTTTCCATCCTTTACTCCTGTAAAGATACAGCCAATATTGGTCTTTCCTTTGGTTCTGGGACCAAGAGAAGCCGGGTCCGGAAGAAGGGCCTTTAAAAACTGGATGGGCACGATTTCCTGTCCGTTAAACTCTATGGGAGAAGTAGAAAGCATGCCTACGTTTTCCAGGCACTTCATATGAGTTAAATAGCTCTGTCCAAAGGTCATGAAGAAACGGATCTTCTTTACACCGGGAATGTTCTTAGCCAGGGATTCGATCTCCTCATGATGAAGCAGGTACATGTCCTTTTCCCCTACCTCAGGGAAATTGTATCTGGATTTGATCTCCATTGGCTCTGTCTCGATCCAGCGGCCATCCTCCCAGTAAGAACCGTTAGAGGATACTTCCCTTAAGTTGATCTCAGGGTTAAAGTTGGTTGCAAAAGGATACCCATGATCCCCTCCGTTGCAGTCTAAAATATCAATGGTATGAATCTCATCAAAATAGTGCTTTAAGGCATAAGCAGAAAATACGCTGGTAACTCCAGGGTCAAATCCGGTTCCAAGCAGTGCAGTGATACCTGCCTTCTCAAAACGCTCCTTATAATCCCACTGCCAGGAATAATCAAAAAGGGCGGTAAACCCAAGTTCTTCACAGCGCTTCTCATAGATTGCTCTCCACTGCGGATCATCGGTATTCTCAGGCTCAAAGTTGGCGGTATCAATATAATCCACCCCTGCTGCCAGGCATGCATCCATAATGGTTAAATCCTGATAGGGAAGAGCCACATTTAACACGGCATCCGGCTTATAATCCTTTATAAGGGCAATCACCTCTTCCACCTGATCCGCATCAACCTTAGCAGTCTCAATCCTTGTTTTTGTTGTTCCCGCAAGCCTATTCTTTAAGGCATCACATTTCTCCTTTGTTCTGCTTGCAATACAGATGTCTGTAAACACCTCGCTGTTCTGACAGCATTTGTGGATTGCCACAGAGGCAACCCCTCCACAACCGATAATTAATAATCTGCTCATTCTTTTTCCTCCTCTTTCAGTAAATCTTCCACGTATTTAGGCAGCATGAAAGCTCCCGTATGAAGATTCGTTGTATAATACCAGGTTTCAATTTTTAACTGATTCCATAGTTCAGGCTTAAAATCATTGATGGGATGATACTTTTTTGAAGCAAACCCAAACAGCCAGTACCCTGACGGGCAGGTGGGAATATGGGCCTGATAAACACGGCTTATTGGGAAGGAACGGAATACCTTCCGGTGCATGCTCCGACAGGCCGCCTCATCCTCATCGTAAAAAGGGCTTCCATGCTGATAAACCATGATGCCGTCGCTTCGCAGCGCCTTGTAGCAGCTTCCGTAAAATTCCTTGGTAAAAAGCCCCTCCGTATGTCCGAAAGGATCCGTGGAATCATTGATGATAAGGTCATACTGTTCTTTTTTGCTTCTTAAGAAACGGAGCCCGTCATCGTAATAGACCCTGACCCTGGGATCATTAAGGCCACAGGATACCTCTGGAAAAATATCCCGGCACACATCCACAAACAGCTTATCCGTCTCAACCACATCTATGGACTGAATAAACGGGTACTGCAAAAGTTCCTTTGCCACCCCTCCGTCGCCTCCGCCGATGATCAGCACATCCTTTACATTGGGATGGACTGCCATGGGAACATGTGTTACCATTTCATCGTAAATAAACTCATCCTTTTCTGAAAAAACAATATCTCCATCCAAAGACACAAACTTTCCAAATTCCTGGGAGTCGAATACGTCAATTCTCTGGTACTCACTTTCACCGGAAAAAAGCTGTTTATCGATCCGCACAGAAAGCTTTACATTGGAAGTGTGAAATTTTGAAAACCATATCTCCATCTTTTCCTACCTCTCCCTTTCCTGGACCTGCTCCTTTAATACCATCAGCCGTTCCACTGCCGGATCCTCTGTTCCCTGCATGGAGCAGCCTATTTCCCTGGCATAAATGATGTACTCCACCACCTCTTCCGTAATCATCTCCCCCGGCGCCAGAATGGGAATTCCCGGCGGATAGCACATGACAAACTCGCCGCTTATCCTTCCCGCAGATTCTCCCACCGGTACGGATACCTTTTGGGAATAAAATGCTTTCTGAGGCGTTACCGCCACTTTAGGAGCTATATATTCTCCTGACAGCATTCCTGTCCGGTCCTTTTTATAAAGGCGTTCAATATCTGCCAATGCTCCCACCAGACGTTCAATATCCTGGATCCGGTCGCCGATGGAAATATAGGCAAGAAGATTACAGATATCCCCGAATTCAATCTGGATATCATATTCATCCCGGAGAAGGTCATAAACTTCAATTCCCGCCAGCCCATTTTCCAGCGTGTAAACGGAAAGCTTTGTCACATCGTAATCAAAAATACTGGTTCCATTGATCAGATCCCTTCCATAGGCATAATAACCGCCGATGGAATTGATCTCTCCCCTGGCGTACTCCGCCATTTCCACCACCTTTGCAAAGGACTCTTCCCCCCGCAGAGCCAGGTTCCTTCTGGATATGTCAAGGCTTGACAAAAGCAGGTAAGAAGCGCTGGTGGTCTGGGTCAGGTTTATGATCTGACGCACATAATCCCCATTCACTCCCTTGTTTAAAAGGAGAAGGGAGCTTTGTGTCAGGCTTCCTCCTGACTTGTGCATGGAGACCGCCGCCATATCCGCGCCCGCTTCCATGGCTGAGACCGGAAGACCCTTTCCAAAATAGAGATGGGTTCCATGGGCTTCGTCAGCCAGGACCTTCATCCCATGGGCATGGGCCAGCCGGACAATGGAACGGATATCAGAACAGATTCCGTAATAGGTAGGATTATTAACAAATACTGCAACTGCATCAGGATTTTCCTGAATCGCCTTTTCCACCTGGCTGATTTCCATTCCAAGGGAAATGCCCAGCATGCTGTTTACTTCAGGGTTTACATAAATCGGGACTGCCCCGCATAATACCAGCGCATTTAAGGCACTCCTATGGACATTTCTTGGAAGAATGATCTTATCCCCTGCCTTGCAGACAGACAGGATCATGCTCTGCACAGCCGACGTGGTTCCTCCCACCATCAAAAAGGCATCTGCCGCCCCAAAGGCTTCTGCTGCCAGCCGTTCTGCATCCCGGATCACAGACACCGGGTGGCATAAATTATCAAGGGGCTTCATGGAATTTACATCAAGCCCGACGCACCGTTCTCCCAAAAGCCGGGCAAGCTCCGGATTTCCTCTTCCCCGTTTATGACCCGGCACATCAAAGGGAACTACCCTCTTTTTTTGAAATATTTCAAGAGCTTCATAAATAGGCGCCCTCATCTGATCTTCTTTGTTCATATGGCTCTTACCTCTCCTTGTCACGGGAATGTTACACCCTCTTTTGTCGCTGAAACGTAAGTGGCACCTTATTGGCGCAGATTTTTTTCATAGCAAAAAGGCAGATGATTATTCATCACCTGCCTGCAATTTCATGAATGGTATTTCCAGTAAGGGCATTTTGCCCGTCATTTATTCATGATAATTATCGTCTTCGAGTCTACATAGCAAATATGTTGTCCCTGCTATTATTGATCGTTTCACAAGTGATGTGCAATCGCACGGATTATAAAGTAATCAACTTATAAAATTTGAGCTTTTAACTCAATCAATAATGTGGTTTCCCACGCTCGGCAGCTGACCCGCCTGTCCGTCTGGGCTTAACTTCTTACGAAGTGGTCAATATTTGCATGAAAACGATAATGTCTCTTCATACCGGGGTAAAGAATAACATATTTTACAGCTTCATGTCAATAATAATTTTACTTTTTCTTGAAAAACAGCCGCTGACAGGAATCAGTATCATCCCCATCAGCGGCTGTTTTTCACTTTTTAGTCCTATCCATTCTTTTTGCTGCACATCTGAAGGCGATGCTGATATTTCTCCTTGGTGGCAAGACCGCCTCGTATATGACGCTCGGATTTGTTAATATCAAGAATCACTCTGGCCCGGGCTGCCAGAGACGGATTGATGTGTTCCAAACGGTCCGTAACATCTTTATGTACCGTAGATTTGGATATCCCAAATTTCTTCGCTGTCTGCCTCACGGTCGCATGATAGTCTATGATGTAGTTGGCGATCGCAACCGCGCGTTCTTCAATATATTCCTTCAAGAAAATCCCCCTGCTAGGACGTTTTTACATACTTATGCAGGAGGAGTGGCAAGTATGAATGGTTATCCCCACTGTTTTCAGATGAAATTTTTTCTAAAAAACGTTGTTTCAGACTTCTCAGCCTGCAGACAGCGCCACACACTAATTTATGGAAATGGTTTATATTTTTCTATTTTGTAACTGCCATATATACCTCAGATTTGCATATCCACTTTTGTCAGATACAGCATTTTTCCAGAACGGCACGCTGGTCTACGGATACTGTCATGCATTCCGGCATTTTCCCTGTAAGCTGCTGACTCCTTTTATCAGGCTGCTGTGTTCCCACATACACCTTGTACGTACCGGCTTCCATTACCAGGTCTCCATGTTCATCCCTTAAGGCAAAGGCTTTGTCGGAAAGGGTCACCTGCAATTCTCTTTCCTGCCCTGGCTCCAGCTCTGCCTTTAAAAGTGCCTTAAGCTGAGCGTTAGGCGTCCCCGGTGCGCAGGACTTTACATATACCTGCAGAGTTTCCGCTCCCTTCATAAGGCCTTCGTTCTTTAACACTGCCTTTATGGTTATTGTATCTCCTGCCCCTATCCGTTCCCTGCTTAAAACAGATCAGGCATCCCACTTCTTGCTTCCAATGGCGCATATATTGCTTTAAAATATAAAATCCTCTTACAGGAATGCACCGTAAACCCGGTTTTCCCATAAGAGGAATTGTTTTTTAATTTGTTCCTTAACCTTCCGATTCATATGCCTGGTGTCTGATCTTTCTGTAATTACTTGGTGAACAGTGTTTTATCTTCTTAAAGGTACGGTTAAAGGCGCTCATGGATGAAAAGCCGGAGCCCATGGCAACATCTGTAATGCTCATTTCCCTTGTATTATACAAAAGCTCCTCCGCCCTTTTCACCCGTCTGGAGTTTAAGTCTTCGTAAAAGGTCATATTCATATACTGTTTAAAGATCCGCTGATCCGGGCCCCTTCCCCCAACGTTATATTCTCCATGAAGTGCTGATTAATATAGGTGCAGGCATTCATGACAGCTTCAAAATACTCCTGCTGCTTCATGGTATGGATCTTTTTGCCGGCCCCATCCCGGCACACTTTATTTCTCCCTAATTCCACATAAATCTCAATAAGTGCCGCATAAATGGAAGCTTCCCGAAAACCACTGTTTCCCCCATATTCCTCAATTATTTTATCAAGCTTTTTCTTAATAGACCCATAAAGGGAACCCTTGTCCTTTTTTCTTAAAAATATGAGGAGGGATCATGTGCAGCAGGGTCTCCATCTCCTTTAAATGGTAAACGTTCCTCCCCTATTATGGCCTCATATCCGCCCTTTGTCGGCATGATCATTTCAATTCCTCCATGCCAGTGTTCCGGATAATCCTCAAAATTCGTATTATGATACAGACGAAATCCTAATGGGCATTCATAATGAATGGTCTCATGTATTCCGTTTAATATTTCAATCATAAAATTCCCCTTTTTTAACCCTCTTTTTTAAAGGCTACTCCATGCCCATTCCTCAGTCAATACTATTTTTTGCGATTTGTAGAGATTAAAGAATTATTGCATAAAAAAATGTCTGACTTTTCTCTGATATACTAGTGTTTAAAATTCAAATTCCCATTGACTCATTGGTTAATTCCCACTATAATTTAATATGTCATTGTGCATATATTTCCAACTTTAACATAAAAAGGAATTTGAGGAACAGAAAGAAGAGACTGCGTTTTAGTCTGTTGAGGTGAAAGAATTGATTTATCTTCCTATTGAGAAATTGACTGAAGGTATGGAATTAGCCCGAAACATCCCGGGGTTAAACCCAATGCTTCCTTTTGCGGTAACTGGCTGCAAGCTGAGTGATCGTATAATCAGCCGCATGAAAACCATCGGAGTACAAGGGGCTTATATCTGCACAGCACTTACGGAAGGCATTGAACCAGAAGATTTCGTAGAGCCGGAGCTAAAGGCCAAAATGCTGACAAGCATCCGCGATGTCTTTGACCTGAGTTTACAAAAATTTACCTTTCAGTCCAGCAGACAGGCTTACGAAGAAATCGCTAAAGTGGCAGAATCCGTTGTTATGAATGTTCTGAATAAGGACAAGTATCTTTTTCAGATGATCGATATCAGGGATTACGACGGGTATACTTATTCACATAGTCTTTATGTAGGCATTTTAAGCGTTTTATTAGGAAAATACATCGGACTTTCCATTTCCAATTTAAATGATTTGGCCCTCTGCGGCCTTCTTCATGACATTGGAAAAACGGATATTCCAATTGATATTACCAACAAACCTGGTCCCTTAACCAGCGATGAATTTGAAATCATGAAGCAGCACCCCACCCTTTCCTACAAAAAACTGGGCGAAAATATCATAATTTCCCAAACAGTATTACAAGGAGTCCAGACCCATCACGAAAAATATGACGGAAGCGGATATCCCTTTGGCCTTTCGGGCAAGGATATCCCTCTTTATGCCCGTATCCTGGCCATTGCGGATGTATATGACGCTCTCAATTCCACCAGGCCCTACCGGAAAGCATGGTCTCCCAGAAGGATTTTTGACTATCTTACCAGCTGCTCCAACACTCATTTTGACCCAGAACTGCTGACAGCTTTCCTTCATTGTGTTTCCGCATATCCCATCGGCACCATTGTCCACCTCAGTGACGGGAGTTCAGCAGTTGTTAAAGATAACACGCCCGGATTTGCTCTGCGCCCCATTATCCGTTTCATCAGTCCTGCTGTGAAAGCAGGAAGAGATGTAGACTTGTCCTGCGAAGCTCTCAATCTCACTATTGTCGACGATGACTGATGACGATCCTCTTCCTCCATCAGCATGGGACGGGCTTTTTTTACTTTACGGAAAAAGCCCGCTCTCTTTTAATCAGCTCCAGACCTGTGTTTTAGATTCTACCGTCTGGCCGCTTTTAAGGGCCTGCTCCATAAGTATCCTTACATAGGCATCCTGCAGCCCTTCTGAAAGGGGATAAACCTCCACACCTTCCTCTATAAACCGTCTCATTCCAAGCATAAGAGTTCCTATGGCCGTCTCATCCTGAGGAAGCCCTTCTGTCTTTCCCAACCCATAAAAAGGATTCCGGTAAAGCAGTTCCTGTCCCATGCAGATTTCACTCATTCCACTTCCTGTATCAAAGGGATCTTTCATGATCTGATACTCTCTGAACCGGTTGTCTTCCCCTACATAACGAAGCGTCCAGTCATCCAGTTCCCCTTTCCCTCCCTGAACGTTTAAATGGCGGCTCCTGATCTTGGAATGGTACTGTATGCCGTTAAAATCATAAAAGGCTGTTTTTCCGCCTTCAAATTCAAAGGTCAGCCTGACCCGTTCTCTCTCACTCACCCTGCCATCCTCAATAAACCCGTACCTGGAATCCGTCTCCACCACCGGATACAGAAATTTTTTTCCGTACAGTTTCATATTCTCAAAACCAGTCCCTAAAAGACGACGGATTAAACTGGCTCCATGGTAGTCGTGGACTGCGGAGATATTAACCATATACGGATCTCCAAGATATCCCCGATTCACGATCTCAATAGCCGCATGAAAGGCCGGATATTCAAAATACTGCTCCGCTACCTGGATTCTGGCCCCTTCCTGGGTGCGAAGACGCCAAAGTTCCTGCAAATCTCCTAATTCCATGGCAGCAGGAGTCTCGCAGAGCACCGGATATCCTTTCAGCGCCCATTCTCTTGTCACCTGAAAAATAGAAGCTTTGTTTACAGCCACTACAACAAAATCCGGGTTTTCCAACCGGCATTCTTCCGGGCTTGTCACGGCCCTGATCCCGGTTTCCTCCTGCATTTTCTCCGCCTTTTCTTTTGTCCGGCAAAGAAATGCTGCCAGATTAAAACAATCCGGATAAGCTTTGGCTATCCTGGCATAGAACAGGGATCTCCAGCCGGAACCCACTACAATAAAATTAAGTGGTTTCATAAATAATTCCCCTTACTACCTGTAATTTCCTTTGGTTTCCTGTTCTAACATATATGATAAAAGTTCTTTGCAGCCTTCATAAACATCTTCATAGGTACGGTCAAAATCCCCGGTATACCACGGGTCTGCAATATCCCTCGGATCAGAAGAAAAGTCCAGAAGCCGCTTTACCTTCCCCTCCGGGTCTCCGCCCAGAATCCGAAGCATATTTGTTACATTCCGCTGTTCCATACCAATGAGGTAGTCGTATTTGCCATAATCCTTCCGGGATAACTGCACCGCATATTTTCCATCTGGGGAAATTCCATGTTCCTTAAGCTTTTTTCTCGTTCCAGGATGTACCGGATTCCCGATTTCTTCTGTACTTGTAGCTGCTGACGCAACATAGAAACGATTGCCTAAATGCTCCTTTTCTATCATATCCTTCATAACAAACTCAGCCATGGGCGATCTGCATATATTTCCATGGCAGACCATTAATATACGGATGACATCCTGTTCTCTCTTCATTGCATACATCTCCTTAATTCTTTATAAGGTTATAAAGCTGGACTACCGTCTTAATTTACCCCGGAACACCTTTTGATGCAATATAATTTTTCATATTTTATTTTTAAATTTCATTTACAAATAAAAAAAGCGCAAATCCAAACCTGGATTAACGCTTTAAAATTCCGTGCTATGCACCATTACCTGCTGCATATACCCTCAAAACCACACATTGCTACATATCTATCTTCATCCATTCTTCCTCTTACCTAAACCAACCTGGTTAAGCCCTCGACCTATTAGTGACAGTCAGCTCCACATGTTGCCATGCTTCCACCTCTGCCCTATCTACCTCGTCGTCTTCAAGGGGTCTTACTCTTGCGATGGGATATCTCATCTTGAGGGGGGCTTCACGCTTAGATGCCTTCAGCGTTTATCCCTTCCCGACTTGGCTACTCTGCCATGGCTTTGATAGCCAACAGATACACCAGAGGTCAGTCCATCCCGGTCCTCTCGTACTAAGGACAGCTCCTCTCAAATATCCTACGCCCACGCCGGATAGGGACCGAACTGTCTCACGACGTTCTGAACCCAGCTCGCGTACCGCTTTAATGGGCGAACAGCCCAACCCTTGGGACCTACTACAGCCCCAGGATGCGATGAGCCGACATCGAGGTGCCAAACCACTCCGTCGATGTGAACTCTTGGGAGTGATAAGCCTGTTATCCCCAGGGTAGCTTTTATCCGTTGAGCGATGGCAATCCCACTTTATACCACCGGATCACTAAGTCCTAGTTTCCTACCTGCTCCACCCGTCGGTGTCGCAGTCAAGCTCCCTTATGCCTTTGCACTCTTCGAATGGTTTCCGTCCATTCTGAGGGAACCTTTGAGCGCCTCCGATACCCTTTCGGAGGCGACCGCCCCAGTCAAACTCCCCGCCTGACATTGTCCCCCAGCCAGGTCATGGCTGCAGGTTAGAAATCCAATACCGCAAGGGTGGTATCCCAACATCGGCTCCACAGAGACTGGCGTCCCTGTTTCATAGCCTCCCACCTATCCTGTACATGCAGTACCGAATCCCAGTATCAAGCTGGAGTAAAGCTCCATGGGGTCTTTCCGTCCTGGCGCAGGTAACCAGCATCTTCACTGGTATTTCAATTTCACCGGGTGCATTGTTGAGACAGCGCTCAAATCATTACGCCTTTCGTGCGGGTCGGAACTTACCCGACAAGGAATTTCGCTACCTTAGGACCGTTATAGTTACGGCCGCCGTTTACTGGGGCTTAAATTCAGAGCTTCGCGTTGCCGCTAACCCCTCCTCGTAACCTTCCAGCACCGGGCAGGCGTCAGCCCATATACCTCACCTTTCGGTTTTGCATAGACCTGTGTTTTTGCTAAACAGTTGCTTGAGCCTATTCTCTGCGGCCTGGTTTCCCAGGCACCCCTTATCCCGAAGTTACGGGGTCATTTTGCCGAGTTCCTTAACAATGCTTCTCCCGCCGGCCTTAGGATTCTCTCCTCATCCACCTGTGTCGGTTTACGGTACGGGCACATATCACACAATAGCGGCTTTTCTTGACAGCCCCTACAAAGACTTCCCTACTTATGTTCGGTACGCGTCACACCTTCCTGTTGCTGGGCGGATTTGCCTTCCCAGCCAGTCCAGTGCTTGCCCCGGTCTTTTCATTCCCGGGTTCTTCTTCGGTTCTGTGTCCCCACAGTTCTGATGATATGCGGTACAGGAATTTCAACCTGTTGTCCATCGACTACGTCTTTCGACCTCGCCTTAGGCCCCGACTTACCCAGAGCAGATCAGCTTTACTCTGGAAACCTTAGATATTCGGCCTGGAGGATTCTCACCTCCATCTCGCTACTCATTCCGGCATTCTCTCTTCTTAACACTCCACATCTCCTTACGGTAATGCTTCTGTGCGTTAAGAATGCTCCTCTACCAATGTGTATAAATACACATTCCACAGCTTCGGTGTCGTGTTTCAGCCCCGGACATTTTCGGCGCAGGACCTCTCGACTAGTGAGCTATTACGCACTCTTTGAATGTGTGGCTGCTTCTAAGCCAACATCCTAGTTGTCTGTGAAATCCCACATCCTTTTCCACTTAACACGCACTTTGGGACCTTAGCTGGTGGTCTGGGCTCTTTCCCTTTTGACTACCCAACTTATCTCGTGCAGTCTGACTCCCGTACATCATCTGGCCGGCATTCGGAGTTTGATATTCTTTGGTAAGCTTTGACGCCCCCTAGGAAATTCAGTGCTCTACCTCCGGCAGACTAATACGAGGCTAGCCCTAAAGCTATTTCGAGGAGAACCAGCTATCTCCGGGTTCGATTGGAATTTCTCCCCTACCCACACCTCATCGCCACCCTTTTCAACGGATGTGCGTTCGGTCCTCCATTTCCTTTTACGGAAACTTCAACCTGGACATGGGTAGATCACCCGGTTTCGGGTCTACCTTTACTGACTCATTCGCCCTATTAAGACTTGGTTTCCCTTCGGCTCCACACCTTAAGTGCTTAACCTTGCCAGTAACGGTAACTCGCCGGACCGTTCTACAAAAAGTACGCAGTTCCACCTTTAACGTGGTTCCACAGCTTGTAAACACAGGGTTTCAGGTTCTCTTTCACTCCCCTCCCGGGGTCCTTTTCACCTTTCCTTCACAGTACTATGCGCTATCGGTCACTAAGTAGTATTTAGCCTTGGGGGGTGGTCCCCCCGAATTCCCACAAGGTTTCTCGTGTCTCGTGGTACTTTGGATCCTGCTCGCTGACTATTGCTTTCCCATACAAGGCTTTCACTTTCTATGGCCGGTCTTTCCAGGACCGTTCTGGTAACAAATCGTCTCACTTATTGCAGTCCATAACCCCAGTATGCACGCATACTGGTTTAGGCTCCTTCCATTTCGCTCGCCGCTACTTTGGAAATCGAGTTTTCTTTCTTTTCCTCCGGGTACTTAGATGTTTCAGTTCCCCGGGTTCCCGACGTATGGCTATTTATTCACCATACGACAACTGAGGTTTGCTCAGCTGGGTTTCCCCATTCAGATATCTCCGGATCAAAGGATATTTGCTCCTCCCCGAAGCTTTTCGCAGCTTATCACGTCTTTCATCGGCTCTTAGTGCCAAGGCATCCACCCTGTGCTCTTTATAGCTTAACCAATTCGATGTTCACCTGCGGGTGCGGGCTACTGATCTAAGATACATAGCGTTGTATCTCTGGTCTTAGGTTGTTATTTCACCGTACGTTACGGTTACTTTAACGAGTTTTGTTTGGTTACATCGTTCGATGTAACACCTCGGATGTCTTGATATTGTCTTTATACTTTGACATATAAAAACTTTATCTAGATATATTTCAATATGTGGTTTTCAAGGTACATGCGTGATGCAACATGAAGTGTTATTAACATACTTCATAACAACATCACCTGACTGAAGTTTATCAGTCATTCGCTTGCTCGATGGACTCGAACCCACGAATCACTGGTAAAAACCAGCTATATAAAACAGCACTGCCCTGCTGAATCAGGTTAACATGTTCTTAAACACAGGCTTCGCTTTTCCCTCCGCCCATTGGAACATGTCCGTTCTATATAAAACACTCGCTAGAGTGATTTTTTTTAAGTAATCTGGCACCCACCTGCTCTCCCATGCCGTTTCCAGCATAGTACCATCGGCCGCTTAAGTCTTAACCATCGTGTTCGGGATGGGAACGGGTGTCTCCCCTAAGCGCATCGGCACCAGAAATCTTTTGTCTTTCTTGGTGTTTCTATTATTCTTTTTTATTTCTTTGAAAACCAAAGACTCAACAGTATATAAAACCCTTACTTCTTCTTCCTTAGAAAGGAGGTGATCCAGCCGCACCTTCCGATACGGCTACCTTGTTACGACTTCACCCCAGTTATCAGTCCCGCCTTCGGCAGCTCCCTCCTTACGGTTGGGTCACTGACTTCGGGCGTTACCAACTCCCATGGTGTGACGGGCGGTGTGTACAAGACCCGGGAACGTATTCACCGCGGCATTCTGATCCGCGATTACTAGCGATTCCAGCTTCATGTAGTCGAGTTGCAGACTACAATCCGAACTGAGACGTTATTTTTGGGGTTTGCTTAAGATCGCTCCTTTGCTTCCCTTTGTTTACGCCATTGTAGCACGTGTGTAGCCCAAATCATAAGGGGCATGATGATTTGACGTCATCCCCACCTTCCTCCAGGTTATCCCTGGCAGTCTCCCCAGAGTGCCCAGCTCTACCTGCTGGCTACTAAGGATAAGGGTTGCGCTCGTTGCGGGACTTAACCCAACATCTCACGACACGAGCTGACGACAACCATGCACCACCTGTCTGGAATGCCCCGTAGGGAAGGCCCCGTTACGGACCGGTCATTCCGATGTCAAGACTTGGTAAGGTTCTTCGCGTTGCTTCGAATTAAACCACATGCTCCACCGCTTGTGCGGGTCCCCGTCAATTCCTTTGAGTTTCATTCTTGCGAACGTACTCCCCAGGTGGAATACTTATTGCGTTAGCGGCGGCACCGAAGAGCTTTGCTCCCCAACACCTAGTATTCATCGTTTACGGCGTGGACTACCAGGGTATCTAATCCTGTTTGCTCCCCACGCTTTCGAGCCTCAACGTCAGTTACAGTCCAGTAAGCCGCCTTCGCCACTGGTGTTCCTCCTAATATCTACGCATTTCACCGCTACACTAGGAATTCCACTTACCTCTCCTGCACTCTAGCAACACAGTTTCCAAAGCAGTCCCGGGGTTGAGCCCCGGGCTTTCACTCCAGACTTGCATTGCCGTCTACGCTCCCTTTACACCCAGTAAATCCGGATAACGCTTGCCCCCTACGTATTACCGCGGCTGCTGGCACGTAGTTAGCCGGGGCTTCTTAGTCAGGTACCGTCATTTTCTTCCCTGCTGATAGAGCTTTACATACCGAAATACTTCTTCACTCACGCGGCGTCGCTGGATCAGGGTTTCCCCCATTGTCCAATATTCCCCACTGCTGCCTCCCGTAGGAGTTTGGGCCGTGTCTCAGTCCCAATGTGGCCGGTCACCCTCTCAGGTCGGCTACTGATCGTCGGCTTGGTGAGCCGTTACCTCACCAACTACCTAATCAGACGCGGGTCCATCTCATACCACCGGAGTTTTTCACACCGTACCATGCGGCACTGTGTGCTTATGCGGTATTAGCAGCCGTTTCCAACTGTTATCCCCCTGTATGAGGCAGGTTACCCACGCGTTACTCACCCGTCCGCCGCTCAGTCAATTTTAATTCCGTCCGAAAACTTCCTTAAAATCGCTTCGCTCGACTTGCATGTGTTAAGCACGCCGCCAGCGTTCATCCTGAGCCAGGATCGAACTCTCAAATTTAAGCAGATAGTCTTTGAAAGCGGTCGGTGATTTGTAGAAAAGTCTGTTGAAAGCTTGCTTTCATAAGGACTTTTTTGCGAATCTCCGAACATTTGCGAAGCAAATGGTAGCGAATGAAGCAAAGCTTCATGAGCGTACCGCTTGGACTTGCCATTCGGTTCAATCCGGGGTCAAAATCAACTAACTAGCTAATTTATTTCCCGTTTTACTTGTTGTTTGGTTCGTATACAATTACTTGTATTCGTTCTGAATTTTCTCATTCAAAGTCATCAAACATGACTTGTTTTATTAGAATTTTCAGGGTTTTACATACTGTTCAATCTTCTGTTTTCAAAGTGCTTTTTCCTGTGTCGCTGTCTCAGCAGCAACTTTTATAGAATATCATAACTGGTTGTTTCTGTCAATCTTTTTTTGAATTTTCTTCAAAACTTTTTTCATCGTTCACCGATGTGTCTTAGAAGAAATGTGCCGCCGTTTTCAGCGGCGAGTTATATCATACCAAAGCATTCGACAAAAGTCAACAATAAATTTGATTTTTTTTATTTTTCTTGAAAAATAAAAGTTTCAATATATTTAATATAATTAAAATGGGGTCCGGCCCTTAGAAAAGGGTAGAACCCCAGGTTTAAATCTCTAGCTTCTTTTTCCGCAGCATTTCTTATATTTTTTTCCGCTTCCGCAGGTACAAGGATCGTTGGGATAGATTTTCGGAGGATTCTTGCGCTGGGCAGATACTGTCTCCAAGCCCTTCATTACCATTTCATATGGCTTGTGGCCTCTGTTTAACACCATCCTTGTATGATTCCATACATCAGTGATAATGCTCGTGAACTTTTCCAGATGTTCTTCTGATTCAAACATGATCCCGGCAGCCTCGATTCCATCCACAACTTCCTGAAGCTGTCCTCCCATACTGATCTCCGCCTGAACCTGGCGCAGCAAATATGGAATCCTTTCATCCGGAACGTTCATTTCGTCCGTCAGGAATTTGCTCAGCCGGCTTAATTCTCCGGTCATTAAAAAGCCCTCATTGTCCGCCATGAAACGGATTTCCATCTGGGTAGGGATATAATAAGGAACCTTTTTCTGCATCTGCAGCAATTCTTCAACGCCCTTTTGCTCTGCCAGCGCCTCATCCACAAGGTTTCCATCAATATACCTGACCCCAGGACGGTATGAATGAAGAAGCTCATGGGTATGTAACAGTTCCTCCAGAGAAAGCTTCTTATCTTCATATTTATTAAAGGTTTCCAGCAGAACCGGCGGCGGAGTAACGGCATAGAGGGAATTGGCCGCACGGATATAATCTCCGATTGTGCTAAACCGCTCACGCTCTTCCTTAAATTCCGGTGTATTAGCCTCTTCATATGCTTTTATAACCTCTTCAGCAATCATAAAATGATTATCAGGTCCTGCAGTTACATAGCCTCCTGCGTAAAGATAATCCATTTCTCCCACTTCAAAGGATGGCACCTGGAAATCATCTGCTGCCAATTGCTCAAATAACTTTATTTCTGAATTACGGGCGCAAAGGAAATAACGGCTCATTACCTTCTGATCCAGAATATGAGCTATGGTCCGTTCCGCCAGCTCTTCCTTTTTAAATTTGGAAAGCCCGCTCATACCGTGTCTCTTTGCAATCTCAAGGATGCTGCTTTTATCATAGCAGTCATAAATATCTGCTATATGAACTTCTTCCGATGCAGCATCAAAACCCTGATTCAGAAGTTTATTGACGGCAGACATGTCGTATTCTTTCAGCTCTTTTGAACCAGACTCCAAAAGTTCATAATATCCGGCGATGCCACCGCAGTTTTCCGGAATACAATCTCCTTTAAATTTTACAACCTGAGCCCAGGTTTCCTTATAATCAGCCACCACATCTTCTACCTGGATGGTTAATTCCCAGTTTTTGTCAAGGCCGTAGGTATATGTAAATTTGCCCGTACCGGATACCAGGCTGTCAATGATTTCATCACTTAAATGATATTGAAATTTCTGGGACCAATTCTCTTTTCCCGGAACTACCCGAACCCCTTCAGAACGGAATTCAAATTCATACAGGTGCTCATCGGACCAGCAGAATGCTGTCTGAATCATCTGGTGCAGCTTTCCAAAGGTTATCCCTTCCGGTACCAGAACCCTTCTCCAAATCGGCGGCTTGCTGCCTTTGATCGTGATTTTCAGTTGATATGCTCCCATGAAAACGCCCTCCTGTCTTGTATCCTTTGTATCCGTTCTTAAATTACGGAATGATTTTTATATTTCTACTATAAAATAAGCGCACGTTACAATTTACCATATTTCTTCCTGTTCTGTCCAGTCCATCCCGCTAATTTTTGCAAAGGAAAGGCTGTTTTTTGTAATTATGACAACTTTTTCAGTGCTGAAACAGCTTCTCCTCTTAAATAGAGGAATTTCGTTTTCTCATTCTGCAGATACTAATAAGAAGAAAAAAGGGAAACCGGCAGGCTTTACACAAGCTTTACATTTTCTATACTAAAACATGATATCAGAAAGATTTCCCTGCTGATATACTCCATGATGTAAGCGAAAGCAATTTTAAAGAGAAAAGAGGAGAAAGTAAATATGAAAAAAAACTTTGTTAAGGCAATTGCATTAGCTGGTATGGCAGTTCTAACAATGGGAACTTTAGCCGGCTGCGGCAGCAAAAATACTGAGACACAGGCTCCTGATACAAAAGCCGAGGCTGATACTACAAGCGGGACAACCACAAAAGAAGATACGTCTGCTAATTTAAAAGGCTCTATCAGCATGGTTGGTTCTACCTCTATGGAGAAATTCGCAACCGCTTTAAGTGAAGTGTTTATGGAAAAATATCCGAGTGTTACCGTACAGGCCGAATTTGTAGGATCCGGCGCAGGAATCGAGGCCGTCAGCAATGGTTCTGCAGATATCGGTAACTCTTCCCGTAATTTAAAAGAGGAAGAAAAAGCAAAGGGCGTTGTTGAAAATATCGTTGCAATCGACGGAATCGCCGTTGTCTCTGATCCGGCCAATACCGTTGAGAATTTAACAAAAGATCAGCTGATCAACATTTACAACGGCACAACTACTAACTGGAAGGACTTAGACGGAGCAGATCAGCCGATCGTTGTTATTGGACGTGAGGCCGGCTCCGGTACAAGAACTGCTTTTGAAGAGTTGTTAAAGTTGGAAGATGCCTGCAAATACAGCAATGAGCTGGACAGCACCGGTGCAGTTATGGCAAAGGCCGCTTCCACTCCAGGCTCCATTGGCTATGTTTCTCTGGACGTTCTAGATGACACCGTAAAAACTCTGAAACTGGAAGACAAAGAACCTACACCGGAAAACATCAAGGCAGGTTCCTACATCTTAAGCCGTCCCTTTGTTATGGCTACCAAAGGAGAAATATCAGAGCAGAGCGATCTGGTAAAAGCATTGTTTGACTATATCCATTCTGATGAAGGAAAGGATTTAGTAAAAGCCGTTGGTTTAATCCCGGCAAACTAATTGAAAAGAAACTCTTCTTATACTGCATAACGATAATATTTACAGGGGACGCAGCCAGATGATTATGCTACGTCCCCGTTTTTGAAAGGAGCTGTTATATGCGACCAAAGTCTTATTCCATATTTGGTGGCCACGGAAATAAATCAGGTGTTGAGCATGCTGCAGAGGTTATCTTTACTGTCTGCGGCTTCTTTGCCGTTTTGGCTGTGGCCTCTATCAGTCTGTACATGATCATAAGTGGTACGCCGGCACTTTTTAAGGTGGGAATTCTGGATATTCTCTTTGGAACCATCTGGATGCCGGAAGCCGCTTCCCCAAGCTTTGGCATTCTCTATGTTATTCTGACCTCCATCGTGGGTACGGCATTGGCGATTCTGATCGGCGTTCCCATTGGCGTTATGACTGCCGTTTTCCTGGCTGAGGTGGCGCCTGTTAGGCTTACCAAAATCGTACGCCCGGCAGTGGAGCTGTTAGCTGGTATCCCTTCTGTTATTTATGGTTTGCTTGGAATCCTGATTTTAAATCCTTTGATGTATAAACTGGAGTTAAAAATATTTGCAGGCTCTGACACCCACCAGTTTACCGGAGGCGCGAATCTGATTTCCGCTGTTTTGGTGCTGGCCTTAATGATTCTTCCTACGGTCATCAACATCAGCGAAACAGCACTCCGCGCTGTTCCCCAGCACCTTAGAAGCGCTTCCCTGGCACTTGGAGCTACTAAGATCCAGACGATTTTCAATGCAGTCCTTCCGGCAGCAAAGTCCGGTATTATTACCGCAATCGTCCTTGGAACAGGCCGAGCCATCGGTGAGGCAATGGCCATCAGCCTGGTGTCCGGCAGCTCGGTAAATATTCCTCTGCCCTTCAACTCGGTCCGTTTCCTCACCACTGCGATCGTATCGGAGATGTCATATTCCGCCGGACTTCACAAACAAGTGCTTTTTACCATAGGCCTTGTCCTGTTTGCTTTTATCATGCTCATTAACATTACTCTTAACAACCTGTTAAAGAAAGGAGAAGAAAGCCATGACTAATGATATCCTTATTCCTGTTCAAAAAGATTCTGCAGTAATCCACAGCATTTATAACCGAAAAAACCGGATCTCCGATTCTGTCTTAACGGTTCTGATTTACTTGTGTGCTTCCATCTCCATTCTGATCCTGATCGGGATCATGGGCTATGTGTTTGTCCGCGGTGTTCCCCAGATCAGCCTGGAATTTCTGACCACTGTGCCAAGTACGATAAGAGGAACCTTTGGCATTGCGGGAAACATTGTAAACACCTTATATGTGGTGGCCATTACCCTGTTAATCGCCACTCCCCTGGGCATTGGCGCAGCCATTTACTTAAACGAATATGCAAAAGGCGGAAAAGCAATCCGCATCATCGAATTTACCACAGAGACCCTGGCAGGTATCCCCTCCATTATCTTCGGCCTTTTTGGCTATGTATTTTTCGGCATCACCCTGGGTCTTGGCTATTCCATTCTCACCGGTGCTCTGACCTTATCCATCATGGTTCTTCCTCTTATTACCAGGACCACCCAGGAAGCCTTAAAAACCGTTCCTGAGAGCTACCGCTTTGGCGCCCTGGGCATTGGTGCTACCAAATGGTACATGATCCGGACCATCCTGCTCCCCAGCGCCATGCCAGGCATTGTGACCGGAATCATTCTGGCCATTGGACGTATCGTGGGAGAGTCAGCTGCCCTTCTCTTTACAGCAGGAAGCGGCTATCTTCTTCCCAAGGACTTTTTCGGAAAGATACTTGAATCAGGCGGCACCCTGACGATTCAGCTTTACTTATGCATGCAGAAGGCCAAATATGATCAGGCCTTTGGAATTGCCGTTGTTCTTCTGGTCATCGTACTGGCAATAAACGGACTTGCAAAATATCTGTCTCATAAATTCAATACGGAGGTCAAAGAATCGTGAATACCAATACAGTGAAAATTTCAACCAACAATTTAAATCTATACTATGGCACGAATCATGCCCTAAAAGATGTAAACTTAAATCTCTATACAAATAAAATTACGGCCTTTATCGGCCCTTCCGGATGTGGAAAATCCACCTACTTAAAAACGTTAAATCGAATGAATGACCTGGTTCCAAGCGTAAGAATAGAGGGAGAAGTTCTTTTAGACGAAGAAAACATCTATGATCCACGGGTCGACACTACCCTTTTACGCAAAAAAATCGGCATGGTATTTCAGCAGCCAAACCCATTTCCAATGAGTATCTATGACAATATAGCCTACGGCCCAAGAATTCACGGCATAAAGAATAAATCCGAGCTTGACGATATAGTGGAAAGAAGCTTAAAAGGGGCCGCTCTCTGGGATGAAGTATCTGACCGTTTAAAAAAATCAGCCCTCGGCCTATCCGGCGGCCAGCAGCAGCGCCTTTGTATCGCCCGCGCCCTGGCAGTTGAACCTGAGGTACTGCTTATGGATGAACCCACCTCTGCCTTAGACCCAATTTCCACCCTGAAAATCGAAGACCTGATGGATGAGTTAAAAGAAAAGTACACAGTTGCAATCGTCACCCACAACATGCAGCAGGCAACCCGGATTGCCGATCATACCGCCTTTTTCCTTGTAGGAGAGGTGGTGGAATACACTTCCACAACCGAGCTGTTCACTGCCCCTAAGGACAAAAGAACCGAAGACTACATCACAGGACGCTTCGGCTGATCCATTTTATTAATAGAACAAATAAGGAGAACAAAAAATGACAACGAGAGTTAATTATGAACATGAATTAAGCCTCTTAAACCATGACATAAAAGAAATGGGGCGTATGGTAGAAACTTCTATTGAACAATGCTTTGTAGCATTTGAGGACCAGGATTTTGAGAAGGCAGAGGATATCATTAAAGGAGACCGCACCATCAACGACTTAGAGCGTTCCATCGAGGCCCGCTGCCTTTCCATCATCTTACGCCAGCAGCCTGTTGCAGGAGATTTAAGAGTGGTTTCCAGTGCCTTAAAGGTGGTTACAGACTTAGAGCGTATCGGCGACCACGCTTCCGACATCGCCGAGCTCATCCTGCGCATAAAGGGCGAACACGTTTACCATGTAGTCCGCCACATACCCTCCATGGCCACCGCCGCCCGCGAAATGGTCCGCAGCTCCATCGAAGCCTTTATAAACCAGGATTTAGAAACTGCAAAGCAGATCGAAAAGCAGGATGATGTGGTTGATGAATTATTTGATAAGGTGAAAAATGACGTAGTTGATTTATTAAAACAATCCTCAGAGCATATTGATCAGTGTATTGATTTGTTAATGGTTGCAAAATATTTAGAGCGCATTGGAGATCATGCCGTAAATGTATGTGAGTGGACAGAGTTTTCCAAAACAGGAGCTTTGAAGAATGTACGGATATTGTAAAGCTACGAGCAGTGCGTCTATAAAAGCGAAAGAACCCATAAGAATGCCAGCATTCTTATGGGTTCTTTTGATTTTATGGACATAGGTTGACAGCCGTCAAGCGAGAAGGAGCGCAGCGGATTCGAGCTTGAGCACTGCGGACTCCCGGTCAGCACAATCAAGCTCAATCTTTTCTCTCCCTCCTTACAACATCGCCCCACCTCTACAATAAGTCTGAACCACCTCATAATCATCCCGGAGAACAACAAAATCCGCATCATACCCCGCAACCAGTCTACCCTTCCTATCATCCACCCCCAAACACTTAGCAGGATTAATAGTACAGGAATTCAGCGCGGAATCAAACGGCACCATAGCGTCCTCCACCAAAATCTTCAGCCCCTTATTCATCTTCAGCGTACTACCGGAAATCGTATCCGTCCCCTTCAAATAAGCCAGACCATTCTCCCTAATCTCAATACTATGACCACCCAACTGAAAATCCGTTCCAACAGCACAATGTTTCGGACAAAGAGAATCCGTAATCAAAATCGCATGGTCCCTGCCCTTAATCGTATAATAATTATTAAGCGCCGCCAAATGAGAATGACACCCATCACAAATAATCTCGCCAAATATATCCCTAACCCTAAAAGCAGTACCTACCAATCCCGGATTCCGGTGATGATAAGGTGTCATGCCATTATACACATGAGTCATAGAAGTAGCCCCATTTGCGATCCCCATAAGGGCCTGCTCATAGGTTGCAGACGAGTGTCCCATACTCACTACCACACCATGATCCTTACAATACCTTGTCAAATCAAAATTTTCATCATGCTCCGGCGCAAGTGTAATATATTTAATCATACCCTTTGCCGCTTCCTGATACTCCTTAAACTGTGCAATAGAAGCGGTCGCAATCGCCTCCGGCGGCTGAGCCCCCTTATATGTCATATCCAGATAAGGCCCTTCAAAATGAATTCCAAGGATCTCCGCGCCTTCGTATCCGCTTTCCGCCACAGCTGCCACGTTGGCAACCGCCTTAGTCAGCACATCCGGCATCTGGGTCACTGTGGTCGGTAAGATAGAGGTCACTCCCTCTTCCGGTATCCGCCTCATCCATTCCCGCAGCCCTTCCGGTTCACCGTCATTGGTATCATATCCATAAGCTCCATGGGTATGGACATCAATAAATCCCGGGACAATCCTGTCATCCCCATAATCCTGATCTGCCGCCATCTCACCATACTCATGGACTGCCTTAATCTTTTCATCTTCCACCTGTAGCTGTGCCGGGATGAATTGTCCTGCAATCCAGACCCGTCTGCTCTGTATTATCATAACCGTAACCCTCTCTTTCCTAATTTTCTTCCCATGCGTTTGGGCGTAAAGGTATACCCTCAAAGGGTATTTCCCATTCTTAGCACCCATCTGCCGGTACACTGTTGTGTTTACCTATAGTATAAACAGTTCCTTCTCCCTTTTCAAGATGATTAAGCTCAGATTCCATTCTTTTTCCAGCCATAACCAAATACCCTGCAGCAAGCTGCAGGGCATCTAACTCCTTCATCATTTACCAGATGCAGAAAATACATACATTTTCTTCACCTGTCTTCTTCCATGCCAAAATCAATCCTGAGAAATAGGCCACCGGATAATCACCCGGAATAAATCTGCCTCCACTTCTATCTGAAGCCTGCCGTTTTGCAGCTCCACAAAGCTTTTCGCAATCGCCATTCCAAGTCCGGAGCCTTCCGTGTTCCGTGATTGGTCCCCCCTGACAAACCTTTCGGTTATTTCATCCGGATTAAAGGTAAGCTCTGCAGCCGAAACATTCTTTAAAGTAGTGACCACATAGTCTCCGTCCTTCTTCATATCAATATAAGCCCTGGTATAAGGCATTGCATATTTTATAATATTCGTTAATAAATTATCAAATATTCGGTAGGTCTTCTGACTGTCCAGAGGAAGAACGATCTTTTCATCCGGCAGATTCCATCTGAAATCAATGGTAGATTCCTCTATTTTATCACTAAGCTCCAGGCTGACTTCCTTTAACAGGCTGACAATATCCACATCCTCCAGATTCAGTGTCACATTATTGCTGTTAGCCTTGCTGATTTCAAACAGGTCCTCAATAAGCGCCTTCAAACGCATTGATTTCTGTTCCAGTATATCAATATAAGCCTTCCTCTGTTCCGGTGTCGCCTGGTCATCCCGCAAAAGGTTTACATAAGTTATAATGGCTGTCAAAGGAGTTTTCAGATCATGGGACATATTGCTGATCAAATCCGTTTTAAGCTTCTGGCTTTTTACCTCTTCGCCCACTGCCACCTTAAACCCGCTTTGTATCTTCTGAATCTCCTTCTTAAACGGCTCAAACACACTTAAGTCCTCTTCTATGGAAACCTCCAGATTTCCCTCTGCGATCTGGTTTGTGGTCCTTAAAAGGATCTGATATTTATCACTTAGATCCTTGTAATATTTTCTCATCACAATAAACAAAATGATAGAATAAAGGATCAAAGCGCCGATTCCAAAAAACCACAGGCTGCAGAGAACAGACAGAATAATAAAGTTCACTCCCACGATCCGGAAAATAGTCCGGTCCGACCGTTCCTGAAGGTTTATATTCCCTACAAAATTATAAACTTTACTGCAAAGGTTTCTCACCCATTGCCAAAACCAGCCGCATAAGGTCCGTTCACGAATATAACGTTTCAGACCGATATGAATGACATCCCGCACGCATAAAACCGCCCAATAGACGATGGCAAAGGGGATAGACCACCACATCAGGTTCCAGAGCTTTATCATAATACCCGCCACCAGAGGCAGGAAATTAGCCCGCATAAGAGCATCATATAAATCACCCCGGTTTGTCACTGCCACAAGATTTGTAAGCCCTGTTCCGAAAAGTACGGCACCGCAGATGACTCCCGCAACGACTTCCAAAGGCGTTCGTAAAATCCTGCTGCACTCCGGAAGGCCCGGGTCAAAAAATGAAAAGATAAAGGCTGCAATCGCTACAGCGCAGACCAGGCCAATAAATATCCTGGAAACACTGCCTGAGTAATTATAGGCATTCCAGACAGTCTCTCTCTCATCCTCGTATGCAGCGATCTGCTGAGGCCTCATTCCATAAGCAAAGGTAACATTTCTTGGATTTTTCAGCTTTAAATCTGCCTCATAACGAAACTGTTCCCAATAATAATCACTCATGGGATCCTTGTCTCCTAACATCCCCAGGGTATTCAAAAGCCTGACCGTATTATCTCCGTTTACTGCCCCGGCCTGCATACGCCCCAGATCATCATAACGAAGTTCAGCCGTAAATGTATATTCACCGCTTCCTCCAATGGAGCGGCCTCCTGCATGATCGGACAAAACCTTGCCGTTCTCATCAAGGATCTGATAATCCACGAAATTTCTTATGCCATTAAAATTCCGGCTCCAGGATTCATATTCCCGGACACAATTTTGACGCAGCTCCTTTAAATACTCACAGCGCTCCTCCTGGTCAGGCAATTCACTGAATTCCTCCCCGGCAGCGGCAACGGTATCCACTCCTTCCACGGCTTCCGTCTCTCCTTCCGAAGCCGCCGCCCGGTTGTTCATACCATTCTTTAATTCTTCCTCTGCCAGGGGGAAATAGAACTGGAAGGGAGAAATGACACTGCCCTGTTCATACTGGGCCTGTTCCAGGTAAAGCACATAATTGCCTGACAACAGACGCTTAAGGAACCCATCCTGCCCATAAACAGGCTCCTCATATCTGGCTGATTCATTTTTAAAAAACGGATAAAGCCCCACCATGACCGAGGCCGCCGTTAAAATTACGATCACCGCCAGAAGTATGCTGATTCTATGCCTGTTTTTCAATTTTATATCCAACGCCCCACACCACCTTTAAATATTTCGGCTCCTTCGGGTTGATCTCGATCTTTTCCCTGATTTTCCTTACATGAACCATGATCGTATCCGTGTTGATGGCCCGTTCATTCCAGACCCGCTCATAAATCTCTTCTGCGGAGAACACTCTTCCCGGATTTTTCATAAGAAGAGCCAATATCTTAAATTCAATGGGAGTCAGCTTCACCGGCTTTTCATCAACGTTCACTTCCACCGTATCCTCATTTAACTCCAGCCCTCCGATAGAATACACATTGCTTTTTTCCCTCTGCTCCTTTGCTTCCAGCATATCCATATATTTTTTATAACGCCTGAGCTGGGAATTCACCCTTGCCAACAGCTCCATGGGGGTAAATGGCTTTGCAACATAATCATCGGCACCAATATTAAGCCCCATGATCTTATCCACCTCCTCAGACTTTGCCGACAGGATGATCACAGGAAAATCATAGTTTTCCCTTAATTTCACGGTCATGGTAATGCCATCCATTCGGGGCATCATCACATCCACAATAGCCAGATGAATCTCTTCCTTCTCTAAAATCTTAAGGCCTTCCACACCGTCCGCCGCCTGGAATACCTCGTATCCCTGGCTCCTTAAATATATCACAATTCCCTCTCTGATCTCTTTATCATCCTCAACCAATAAAATGTGGTTTGCTTCCATGTTTTTTCTCCTTTCCTTTTTTCTGTCCATTCTATCCGGACATAGAGGTATGCCTGTAAGGCGTTCCCTATTCCTGCCCGGTTTTTAGGCAAAAAGGTATACCCATATAGTGATACCTGACAAGTGACAGGGCTTGCTGCCTGCAGTATCTCCATTTATGATACCACATTTTCTATCTTTTTACTTTAATTAAAGGATACGGGAGCAATCTTAAATGGAAGGGCACAGAAAACGAAAGAAATTCTAAAATTTCCTTCTCCTTCTTTATAAGGCATTTCCATAAAAGAAAAGACGCATCAGGATTTCCAAAATCCTTAATGCGCCTTTCCTAGTTATTCCGATGTCTTCCGTATATTGCTTTCCATCAGCCGGTTATATCCCAGCCAGCCGTTGTTGTCGCCTGCACCCTTTAACACCTCGATCATGGTCTCCATCTTGGCATCCGTATTATCTGCGAAATTCAAAGCCAATGCCTCAATCAAAGCCGGTTTTTTGGGAGAACCATATTCCAGCTCCCCATGATGGGCCAGAATGCAGTGCTTCAGCTCAGAAGCCGTCTTTTCCGGAAAGCCTGCAATCGTCCGGATCCTCTCTCCCAGCATTTCCGTTCCAATGATGATATGGCCTAAAAGCTGCCCGTCATCGGTATAGTCGTTCTCCGGAAATGTGGAAAGCTCCCTGGTCTTTCCGACGTCATGGAACATGGCAGCGGTTATGAGCAGATCCCGGTTAATGAATGGGTAGTAGCCGGCATAATAGTCACATAGCTTTACAACACTTAAGGTATGCTCCAAAAGACCGCCTACAAAACCATGGTGAACGCTTTTTGCCGCAGAGTGAAACTGAAATGCTTTAGCAAAAGCAGCATCCTCTACAAAAAAGCTTTCTGACAGCTTTCTTAAATACGGGTTCTTAACCGTACGGATAAAGCCCAGAAGCTCCTCAAACATAAGCCCGATATTCTTAGAGGAAACCGGAAGATAATCGCCGGGGGTAAATTCTCCCTCATCGGCTTTCCGGATCCGTTTGATATTCAACTGGTTGGAATTCTGGAAAACGGTCACATCTGCATCTATGTATACATAATCCAGAGTTTCAAAATTCCCGATTCCCGGTGAACCCAGATCCCAGATCTTGGCATCCACGGTTCCAGTCTTGTCCTGAAGAATCAGGTTTCCATATTCTTTACCTGATTTCGTCAGGGCAATCTGCTTATTTTTACATAAATACACATCTGACACATGCATTCCTTCACGGAATGAATCTACATACCTCATTGTTTTCCTCCACATTCTTAGCCCCAGGCAACACGGAAGCCAGGAAGATTACCTGGCTCCAATGGTTACCTGATACTGTATCTTTTTATATTCTTCCCTTCCATTGCGGGAAACACTCACAGTAATCACATCTCCTGGATTGGAATCCTCAAGTACTGCCTGAAAATCCTTCATGGTAACAATGGTTTCATCTCCCATGGTCCTTATGATATCGCCGCACTGGATCCCGGCATTATAGGCAGGACTATCCGCATTCACATCAACCACATACACCCCAAGAGGCATACCGTTGCTATTCATAACGGCGCTTACTTCCTGTCCCTTGATGCCGAAGTATGGGAATGGCACGCCATTGCTCATCTTTCCCAGAATACTCTTATAATCGGATATGGCCATAGCTGCCGTCATATCTTTATTACCGTCATTTTTATGTTCATCCGTTACCCAGCCGATGATCTGGCCTGACGTGTTCATAAGGAATGTACCGGTCCCGGCATTTCCCTTCACATCAGAATACAGGATCCGTGTCATACCATCGGTAATCTGCACATTTTTCGTTATATACGATATAAATCCATATCCAACAGAATGGACCATGCCGGCAGGGCCGCCAATGGCCACAACCAGATCCCCCTGCTTCACGGAATAGGAATTTCCCAGCTCGATAGCTTTAATCTCCTCTAACAAAGCTCTTCCAAGATCAGCCGTGGAAACGCTTACGATGGCCATTCCGGAAAGCTTATCGGTCTGCTTGATGGTTCCCTGGACTTCTGTCCCGTCGGAAAATGCCACACGAATCGCCTCCGCATCCTCCACCGCTCCATCCGGTGTCAGTACCAGAAGTTCTTGATTTGCAGTAGCAATAATCACTCCTGAAAACAGGCTGGAGTTTTCCACAGGGTTATTAAACCAGTCTGTCTGGGTTTTTACGGAATGGACCGTTACAATCCCCTTGTCCGCATTTTGGACAAGAGACCTTAAGTCTCCATACAGGGTATTTAAATCATCTACTGAAAACGGATATTTCTCCATAGCGGACTTTAAAATATCCTCGATCGGTTCTGTCTCAGCCACAGACCCGGTTTCAGCCTCAGAAGGCATGGTTTCAGGATCATCTTTCGGTATGGTCACAGGAACGCTTTCACTGGTGGATCCTTTTGCAAAAAATCTTTCAGCTACAGGTCGGGATATGGCAAATGTAACAGCTGCAACAATTCCGAAAATAACCGCAGTCGCAATAAGGCCCAAAGCCCTTTTTAGCATATCCCTTTTTGACATGGGCTGTCTCACTATCTTTTCATTGATAAACTGACGCGGCTCCGTCTTTCTATCATCTGGCCCGTTATTTTCCGGCATACTTACCCTCCTTTGCAGAAGACCTAAATACTATTATAAGGTTGTTCGCCCCTTAATGCAAGAAAAACCTACAGAAATGAGACTCTGCCCGGGAACTCAAAGAATAATTTCCATAAATCCAGAAACATTATCATTATCACCCCGGGAGGAAAAACAACCTGAGGATTGCAGTTTTTGTCCCATATATGCTATACTGTAACAGATACCATTATCATCGGACCACAATGCAGAGAAAGCAGAAAAACAAGGAATAATATATGAATCAGAAAGCATTAAAAACTTTAGAATATCATAAAATCATTGCACAGCTTACGGAATACGCTTCCAGTGATTCCGGCAAGGAACTGTGCCGGAACCTGGTCCCGTCAACGGACTTCCATGAGATCGTAAGAGCCCAGAGCGAGACAACCGATGCCGCCACAAGAGTGCGCCAGAAAGGCAGCATCTCTTTTGGAGGCGTTAAAGACATCCGGCCTTCCATAAAGCGCCTGGACGTAGGAAGCTCCCTGGGAATCGTGGAGATTCTTTCCATCAGCTCCCTTCTTACCGCCTCAGCCCGGGTTAAAGCTTACGGACGCCATGAGGATTCAGAACTGCCGGAAGACTCACTGGAGGAATCTTTTCGGATGCTGGAACCATTGACCCCGGTAAACACGGAAATCAAACGCTGCATCCTCTCCGAAGAGGAGGTCAGCGATGACGCCAGCCCCGGACTTCACCATGTAAGGCGCTCTATGCGTTCCATTAACGATAAGATCCACACCCAGTTAAACTCCATATTAAATTCCAACCGGACCTACCTACAGGACGCAGTGATCACCATGAGAGACGGACGTTACTGCCTCCCGGTGAAATCCGAGCATAAATCCCAGGTACCGGGCATGGTTCACGACCAGTCCTCCACCGGTTCCACACTCTTTATCGAACCAATGGCCATCGTGAAGCTTAATAATGACTTAAGGGCCCTGGAAATTCAGGAACACAAAGAAATCGAGATGATCCTGGCCGATTTAAGCAACCAGCTGGCTCCTTATCTTGAGGAGCTGGAAACGAATTTTGAGATTCTTACCAAACTGGATTTTATCTTTGCCAAAGCCACCTTGTCGAAGCATTATAATGCCAGTGAACCAAAATTTAACACAGACAGGATCATAAACATTAAGGATGGCCGCCATCCCCTTCTTGATCCAGCCCGGGTGGTCCCCATCAGCATCCATCTGGGCCGGGACTTTGATCTGTTAATCGTAACCGGTCCCAATACCGGAGGTAAGACAGTTTCCTTAAAGACAGTGGGCTTATTCACCCTCATGGGACAGTCCGGACTTCATATACCGGCATTTGACGGTTCCCAGCTTGCAGTATTTGATGAAGTGTTTGCAGATATCGGAGATGAACAGAGCATTGAGCAGAGCTTAAGTACCTTTTCCGCCCATATGACCAACATCGTCCACATCCTGGGCCAGGCAGACAGTAATTCTCTCTGCCTGTTTGACGAACTTGGAGCCGGAACCGATCCAACGGAAGGAGCGGCCCTTGCCATCTCCATCCTGTCATTTCTCCACAATATGAAATGCCGCACCATGGCCACCACTCATTACAGTGAGCTAAAGGTGTTCGCCCTCACGACCCCAGGCGTGGAAAATGCCTGCTGTGAGTTTAATGTAGAGACCCTCAGGCCTACCTACCGCTTACTAATCGGTGTGCCGGGTAAGAGCAACGCCTTTGCCATATCCAAAAAGCTGGGACTTCCTGATTATATTATTGAGGATGCAAAGACCCATCTGGAGGCAAAGGATGAAACCTTTGAGGACCTTTTAACCCATCTGGAAGAGAACCGGGTCACCATTGAAAAGGAACGGATCCAGGTCGCTTCCTATAAGCAGGAGGTAGAACAGTTAAAAGCCCGGCTTACCAAGAAGGAAGAACGGCTTGATGAGCGCCGGGATCAGATGATACGGGCAGCCAAAGAGGAAGCCCAGAAAATCCTCCGGGATGCCAAGGATACGGCAGACCAGACCATACGTAACATTAATAAGCTGGCAGCAGATTCAGGCGTTAACAAAGAGCTGGAAGAACAGCGGAGCAGGTTAAGAAGCAAGCTTCAGGATGTGGATTCCTCCCTTTCCCTGAAAAAAGAGAAAAAACAGCCTGGAAAGCGGATCGATCCCAAAAAGCTGAAGCTGGGAGACGGGGTTAAGGTCTTAAGCATGAACTTAAACGGGACTGTCAGTTCTCTTCCCAATGCAAAAGGCGATTTATACGTTCAAATGGGAATTCTCCGTTCACTGGTCAACCTTTCGGATTTAGAGCTTCTCCACGAGGAGTCTGTTTCCACTCCCGCAACAAGCGGTTCCAAAAGATCAGGAAGCGGCAGCAGTTCTACACGCATATCCAAATCCTTTTCCATCTCTCCGGAAATCAACTTGATCGGAATGACCACTGATGAGGCCATTCCCCAGCTGGACAAATATTTAGACGATGCCTACCTGGCACACCTTCCGCAGGTACGGGTGGTACATGGACGGGGAACGGGAGCCTTAAAAAATGCAGTGCACAAGCACTTAAAGAAATTAAAATATGTAAAGGAATTCCGGCTTGGCGCCTTTGGTGAAGGGGATTCCGGCGTAACCATCGTTACATTCAAGTAAAATACCTCGCAGCAGGCTGGAAGGTATTTTATGGGCGGCCGCCAAATGGATATGCAAGCATATCCGCCTGACTTACCGTCTCGCGTAAATAATTTAAGAAAGGGGCCATTATGGCAGAAAAACAGCGGATATTGATCGTAGACGATGACAGCAACATCGCAGAATTGATTTCCCTATATCTATTAAAAGAATGCTATGAAACAGAAATCGTTGGCGACGGAGAGGAGGCGCTCCGGGTATTCCCGGAGTTCCGTCCCCACCTGGTGCTTTTAGACTTAATGCTTCCCGGCATGGACGGCTACCAGGTCTGCCGGGAGATGCGTTCCTCCTCCCAGGTTCCCATTATCATGCTCTCCGCCAAGGGAGAGGTCTTTGACAAGGTTCTGGGCCTGGAACTGGGTGCTGACGATTATATGATCAAACCCTTTGATTCCAAGGAACTGGTGGCCCGGGTAAAAGCTGTATTAAGGCGTTACCAGACGGCTCCTGTTCCTGCCGCTCTTCATACGGACCATCAGGGAGACTATGTGGAATATCCGGACCTCATTGTCAACCTGACGAATTATTCGGTTATCTATATGGGCCATTCCATTGAGATGCCGCCCAAGGAACTGGAGCTTCTTTATTTCCTTGCTTCCTCACCAAACCAGGTGTTTACAAGGGAGCAGCTATTGGACCACATCTGGGGCTATGAATACATCGGTGATACCAGAACCGTTGATGTCCATATCAAACGGCTCCGGGAAAAGATCAAGGATCACGCAGGCTGGGCCCTGACAACGGTTTGGGGAATCGGATACAAATTCGAGGTGAAGCGTTAGATGACACATTCTCTCTATTATAAATTCATCCTGGGCTATCTGCTGTTCGGCCTCCTTGGATTTGTAACCATTGCCACCTTTTCTTCTGAGATCACGGACCAGTATCTCCTTGGCCGCCATTCTGAAACCCTGTATGACGAAGCCAATCAGATCGCTTCTTCTTACAGCGGCATGTATCAGGGCAAGGACATGAAGCTGACCTCCTCCTATCCCGAACTGATTAAAGAAGGCAATTATCTCCATGCACAGATATGGATCGTAGACCGGCAGGGAAAAGTGGTGTCAGACAGCGCACAGTCTGACAAACAGGGACAGGTCATCGAAAACTTTGACCCCACCTCAATGGGCAACAAGTCCTACATCATCGGCGATTACTATCATCAGTTCTCCCATGATGTCCTCAGCGTCCACGCTCCCATTACAGGGAACTATAACACCTATGGCTATGTAGTGATCCACTTACCCTTATCCTATTTGAAAATGGAGAGGGAAGGGATTTTAAACATCGTTTATATCACATCAGCAGTGGTGTTTGGTCTTTCCCTTATCATCCTCCTGGTTTTTACTAAAAATGTTTATTTTCCTCTTAAAAAAATCACGGCAGGAGCAAATGAATACGCTCAGGGGAACCTGGAGCATCACATTGAGGTAAATACAAGAGATGAAATGGGCTATCTGGCCGCTACCCTTAACTATATGTCCGCCGAGCTTGGGAAGATGGAAGAATATCAGAAAACCTTTATTGCCAACGTTTCCCATGACTTCCGCTCTCCCTTGACCTCCATTAAGGGCTATCTGGAAGCCATCCTTGACGGAACCATACCGCCGGAGATGTATGAGAAATATTTAAACAGGGTCATTTCAGAAACAGACCGGCTGAACAAGCTGACCCAGGGACTGCTTACCCTTGATTCCCTGGACTGTAAGGGGTATTTAAACCGCACAAGCTTTGACATCAACCGAGTCATTAAGGATACCGCCGCTTCTTTTGAAGGAACATGCAGCGAAAAAAACATCACCTTTGATCTGACCTTTTCCGAAAGCATTCAGATGGCTTATGCGGACCTTGGGAAGATCCAGCAGGTGCTCTATAATCTGATAGATAACGCCATAAAGTTCAGCCATGCAGATTCCACCATCTACATACAGGCTTCAGTAAAGTATGAAAAGATCTTTGTATCCATTAAGGATACGGGAATCGGCATCCCAAAGGAAAGCTTAAAAAAGATCTGGGACAGGTTCTATAAATCAGACTTGTCCAGAGGAAAAGATAAGAAGGGCACCGGACTAGGCCTTGCCATTGTCAGAGAGATCATCCAGTCCCACGGAGAAAATATTGATGTGGTCAGCACAGAAGGGGTGGGATCAGAGTTCATTTTCAGCCTGCCAAAGGCGGGAGCGCCGTAACACAGGCAATTTTCCTGATTACAGCGGAAAATGGTTAAAAATAAAAAAACGGTACAGTTTCTTTTGTCTGTCCAGACGAAAACTGTACCGTTTTTTTATTCCTTCCACTGAAGGTGATGAAGCTCCCCCTTCATGGTCATACGTTCAAATCCGTTCTGCTTTAATGCCTCATACAGCACAATAGAAACAGAATTGGATAAATTTAAAGACCTGATATCTCCCCACATAGGGATCCTGACACATTGATCCTGATTCTCCAGAAGGATCTCTTCCGGAATCCCGGCACTCTCCTTTCCAAACAGGAGAAAGCAGTCTGGTTCATATTCCACATCAGAATAGACATGAAGTCCCTTTGTGGTAGCCATGTAGATCTTCGCTCCCGGGTTCCGGTCCAGAAAGTCCTGATAGTCGCTGTATACCGTTACATCAAGCTTGTCCCAGTAATCCAGCCCGGCCCGTTTAATCAGTTTATCATTCAGCCTAAATCCCAGAGGTTCGATCAGATGCAGCTTCGTCCCTGTAGCCACACAGGTCCTGCCGATGTTCCCGGTATTGGCAGGCATCTCCGGTTCCAATAATACAATATTCATAGCCCTTACGCCTTTCCATCCAGTTTCTTGACAAATCGTTCCATACGGCTTAAGGCTTCCTTAAGGTTCTTTAGAGAATAGGCATAGGAAATACGAAGATATCCTTCTCCGCAGTCTCCAAAGGCCGTACCCGGCACCACAGCCACCTTTTCTTCCCGAAGGAGCCTGGTAGCAAACTCATCAGAGGTCATTCCAAACCGTTTGATGGAAGGGAAGGTATAAAATGCCCCATGAGGCTCAAAACACTCCATTCCCATTTCCTTAAATGCATGGATCAGATAACGGCGTCTCTGGTCATAGGATTCCCTCATCACCTGAACATCCTTATCTCCGTCCCGCAGGGCCGCTACCGCAGCATACTGGCTGGTAGTCGGTGCACACATGATGGCAAACTGGTGGATCTTTAACATCTGCTCCAGGATCATTCTTGGAGCTGCGGCATAGCCAAGACGCCATCCAGTCATGGCGTAGGATTTTGAAAAACCGTTAATGAGCACGGTCCTGTCCTTCATTCCGGGCAATGCAGCAATGGTAACATGATCGCTTCCATAGGTAAGCTCTGCATAAATCTCGTCTGATATTACAAACAAATCCTTCTCTATTACGATTTTAGCGATCTCCTCCAGCTCCTCTGCCTTCATAACCGCGCCTGTAGGATTATTGGGAAATGGAAGCACCAGCACCTTTGTCTTTGGAGTGATCTTCTCCAGCAGCTTTTCTCTAGTCAGCTTAAATTGATCCTTTGCTTCCAGATCAATGATCACCGGAACACCGTTTGCCAGAATGGTGCAGGGAACGTAGGAAACATAGCTGGGTTGGGGAATCAGCACTTCATCTCCTGGATTTAACATGGCACGGAGAGCAATATCAATGGCCTCGCTGCCGCCCACCGTTACCATAACTTCATGGTCCGGATCATATGTAGCAGCGAAACGCCGGCTTAAGTAGCTGCATATTTCGTTTTTCAATTCTTTCAGTCCTGCATTGGAGGTATAAAAGGTACGGCCCTTTTCCAGGGAATAGATGCCCTCTTCCCTGATATGCCAGGGCGTATCAAAATCAGGTTCTCCAACACCTAAGGAAATAGCATCCTTCATTTCACTTACAATATCAAAAAACTTACGGATTCCGGAAGGCGGAATCTCTACGATTCGATCTGATAATGGATTTCTCACGGCGTAATCAACATCCTTTCATCGGTTGTCCCTTCAGCAAGAACGGTTCCATGATCTTTGTATTTCTTTAAGACAAAATGGGTGGCCGTACTTAGTACCGATTCCATGGGAGACAGCTTTTCCGATACAAACTGTGCCACCTGCCTCATGGTCTTGCCTTCTATAAAAACTGTAAAGTCAAAGGCACCAGACATGAGATAAACGGCGTTTACTTCACTGTACTGATATATGCGCTCCGCGATCTTGTCAAATCCCATGCCTCTCTGGGGAGTAACCTTAACCTCAATCAGTGCCATAACCTTTTCATCACTGGTATTATCCCAGTTAATCAGGGTGTGGTAGCCGCATATGATATGTTCTTTTTCCATTTCGGCGATCTCATTGGCAATGGCGGTCTCGCTTTCACCTAAAAGAATCGCCAGATCCTTTAAATCAATCCTGCTGTTTTTTTCAATAATTGCCAATATTTTTTCTCTCATATCCTGCCTCCTGATTTCCTAATTATTGTCCATGCCTTCTGGACATAGAGGTATGCCCGCAGGGCGTTCCTTATTATTGTCCATGTTTTTGGACATTGAGGTATGCCCGCAGGGCACTCCTATTTATGTGATAAAACCTTATAAAGCTCATCCTCTGAGGGCCTGTCAAGGAAACCTATGCTTTCCCCATGGTCAATGATCCGTTTAATGCCTCCGGTGACTTTCCCGATCACAGCGGCATGGATTCCCTGTTCCTTTAAGGCGTGCACTAAATCCCCTCCGTTATCCGCTGAAAAAAGGAGACAGCCTTCTCCGAAAAGGCGGTATGGATTTAAGTCGTACCGTTCACAGATCTCGATGGTTTCCTGCTTCACCGGAATTTTAAGAAGAGAAAACCGGATTCCCGTCATATAAGCCCCGGATAAATCCCAAAGAGCCTTTAAGACCCCGCCCTCTCCTGTTGGTTCACATTCAGTTGCACCGAATTTTTTCCACTTTTCCAAATCTCCTTCCAGAGCCGTGTTCCCGGATTCTATAATCCGGTCTACATAATCCCTGGAAAACCATTGATACAATTCTTCTTTTTTATTCTTTACGATTTCTACCGTTCCGGAAAGCCCGGCATATCCTGCAATAACAAGATCCTGGCCGGGCTTTATGATTCCGGTATTCTCTCTTTCAATCCGTCTCATGTATTTACCTGCCTACGCTCACGGTCCTGCCTCTAATGAAGCATCATCCGTTATCTGGGGACCTTCCGGCACCGGGATCTCAGGCTCGGCCGGGGCTGTTTCCGCAGGTATTGTAACCGGCGGCGTCTCCACCGGAATTCCGGGAGTCTCAGACGGTATGGCAACTGCAGGAGCAGCCGGCCCCACCTTTACGATAGCCTTTGATGGATTATAGGTATCCGTATGAAGGAGCTCACGGCTCTGCTCAACACCATCCACATATACAACCTTCCAAAGCCTGGACTTCATTCCCCTGTGTGCAGACTGAACCTGTTTTCTGCTTCCAGGAGGCATAGCAGGATCCACAACCTCCTTTGGCGCACCCGGGTCCGTCACGCTTAAGGTCTCAGAAACAAACTCAAAGGTCCTGTTTGCAGGCCTGGTCTCCTTTCCATATATAGTAAAGGTAAGAGTTTTTCCGGAAGTATAGCCTTCAACATAAATGGGCGTGCTGTAATTGTTGGTAAATTTAATATCCTTATACGTGCCGGCAATAGCCGCATCCTCAGAAGGCTTCACATAACCTACCACCATGGAGTGATTCTGTCTCTGGGCCACTGCCAGCTCTGCTCTAAGTACCGTATTATAAAGGGTAGTCGCGATCTGGCAGACTCCTCCGCCTACGCTGTCTACCACCTGGCCATTCTCATAAGCTGATGCTGTTGCATAGCCGTTTGCCAGGGTAAACGGATGCATGCATTCATAACCAGACAGGGTTTCCCCCGGCATCAGCACATGGCCGTTGATCTTGCCCGCGCCTACCTGCAGATTCTTGGATCTGGAAGCGCCGCTGGTGGAAAAGCTGGTAGAAAAGGTTCCAAGCACATCCTTTATGGTGGATAAATCTTCCGTGGTAATTGCAGGCTTTACCTCTGAAACCACTGCCGTAGCTGATACTGGTTCCTCAAGTCCATTGGCCAGAGCCGCATCCAGGGCCTGCTTTGTAGCCGCCAAATCCACAGCCTTTCCAATGGCAGAAGGAGTCACAATAAATACTCCCTTGTCACGGACAATGGTGGCATTCTTTGGTTCCATTACCGCCTGTGCACATTTCTCTGCAACAAAAGCCCCCACGCTTCCGTCGTCAAGAGCTGTTTCCAGAGGGATGATCACATGGTTCTGCTCAATGTCCTTTTTATTCAAATATCGTTTGATCAGGTTACCTCCCTGCCAGGAAGATGCGGCCTGGGACACAGCCTCCGGGTTGCTCCAATGAAAACCCAGCTCTTTTGCAGTGGTTTCCACCGGCTGTCCGTCAACGATCAATGTTATTTTCTGGTTTTCCATTTCATTAACCAGACTCTGTATTTTCTGACTGGCTTCTTCTTCCGTCATACCTCCCAGATTATATTCTCCCACATATATCCCATCCGGAAGGGTATCAGCCATGGCATACGTGGGAGCAAAAAATCCAATTCCCAACCCTATTACAATCGCTGCCAGGCCTATGGACAAAGTTTTCTTTTTCATATTCATTCCTCATGCTCTGCTGTGCCTGTATGCTGCCAATACACCTCCTTGCCCGCTTATAAAAACGAAAGCATCATAGGAAGCACCATAGCAGTAATCAGTAAAATAACTACCAGGATCAAAACTACTGATAAAAATTTTCTGTTGTTTTTATTGTTAAAGTTAATCATATCGTATCACCTCTCTTATATTCTTCCATACTGTGCTATGATTTTATCCGTGATTCTTGATATTTCATTTCTGGACAAATGTTCCGTTTGCACAGATAAAACTATTTTATGATATTTTAATAAATCCTGCAAGTGTTCTTTTTGCCTTTTTGACGCCGGCTGTTCCTTTTTTACCTTATAAATCAAAGCCTGTGAATTAAAAGCTTCCGGTGAGTCATTCCCATACCGCACCGCCAATTCCTGATACAGCTCGTGGGCAGCTTTTGCATCCGCAAGGGCACGGTGGCTTAAGGTCTGGACAATCCCAAAATATCCGCAGGCTGCCGTTAAATTTTTTTTCTCATCAGGAGGCATAAACCTTCTTGCAAGCTTAAGGGTATCGATTCCCTGACGCTCAAAACCAAAACCCTCATTGATTGCGGCACGCTTTAAAAAACTGTAATCAAATATCACATGATGTCCCAGGACCGGCAAGTCTCCGGCAAATTCCAAAAATCCGCCGATCACCTCTCCGATTCCCGGAGAAGTCTCCAGCTGGCGGTCGGTGATGCCGGTAAGCATGACCACCCGGAACTCCAGCTTCCTGTATGGATTAACAAAGGTTTCGTAGTTCTCTGTTACCTGTCCTTCCACAACCTTCACCGCTCCGATTTCAATGATTTTATCCTGCTTTGGGTCAAGACCGGTGGTTTCCAAATCTACCGCAATATAGGATGATACCAAATTAAGCCTCCCTCTTCTGATCCGGCTCCACCTGGCTGCTGGGACAAAGCTCCTGCAAAAAGCACTGGCCGCACTTGGGATTTCTCGCAACACAAATGGATCTTCCAAGGGTAATAATCTGGATATTCCATAAAATCCAGTGTTCCTTTGGAAGTACCTTCATCAGTTCATATTCAATTTTCTCCGGATCCTCTTCCTTTGCAAAACCAAGCTTTTTGGAAATCCGCTTTACGTGGGTATCCACTACAATGCTGGGCTCGTGATAAACATTCCCCAGAATAACATTGGCGGTTTTACGCCCCACTCCTGCAAGGGAGGTCAGTTCTTCTATTGTCCGCGGAACTTCACCCCCGAATTTCTCTACCAGGTCCTGACAGCAGGATATGATGTTTTTCGCTTTCATATGATAAAAACCAAGAGAATGGATATCTTTCTCCAATTCCTTTAAATCCGCCTGGGCAAATTTCTTTGGGGAATCATATTTCTTAAACAGACCCGGTGTCACCATGTTCACCCTGGCATCGGTGCACTGGGCACTTAAAATGACCGCTATTAAAAGCTGCCATGGGTTTTCATGGTTTAAATAGCATACATATGACCTTCCATATTCCCGGTCAAGGGCCTCAAGCACCTTTAATACCCGATCCTTAAGTTCTGCTTTTGTCTCTCTCTTTGCCATTACTTCCTCCACATGCCGATTTCATAAGCCGCTGCATTATGAGACAGGGCATCCCGCTTTTTGTAATCAAAAAGAACAGCCCTTCCGTCCCGGAACACCTCCACATGAGCCATCTTTATAAGCTGTCTGGCCTCGTAACCTGCATATCCTTCCTTTAAATACCGGAAGGCCGCCGCCTCTGATTCAAAAAAGGCCCTCACCTGATCCTTAAAAGGCTCCTGGTCTGCCGCAAAGAACGGCCTGCTCTTTAAATTCTCTCTCAGGTAAAGATCATACACCAGAAGGTCCCGGTACATGGAACGCTTTTCCGGCACCAGACCGCAAATGAACTCTTCCAGTATCTCATACCTGGCCATGCGGTTATGGTTGATTTTTAAGTACCCCCGTTTATCATAATATTCAGCCAATGCTTCAAACATATCAAAAGGTGTTTCAAATTCCTTATAAAGTTCATTTAAGGTCGTCCGGAACTGTCCGCTGTTTCCGTAAACCTCCAGCATTTCCTCTAAAGCCTTCAGTTTTAAAATCCCGCCGTAGTCCAGCCATCTGGTTGACAGCACCTCATAAGGCGCCTTCTGTTTAAACTCCACGCCATATTCCCCGGCTTTTTCCCACAGATAGGAGCCTTTCAGCACCTTTAAGAATCCAAGCTGAAGCTGCTCCGGCTTCATCTCATATACCTCATTAAAGGAATTACGGAAGCTTTGGTAATCTTCACCCGGCAGTCCGGCGATCAGGTCCAGATGCTGATGGATATTTCCAAAGCTGTTGATTTTGGCAACCCTTTCTTTCAAACGCCTTAAATCCATGGTCCTGTTGATTTCCGTAATGGTTGACCGGTTGGTGCTCTGGACTCCGATCTCAAGCTGGATCAGTCCCGGCCTCATGCGGGACATAAGCTCCAGTTCCTCTTCGTTTAAAAGATCTGCGGAAATCTCAAAATGAAAATTGGTCACCCCATTATCATGTTCTATGATATGGCGCCAGATATCCATGGTATGCTTTCTGCTGCAGTTAAAGGTCCGGTCCACAAACTTCACCTGGGGAACCCGGTTTTCAAGGAAAACATCCAGCTCCTTTAAAACCAGGGAACTGTCCCTCAGCCTCACAGACTTATCCAGAGAAGAAAGGCAGTAACTGCAGGAAAAAGGACAGCCCCGGCTGCTTTCATAATAAATGATACGATTCTCAAAATTCTTTAAATCTTTATATAGGAAGGGAATGGAATTCATATCCACCACTGTTTTTCGCGGATTCAGGACCACATTTCCTTCCTCAGCTCTTACAGCAGTCCCTTCTATGGATTCAAAGGATGGGGTTCTGCCATTAAGGCTTTCCCTGCTCCGTTCCAGATAGCAGCGCACCACTTCAGAAAAGGTTTCCTCCCCTTCTCCCATCATGATCCCATAGACCGACCGTTCCCGGCAAAGGATCTCAGAGGCATCATAAGACACCTCGGGACCTCCCAGCCAGATCTCCACATGAGGGAGAACCTTCGGAAGGTCCCGGACAAGCTCTAATACGTAGGAAATGTTCCAGATGTAGCAGGAAAATCCCACTGCATCCGGTTTCCTTAAGAAAATATCCTTCAGAATTTCATCGGGCTGATTATTAATGGTATATTCCTGGGTTTCGATCTGAAACCTTCCGTTCTCCAGTTCCGGTTCTCTTACATGAGCTTCTGTATAAGCCTTTAAACTGTAAATCGCCGGATTGGAATGGATATATTTGGCGTTAAGCGCAACCAATAGAAATTTCATCTCAAACCTCGATCTCTATCTTTCTTCCGGTAGGCTGATACTGGTAATACCGTACCCCTGCCGCATTGAGCATCCGCTTGGAGGCATTGACTGCCGGGGTGCCGTCATACTTGTCCGAACCGTATACGATGGTTTTAATTCCGGCCTGTATGATAGCTTTGGCACATTCATTGCAGGGAAACAGGGTTACATAAAGCTTACTGCCTTCCAGGCTTCCCCCTCTGTAATTAAGGATAGCATTTAATTCACTGTGAGTGGAATAGAAATATTTGGCATTATAAGGATCAGACTGTTCATTTTCCCTGTCCCATGGAAATTCATCATCCGAGCAGCCCATGGGAAATCCATTGTAGCCCATGGACAAAATCTTATTATCCTGACTCACAATACAGGCTCCCACCTGTGTACTGGGATCCTTGGAACGCCTTGCGGAAAGAGCCGCTACTCCCATAAAATATTCATCCCATGTAATATAATCTTCTCTTTTTCCCGCCATTTATCTTCCTCCTCTTAATCGGGAAAGCGGATATTCCCAATCCGCTTCGCTCCTTAGTCATGAACACAGTCTGCATTCCTGCCTGCGTTTAAAATATGGTATCCTGCCGCTTTGGTCAGCCTGTTCATAATAGCCTGTCCCAGATGGTCTCTGGAGAAGCTTTCGGAAAAAATAAAATCCGCTTCCAGGTCATCAAATTCCCTCAGCACTCCATAAAGGTTATGGGCAATGGTCTCCTCCCTGGCACGTAATCCCATGCTTCGTACCATTCCCTCAGGATACTTCTCTTTCGTTTCTTCGGTACAGATGATTCCCACCCGAAACCCCTTAGAAAGCTTTTCTTCTGCCAGCCGGTTTATGGTGCGTATTACATTCTCTGTTTCGCCCTCCACCAAAGTCAGCTCCGCCTTAGGGGCATAATGCTTGTATTTCATTCCAGGGGCCTTGGGCCTTACATCCGCTTTCATAGGACCGGAGACTATGGCAGGGTCAAGAGGAACCTCTTTACCAAGAACAGCAAACGCCATTTCCTGCGTTATGGCTCCCGGCCTTAAAATCACAGGTTCGTCCCCTGATACATCGATGATCGTGGATTCCACACCAATTCCCACGGCTCCTCCGTCTACGATCATATCAATCTTTCCGTTCATATCCTGACATACATGGTCAGCCGTAGTGGGGCTGGGCCGCCCGGAGGTGTTGGCGCTGGGCGCGGCCACCGGAACTCCGGCCAGCCGTATGAGGGCATTGGCCACCGGATCGGCAGGCATGCGCACTGCCACCGTATCAAGCCCTCCGGTGGTTCCATAGGGAACCAGTTCGCTTTTAGGGAAAATCAGAGTTAAAGGCCCGGGCCAGAACGCTTCCATCAAACGCTTTCCTGCCTCGGGTATGGCAGAAACCAAGGGAGGCAGATCATCAAAATCCGCTATATGGGCGATCAGCGGGTTGTCCGAGGGCCTTCCCTTTGCCGCATATATTTTTCCTGCTGCCTTTTCATTTAAGGCATTGGCTCCCAGCCCGTAAACGGTTTCCGTGGGAAATGCCACCAGGCCTCCCTTTCTTAATATCTCCGCAGGTTTCTTTAACAGTTCTTCCTCCGGTTGTTCTTTATCTTCTATTATAATTCGTTCTGTCTTCATATCACTCTGCTCTTTTCTTATAGGACGCTGACTTTTCAGACACGCCCCAACTTCCATTAATCATATCACAGGGCAAGTCTCCATGCAACTTTTTTGCTGGCTGTCAAAAGCTTTCCTTCCTGCTCCTGGAAATAAAACAATGGTTGCACGTTTTTCATATTAGTGATACCATAATAAAAACATTTTATTTGGGAGGAATACTACATGGAACTCATCATACCGGAAAACTATGACCCTAAGCTCTCGGTCAGAGAGACACAGGAGGCCATTAAATACATCAGGGATACGTTTCAAAAAGAACTTGGTAAGGAAATGAATTTGGAACGGATCTCAGCCCCCCTGTTTGTAGAGCACAGCAGCGGCTTAAATGATGATTTAAACGGCGTGGAGCGCCCGGTGCGGTTTGACATCGCCGGCATTCCTGACGAAGCCATTGAAGTCGTACACTCCCTTGCCAAATGGAAACGTATGGCCCTTCATGAATACGGCTTTCAGCCCGGCGAAGGCCTTTATACCAATATGAACGCCATCCGGAGAGACGAAGATTTAGACAACCTTCACTCCTGTTATGTGGACCAGTGGGACTGGGAAAAGGTCATCACAAAGGAGGAGCGTAACGAAGAAACCTTAAAGGAAACCGTCCGCAATATCTTTAAGATCATCAAGCACATGCAGCATGAGGTCTGGTACAAATACCCTCAGGCCGTAAAGCACCTTCCGAAAGACATTACCTTTATCACTTCCCAGGAGCTGGAGGACCTCTATCCGGACAAGACTCCAAAGGAAAGGGAAAATCTGATCACAAAGGAACACGGCTGCGTCTTTCTTATGAAGATCGGGGACAAGCTTGGAAGCGGAAAGCCCCATGACGGAAGAGCTCCTGACTACGATGACTGGCAGTTAAACGGGGACATCCTGTTCTGGTTTGAGAATTTAAACTGTGCCCTGGAAATCTCCAGCATGGGAATCCGGGTGGATGAAGAATCCCTGACAAAACAGCTTGAAAAGGCTGGCTGCGAAGATAGGAAAAGCCTGCCTTACCATAAAATGCTTTTAAACGGAGAGCTGCCCTATACCATTGGCGGCGGCATCGGGCAATCCCGCCTCTGCATGCTTTTGCTGGACAGAGCCCATGTGGGAGAAGTCCAGGCAAGCATCTGGCCAAAGGAAATGCGGGAGGAATGCAGGAAGCATAACATCATTCTTCTGTAGGCTGAATGGACCTCATCCGCCTTAAAAGGATAAATTAAAAGAGGGTGTTGCAATAATAGCAGTTATAGCTATTGAGTAGCACCCCCTTCTCTTTAGCAGGGCGTTTTCAGCCTGAAGGTCTGAACCATTTCCTTCAGCGTTTCAGCCTGCTTATAAAGCTGGGCCATTGCAGCGGTGCTTTCTTCGGACGCTGCCGAATTTGCCTGCACCAGGTTGGATACCTGGCTGATCTCGTCGTTTATACGGGCTATGCCGAAAGCTTGCTCTGACGATGCGCCGGCGATCTTTTCCGCCAATTCAGCGACCTGCTCTATCCCTCCCACTATTTTGTTAAAAGCATCTGCAGTGGTCTTAGCAATATTCATTCCATGCTCGGCCTTCTGTATGGAACTTTCTATCATATCTGTGGTTTCCTTTGCGGCTTTTGCCGAACGGGCTGCAAGGCTCCGCACCTCATCTGCCACTACCGCAAAGCCCTTTCCGTACTCGCCCGCCCTTGCGGCCTCTACCGAGGCATTTAATGACAGCAAATTTGTCTGGAAAGCAATGTCCTCGATCGCCTTTATTACCTTTGAGATATTTGAAGCGGACACGTTGATTTCATCCATGGCTCTGAGCATTTCCTCCATGTGCCTGTTTCCATCCATGGCTCCGTGACTGACGTCATTGGCACATGTTCTGGCCATTGCCGCATTATCTGCGCTTAAGCCGATCTGGTTTTTTACCTCCGTTATGGCTGCAGCTAATTCCTGAAGGGAGCCTGCCTGATGGCCTGCCCCTTCCGAAAGCCGTATGCTTGCTTCTGATATCTGACCGGCGCCGCTCAAAACCTGCCCTGACGTATCGCATATTTGAGACAGAATGCAGTTATTTTTCTCTACGATGCTGCTTAAGGCCATGCCAAGGACATCCTTTTCCGAATTTATTTTCACCTGGACGGTTAAGTCCCCGCGGGCTATTGCCTCGGCTGTCTGAGCCTGGTTTCTGGTATTTTCCACCATGGCCTTAAAGGATTTCATTAATTCTCCCACCTCATCCTTTGTGAGGACCCGGACGTTTGCGCTTGCATCTCCCACGGACAGCTGCCTCGCAATATTGTTAAGTATTTTAAGAGGGCGAACAATGCTTCCGTTTAAGGCCCTGCATATTATTACGCTTGCAACAACGGATATGATAGTCAACAGAAGAATTGCTGCCGAAAAAAGTGTAAAAGTTGCAGATGAAACGCTGCCTGCGGAATATGATCCGTAAATGGTGAAAAAGCTTATCAAAAAAATTAGAACGGTTATCATGTTTACTACGCCGAATCCTATTGCCATCCTTTTGCTAAGGGCAATTGAATTCTGTTTTTCATGTTTTTCCATTTGAACTGCACCCCTTGTTTTTATTTATATAGTTATAGTATATATCGACAGGTTTTTGTATAATTTTAGCAAAATAAAGATTTTGTTTATCTGCAAAGGGAGAAATGGGTCATTAATAAATTTTGCTGATATGAAAACCACACAAAAAGCAGTTGGAAAAGTAATACTACCTCTCCAACTGCAGGTAAATACGGCGTTTTTCCAGAGAAGATAAATAGATGCCCTTGATCATCTCAAAAGTCTTTCTTCCCTCAAGGCCGTCTATGGTCACAGGCCGGTCATACAGAATGGATTCGTAAAAATCCCTTATCTAAAGATGAGGGCCGCTTCCCCATATGATTTCCTTTCTTATAGTTTACATAAATTGATAAATATTATATAGATTGATCCCAATGATAACTACCATCAAAAACAGGAAAAGCCTGTCCACCACCTTCTCGTCAATCCTTTTATTAATCACCCGGCCGCTCATCCCGCCTAAGATCCCTCCTATCACCATGAGAACTAAAAGCCAGATAGAGAATTCCGGTACTGTTCCTGTTACCAGGGAATTCATAAGCCCTGTGATCTGGGAAAACAGGATGATGTAAAGGGAATTCTGGGCGGCTGCCTTGGTATCCATGGAAAAAAAGAAAAACAGCACCACCAGATTAATGGGGCCTCCTCCAATTCCCAAAAATGAAGAAAGTATCCCAAGCACCAGTCCAATCAACACACAAATTACCGGATTGGTCACATGATGGGTATGGATCTTGTCCTTTTTTATGGTATAGATCAGCGTTCCAAGAGTAATCACCAGGAGACATGCTGCCTGGACGGCCCCCACCATGTCCTTGTCTGCAAATAAGGAAGAAACCGCCTGAAACATAGACTTTCCCACAACTCCGCCTATTGCCGCCCCTATGGCAAGAGGCGTTCCCGTCTTCATATCCACCAGGGACTCTCCGCTCATTTTTCCTTTAATCACAGAATAACAAGTCATTGCAAGCACCGTACAGCCTGACAGAAAGCTTATGGCAGCTACGCTTAACACTCCAAATGCATCCAGGGTGGGCTTTATAATAACGCCTCCGCCTATTCCACAAATGGCGCCTGCAATGGATGCGCCAAAGCTGATCAACAAAAACAATCCATATAAATAACCACTCATTTTTCAAGATCCTTCCTCGCCGGTATTAGCGGCATTCTCTTCCATGTACATATGCCTTAAGGACATTGTATTTTTCATCAACTACCACCTGCCCCTTTTTCAGAGCAGCTTCGCCATCAGAGAACCACCGTTTTTCTATGTCCAGCGTTTATCATATCACACTTCAGATAAAACAGGCAAATAAAAAGAGGTAACTCCTGTATTCCCTTATCTTCCATTCAAATACTCCGTAACCCCCATTTATGGTAAGGCATAATTCTACTAAACATGTATTAGCATTTGTATACACCTGATTCATTGAAAAATAAAGGATTTATGAGATTCAAGAAAACTACAAGACATTTTATTGCATGAATAATCCTATTAAAAAATCTGATCGGCGTAGACAAGGAGCAGACAAAAAGGCTGGCCCGAAATTTGGGATACCCCCAGCAATTTGTTGTAATATTTTAACAGTAGGTATAATATAATAAAAAGGGCAATCGCCACAGGGTGGTTGGCTAATTAGAAAAGCAAAGACCTTCCCAACCGGCCAAAGTACAGGGAAGGCTTTTTGCATTTAGCGACATGTCTTAATGACGAATGTCAGCAGTGCTAGAAGGAACATACCAAAAGACATTAGGTCCTTAAAGTCAAGATTCTTCATGAGCAACACCTCCATTCTATGTAGAATCGAGGCCTACCATCCTATACACGATTGCCAGCAGTTTGTACCTGCCAGTATAATTATATGTTCTTAAGTTGGAACATACTATTAAATATATCTTACAAATTCCCTTGGGACCCTATTTCGCCAATACCGGAAACTGCAGCGCACCGTCCTGATCCGGCGTGAGTGTCACCGATTCTACAACCATTTTCCCTTCACCGTCCAGACAGAAAACCTTTCCGGATTCAGCAATCAGGGTGCCCTTGAGCATGACGCCGTCTGTATTAAGATAATACCACCACCACCCTTGTACTTGTACCACTTATTTGTGATCATTATCCCGGCACCATCAAATTGAAAAAGGCCCAGGATTATCCCAGGCCTAAAAGTTGTGATATAACAACAATTATTCAGTTTTTCTAGACTGCTTAATAATCTGATCTACATATGTACTCAATCCGGCAACCAGGACCCCCTGCGTAATAGCCGTAAATACCGCCATAGCAATTTCCTGCCCGGTCTGGCAGCTACTTGTGCCCAACACGTATATACCGCACAACAAAATGCCTACAGCCCCATTGATAAGGGGGATATACTTACCCTTGATGGTCTGGCTCTTTTTAATCGCCTGTCCTAAAAAGTACAAAACTACTGCCACTACGATCAGTTCCGGTTTGACATAATTCGTAATCTGTTCCATAAATTAACCCTCTCTTTCTTCCGGTTCCTCCGGCATGGATAATAAATTGTCTTTAAGTCTCGTTGCCACATCATTCCCGCCCAGGTCATGATAGGCGTCGTACATCCGCTTTACATTCTCTTTGGCATAAATGGGACAAAATTTCTTATCTTGGTAATAATTGTATACCCCGATTATTCTATCTCTAAGCAGCGCTTGCATTCCGTCATGGAGTGCTTTATTTTTTACGCTTTCCTCTGCTTATCTCTTAGCAAGCCTTCAATACCCCAGCCCAATAAAGCGGAAATAATTAAAAATAACCATTCCACCCATTGCCTGTCCATATACTCTATGATTTCTAACAAAGGATCATACCTCATTCTTTCTTATATCAATTTATAATATGGCCGGTCTTCTCCAAACAGCCAGTAACGCAGCCAGTCATCCAATATGATCCCTGCCCCACTGATCCAGAACCAAAAGAAAGTAAATAGCGGACAGATCTGCCCCAAGATATTGCCGGGCATGTTGCTGTAATCCCAAATCCCCCAGCCCAGCCATATATTAACTACACAACCGGTTAAAAACTCAAAATATGTAATTATAGCCGCACCAATTAACATCTGCTTTAAAAGGGGCATCTGCCAAGGAATCAATTCATTGATCAGGCCCAGGCACACAAAACACACACCGCCTAATACAAACATGGTCCAATGTGAACGGCCGCGGAATGCCAGCTCCATACCTATGTAAATAAACCCTCCTACCAACCAAAGGAATAAATATTTAAAAGCCTGCTTCATCGCTTTTCCCCTTTCTGTCCGGACAAGGCGGAAATTTGTGCCAGATATGTTTTTAAGACTTCGGATTAATATTTTACCGGAACGTCAGCACCATAAAAGATCTCCGACTCTGCTCCGGATGCAAGCTGAGCCTGCAGACCACTTATCATATATCCACTCCGGCTCGCGAGTGCAGATGTAACTGTTATTCCGGTATGTATTCCTGCGGATTTACACCTGCAGGAGCTCCCGCCTGGATGCTCATTTCAAATTGAAGCGGATCCACCAGCTTCTTTTTACGGTTTCTCATTTCCTTAAGCTGCTTTGCAAGGGCTTCCTCTCTTTGAGCGGCAACATCTTCTGCGGCCTGCTTTTCTGCCTCCTCAATATCTATAGGGCATCCGGCCTTTGCTGTCCCCGTTTACCTCGGCAGCCTTAAATCCCTTTACCGCACAATAATGTTTGGAAACTCCCTATATTCTGCATTAAAGGCCGAAAAGAAAGGCCAGTCTGAAAACCGGATAAAGTATGGAGAATACTACTATAAACATTATATTTTGGATTCTGAAATTATGATTACCCAAGAATGTTTAGATATAGATAAAATACTATGTTTTTGACATGGAGCAGGGGGATCAAAATGCTGTAAACATCTATGAGGAATTCGCTTAATTTGTCTACCGCTAAAAAAGGCATTGACAAAAGGTAGACAAAGGGCACCTTTTCCTGGAAAAGATGCCCTTAAATCCCGTATTTTGTTATCTTCCATTCAAATACTCCATAACCCCCATGTGGATCGTCCAGGCCAGCCGGTCCTGGTAATCCGGGGAGTTTAAAAGAGCAGATTCCTTCCAATTGGTTAAAAAGCCGCATTCCACGATCACGATCGGGGTCCGCACATGTAAAAGCAGATAATAGTTGTCGTTAGGCTTTGCCAGTCTGGTATTCTTCTCTCCCAGCACATAATCAAACCGGCTCTGTAAAATCTCAGCCAGTTCCTTTCCCTTATCGGACCTTTTATAGTAAAATACCTGTCCTCCGAAAACGTCCTCCTGATGATAGCTGTTCTGATGGATGCTGACCGTAAGTGCCGGACTTACATCATTGATGATCTCACAGCGCTTACTCATGTCCGCCATCTTTTTTCTGCTGTCCTTTTCCGAGTACAGTCCGTTGTCATCTTCTCTGGTCAGAATCACTTTCACGTCAGAAGCTTCCAGATATTTTTTTAACCGGTTCGCTATCTGCAAATTTATATCCTTTTCCAGGGTTCCGTCAATGCCTATCTTTCCCGGATCATTTCCTCCGTGCCCCGCATCTATAACGACCACAGGTTTTTCTTTTCCGGCTTTTGCATTGACTCCTGCCGCCATCTTTCCAGCCTGACTTGATATCACATATACCAGCACCAGCAAAACCAGCGCCATAAAAGGTTCCCACTTCTTAAATTTCACATTTTCTACCTGATTCATCTTCTTAATGAATTATATCTTTCAGTGAAATAAAAAAGAACTGCTCCCTGTGACTTTCCTGTCATTCTGAACTTAATACATTATAGTCCTTTGTCCCATCCGCAGTGATCCATTCCAGATATTGAGCCAGAATGCTGGGATACCCTTCTTCCTCCCACATCTTGTAACCGGCCTTGGCTTTGGCCTTGTCCCTGATGTCTGTAACCTTTCCTGCATAGCAGGCGGCATTAAGCTCTGCATAAACCTTTGCCATCTGCTCCTTCTGGGATCTGGTTAGCCCTTTTAGTGTATCAAGCCTCTCAAATTCATCCTGAGCCTGATTGTAAAACACCTTGCTTAAAAATCTTTTTCCAAACTCATTAAAATTTAAAAGATTTTTATCCGTGCTTCCCGTCTTTTTGGCCCAATCCTTCATATCCAAAGACTTTGTATGGTAACGGAAGCTTCCGTCATCTCCATAATATAAGATCCCATATTGGCAGGGCGGCGTGGACAAGGAACTGGTCACGATCTCATAGATCCCGGAATCGCTGCGGGATCTCATATAGTGCTGCACATGAAGGTGTCCGCTTAAAAACAAGGGAACCTCCCAGCTTTCCAGCTGGTCAATAAGCTGCTCACTGTGTTCAATGGTACAGTCCTGTAAGTATACTTCACTTTCATCAAGAAGATTATGGTGGCCCACAGGAATCACATTCATTCCCAGATTCCAGGCTTCCTCCATCTGTTCCTCTATCCAGTCATATGTATCATCCCGTATCATTCCCCCAACCAGATTTTTCGGTTCGTACTGGCATGTATCAAGCATTAAGGCCCTGGTATAATCGTTTACCTGGTATACGTAGCTTAAGGATGCAGGATCCCGGCTGACCGCCTCATTGTATCCAAAATCCTGATAAATCTCTTCAAATTTATCCGGGGTTATATTTTCCGCTCCCAAAAAGGTATCTCCCACAAACTGAGCTGCCTTGGAGTTATTGATATCATGATTTCCCGGAATAACGATCACAGGAATTCCGGCATCTTCAATCTCTCCAAGCTTTTCGGCAAGCTCTTCATGGCTCTCCTTTTCTCCTTCATAGGTCAGATCCCCGCTTAAGATCACCAGATCAGGCCGTTCCTTCTTCACCTCTTCTACAAAAGCATCCGTGATCTCCCAAATATATTGCATCACCTTGCCGTCACCATGGTCCACACTGTATTGAAAGCCCTTCTTAAAATCCGTCAAATCCCTGGCTAAATAATGGATATCCGTAGCGACAATGATCTTGCAGCCGTTGTCAAAGGCTTCCTCAGAAGGCTGTGCAGCCGGGTTCTCCGAAGTCTTGGGAAATTCTTCTATGGTGGGCGGTTCTGTCCTCGTTGTCTCTGTTTCCGGCGGTGAAGTGCTCTCTGCACTGGTGCTTTCCGGCACTGTTCCTTTCAAAGAACAACCTGCCAGCATACATACCGTGGCCAATAATGCTGCCAATACGATCCTGTTTCTCATACCTGACCTTCCTGTCTGTTCCACGTCATTTGTTTATTTTTTATCCAGCCGGATTTCATCCCATAAGTCTGACGGTTCAAATCCCAGCTTCCAGCAGGCCACACCTGCCAGGCCATACTGCCTTATCAGATTCATCTTAAGGCCTATGGAGCGCTCTTCTTCCAGCCACAGCTTTTTAAGCCCTTCCTCTGTCTGCAATTCTCCGTAATACTGGCCAAGCTCCTCCTGCCAATATAATTCCACCTGATTTTCGCTGACCCATTCCTTTGCACGGGCAATGCCCATGGCGGAAGAGGCAGTCTTTCCGTCTGGTCCCTCGGTCCACACCCTTGTATAGAGAGGAATCCCGTTGATCACCTTTTCCTTTGGCACCTGAGCCAGGGTATCCTTGATGCCTTTTTCCACATAATTAATGGAAGCCACAGAACCGGCGTCCCCGCCTGCATAATGTTCGTCATATCCCATTATAATTACGTAGTCAGCCACGATTCCCTGCTCTTTTCGGTTATAAAACTGATTGCCGGGAGCAGGAACATAATTATCTACGGACAAGACGATCCCTTTCTTGCGGCAAGGGATGGAAAGCTCCCGTATGAACTGAATATAATGGACTCCTGCTTCTTCCTTGATTCCCTCAAAGTCCAGGTTAATTCCGTCAAGGCCGTACCTGTCCACCTCCGACATAAGGGCTTCAATCAGCTTCCGTCTGGTGGAGGTCTTTGACATCAGGATTTCCGTATTCACATCCGGGCTGAAATTATTGATGAGGGCCCAGACCTTCATTCCCTTGTCATGTGCTTTCTTTACATAATCCGCCTGGGCCAGGGAACGGAAATTTCCTTCATTATCCGAAAGCTCAAACCAGGTCGGGGAAATGACATTGACTCCCTTTGTATTAGCAATCAGATTGTCAAAAGAACCATTTCCATCAAGGTTGGTCATCTGATGCCAGGCAAGACAAACTGGTTCCTTCATGGAAACATTGGTGTAAACCGGCTTTACAAAGGTGCTTACAGGAACCTCGCTGGCCACATCTCCCAGACGCTTGCGTTCCACATAGCCTACAAATCCGTCTTCCGTCCGTACCTTGTCCCACCTTTTCATGGATTCCAGTACAGTAACCTGGCTTCCGGGAGAAACCCACGTTACTATGGGGCTTTTCAGTCCGCCTTTCACCCTCACATTGCCCTTCTCGGAAACCAGCGCCTTTTGCTGGGCCTCCCAGCTATTATTTATAAAAACCCGTTTATACTGAATGCCGTCATAAGCCGTTACGCGGATATCCGTATAATTAGCCACCAGGCCAATGGACAAATAAACTCCCTTTTTATCCACCCATATCAGGGGCTTCCCTGAATCCCCGACAGTGGAATGATCCGCATAGACAATGGAGTCCGGCAGGGCATACACAAGAAGATTTTCATGGCTGTCCCAGTAAAACCGCTCATTCAGCATATCATTCACCCAATCAATGGGGAGATAGGTTTGGCCCTGCAGGTAAAGACCCTTTGCCTCCTGCAGATCCTCATTGAGATAAAGAGCCACTTCATCTCCTTTTACTCCCAGCAGTTCGGCTATATCTGCCTGTTCCTTTGACGGAATATACCGCTCCAGAAACTGCACCCCGAAAAACCCGGCGGTCACTAATAAAATCAATCCTAGCGCCGCAAAAACCGGCACTGTTTTTTTCTTCATCTGCTTTCCTCCTGCTAATGGATCATATTATCTTTTGCCTGTACTATCTTTTAGATATATCATGAACCAGCGGTTCATGATCGACATTCAACTTTCGCGCCGATGAACAAACTCATCTTCGCTCATTATATCACAATTCTTATTTTTTGAAATTTACATTTTCATTACATTACAAATCCCCTGATCCCGCCCTGACGCACTTAAACGGCCTTCTTAAGGCTAAAGATGGCATCCCCTATGCGTCCCTTTTGGCACTTACTAAAATTTACCGGTTGTAAACCCGGTCAAATCTTATTTCCCTCAGCTTACCGGTCTTTCCGTCAGGAATGTAATCGGCCATATAAAAACTATTATCCTCTCTTATCTCAAATATTTTATTCCAATCTTCTTCCGGCAGCTCTTCCCCATCTATAAGGATGGCAATTCCCTGATCACGGTATTTTTTAAGCCCTGCCAGATACTGACCTCTATCTGTCTGCCTGTTTCTTTCCCTGGCATCTTCTTTTTTCATCCACATATCCCCTTACATTTCTCTTATGTGCCGTATGGCAGGGGGAGGACCACAAGGGTTATGCCGTGACACACTTCCTCCCCCAGCGTCTATAAAAGCTGCTGATAAAATCCTATAATTTCACCTGTGACAGCAAACACGTCTACTGAAACCGGAATTCGAGCGATGGGTATATTAAGCCTCTTTTCTGCATTCCTTCTGGCTTCCTCGCTGCCAAACGACACGAGCGTCTTCCAGCTCTTTTCCGCTTTTTTCCCTTTTCTCTCAAACTCCAGAAACGCTTCCAGCTGCCACTCGCTTAAGCTCCCGAGAACAAATTGCCTGTCGCATCTTAAAAATTCTTCCAGACTGCCCTCCTTTACGGTCCCGTAATCCACAATCACCGCCTGGTAACCAGATTTTTTACACAATAAAAGCGTATCAATCCCCGCTTTTTCATAATAATCCGCTTCCAGCATCTGAAAACATCCGGTTTGTGCCTTTTCCTTTTCGCACAGTTTTCTTAAATTCCTGAAATCCCCATGGCTGTTCCATTCCAATACTGCGCACCGCTTTCTAAGAACTCCTCCCAGGTATCCTGCTGTCATAACCGTAAAATGGGTCGCTCCCACTCCTCTGCCGGTTCCAATGATCCCAATGGTCTCCTGGCTGACCGTTTTTTTACCGGAGCGTATAAGCTTCCATACCTTTTTTACCGTTTCCTTCATAAGGCGTTTACCCTTTCCCAGGAATACGGCCTTTGCCTGGAAGCATCCGGAAAATCCACTCCCTGATCCGTATTCCAAATAAGTGTCCCCTTTTTTTCTTCCTGCTTTTTATTTCTAAAATTTCTTCCAGAAGAGTATTATAAAAATCTCCCGTTTCTGCATTCATTTTAAAAGGATTCGGATAATAAGGGGCTTTTAAGCATCGGGAAGGAACTGTCCCGTCAGGCAGCCTTACCCTGGTTCCTCTGGTTACATGATTATAAACGATCCCATAGGAACTATGGCCTTTTACCACATATTCTGCGGAGAAAAAGGCACTGCTTCTGCTCCAGCTGCTGCCGTCGCATACCAGTATCACCACATCGGGATTTCCCGTCAGCGCCTGATCAACACTTTTTCCATAATCCAGAATGCGGATCTTATAAGGCGGCTCCTTCAGCTTCACTCCCGGGCCGTAATAGGGTCTCCAAACAAAGCCCTGATACCTCATCAGGCCAAAATGGTCCCTCTTTGCGGCTGCAAAGTCACCAAGCCCGGTGCCCATGCCGGAGTCATTCTTTTCTACAAATAAATTGGGGTATCCATGATTTCTAAGATAAACAGACAGGCCGATTCCAATATGAGTCGTTCCGGCCCCTGATTTGCTCCCTGCAAGAGCAATTGTAAGAGATGATGATTGTAGACGGTTTTTTGCAGCCGTTCCCATGTTTTTAAGCTGTCCCAGCCTCTCCCCCAGCTCCTGTGCTGATGAAAACCGTTCTTCTTTTTCCTTTTTTATGCACCGCTTCAGGACGGCAGCCAGATCGGCATCCATTGATGAAGCCGGTTTATAGGGCAGTTTGGGAAATTCTCCTGTAAATAGATAATGGATGATAGCACCAATGGCATATATATCTGTTCGTTCATCCAGTACTCCATCCTTTGAATACTGCTCCGGCGCCGCACATCCTACGGTTCCGTACCGCTCTCCGGGCATATTTGCATCCTCCACGGATGCAGCAAGTCCAAAGTCAATCAATTTAACGGTGTCATGGCACAATAACAGGTTCTTCGGCTGTAAATCCAAATGTAATATGGGGTTTGGTCCTGCGAGATGCAGGTAACTGATGATGCCGGCCAACTGGATTCCATATGATATGGCCAGTTCCCGCGATAGATGGCCCTGCTCTTTTACAAGGTCAAATAAAGATTCTCCTTCCAGATACTCTTCGATTAAATAACTATAAAATTCGTCTTCCTCTACGTCAAAAATAATGGGAATTCCAGGATGGCGCAATTCCTTAAGAACAAGTGCTTCTCGCCTTAGAAGTTCAAATTTCAGAAAGCTTTTAGGTACCCGCTTAATTGCCCGGTACTCCTCAAGCCCAAGATGAACCGCCAGAAATACTGTCCCTGCCCGGCCGGTTCCCAAGATGCCGCATAGCTGATATTTGCCAAACAGAACGGCGCTTACTTAAACCACCTCCCTTTGTCTGTCCAATATCATCTCTTGGGGTATATTCTAATATATTCCGTTTGTTTTTTCAACTATTTTTTATGAAAACCTCAAATTTATAATTATAATAGCAATTAATAAAAATTAATGCCAGCATAATCTTTTTTTGTCTGGCATCATTACGAACAATTCAGGCTTCTTTGTTAAATATAAGCTTTTCTTTTATTTGTTCAATAGATAACCCTTTTTCTCTTAAACGCTTAATTTCATTCACTAATTTTACTGTTAACTCCCGATTGTAATACTTCGTCAATTTTATATCTTTTAGTTATCAGCTTTATCTTTCAAACCACCTTTTCCTTCCATGTGAGCAATGTATGAATCTCCCCATTTTTCCAGACTGTCCAAGACCGGCTTAAATTGAAGGCCCAGCTCGCTCAACGAGTATTCCACTTTGGGCGGGATTGTATTGTATACGGTACGGGTAATCAAGCCATGTTCTTCCAAATTGCGTAACTGTTTTGTAAGTGTAGCCTGGGTAATGGGAGCTAATTCACGCTCCAATTCCTTAAACCGTAATGTCCGCTCACTTAAATAGTGAAGAATCAGCAATGCCCATTTCCCGCTCAATACCTTTTGAGAGGTAAAATAGGGACAGACACCGAACAGGTCTTTTTTTTCACTTTCATTTTTCACGAGAAATCCTCCATTACTATCCAATTAGATACTTACTATATTAAAAAATCGTACTTGTAATTTAATCTGTGCACACTATAATTATAGCATAAAGCACGGCAAAATACAATTTGCCAATTAGAGAATGGAGGATCAATCATGATTGATTATGCAGCTGTTTTAAAGGAAAACCCCAACGGAGTCCTGGCGACACAGGATGGCAGCAAGGTAAAGACCCGGGTGTTCCAGTATCTGTTTACAGACGGCGACAAGGTATATTTCTGCACCAGTAATAAAAAGCCTGTCTACGACCAGATCAAGGCCAGCCCTTATGTTTCTTTCTGCACCTATCCCGCCAACTTTACACCAGTGGTATCTGTTAATGGTAAGGCAGTCTTTGTAAACGATGTTTCCTTAAAAACCCGTGCACTGGATGAAAATCCCGGCATAAAGGGCATATACAAAACACCAGAAAATCCTGTTTTTGAGCTTTTCTACATTGATGTAGAGGAAGTGGAAACTTTCAGCTTTACAGAAGGCCCCAAGACTTATACCATTTAATCCCAAGCATAAATGTACCATCTTCAGGATGATTTTGGCTGCTGCTTTTCTTCGGAAAAGGATAAAAAGGATTTCATGCACACCGGATAAAATCCCTTTCACCAACGGTATTTTTCTGCTATAATTTACTCAAACTCAAAGGTAATACACGAATTTATGAGGTGCAGATATGATTGAGGATTATATTATAGCCACAATGAATATAGATACTATAAAGAAATATGGTGCACTGGACTTGGTCTGGCAGGTTTTTCTGAAATTTGAAGCTCCGGATTATACACCGGTGAGAGCATTGCAGGAGTAATCGCAACCAGACAACCGTGCCACATTTCTCTTTTGTTTTTGGATAGGGAACACCACCGGCAAGGAATTGGGCGGAAATTATTTAATACCATAACATCTTTCTATAAGAATGCGGGTATCTATGAAGAAATAACGATCAATTCATCACCTTATGCAGTAGAGGTATATCATAAACTTGGTTTTGTGGATACAGACACCGAACAACTTGTAAATGGAATACGGTTTACTCCAATGAAGTATAAATTCACTTAATACTTCTTGGCACAAGCAGACAGAACAGAAGTCTCTTATTGTATCAGCATTCAAACCCTGTGCAAACTTTTATTCACAGCAAAACATCACCGCTATAGCTGACTTATACAAAGTACAATTTTTACTTTGATAAAAAATTATTAAAAAATAAGAACAAACCTAAAACTCTCTTTCTATGCAAGTTTTGGGATTTGTTCTTATAAATCAATATGGCAAATAATGTTAGCAGGCAATTCCATCCAGACTGACACACAGAGATTCCGAAAAAATCACACAAAATAATATAAAACTATCATCACATCAAAAAATAAAACCGGGAAATTCCAATAATCTTATAGGATTCCCGGTTATTAGCATACAAACCTTAAAATTATATAAATTTTTTCACATAGTAATTGCTTTTTCGCTATATTATATAGTATAGTTATGTTGAGGAAGTATGTAAATATTCATTCACCATTTTAAAAAGAACAGGAAGTGATCCTATGAAGATAGAACGTATTAACGAAAATCAAATTCGCTGTACGCTTACCAGCTTTGATTTAAGCGTCAGAAACTTAAATTTAGGCGAGCTTGCCTATGGCAGTGAAAAAGCCCGCAACCTGTTCCGCGAGATGATTCAAAAAGCCTCTAACGAAGTGGGATTCGAAGCAGAAGACATTCCTCTCATGGTAGAAGCAATTCCATTGTCCAACGAAAGCGTAATGTTAGTAATCACCAAAATCGACGACCCGGAAGAATTAGATACAAGGTTTGCAAAATTTTCTCCATCAGCCGACGAAGACTTGGATTCCATGCCAGGAGACTTAGCAAGCGAGCTTTTGGAAGGCGCCGACGGACTGTTGAATCTGTTAGGTATTGACAAGAAAGAAGAACCGGAGGCAGAAGAACCAACAAAAGAGCAATCAAGTGCTTCCTCTATAAGAATCTATTGTTTTCAGAGCCTGGATCAGATATCTGATGCTGCAAGGACCATCGGACAGGTTTACGATGGCGAGAATACATTATATAAAAAACCTGATACCAGACAGTATTATCTGGTGATCAGGAACACCCCTGACAAATCTTTAAATTTCAGCCGTGTCTGTAACCTGCTTGCAGAATATGGCTCCAAGATTCATCAGGACTACGCCTCCGAAGCGTACTACAGGGAACATTACGAGGTGTTGATTGAAGGCCACGCCCTTCAGTCACTGGCCAAACTTTAATCCGTTCCTTTGTTCATAGTACTTCATCACAAACCAAAAATGAGGTTCGGCCCCTGAAAAGGACCGAACCTCATTTTAAAATCCCAAAGCTCCTTCCAGAAAAAATGCAAAAATCAATTCAAAAGTGGCATCGGTTTCCTTACATGGAATCAAGATCCAGTCATGAACCATTTTAGCCCCTTTTTTATAAATGATTTCCGTTCCCTGCAATTTTCCCGCCTTTTCCGCTAACAGTTCGCAGTCCGGCGTAAGAATCTCTTCTGTCCCGGAAAATACCAGAATCTTTCCCAGATGATCCCAGTTCCCATAAAGGGGAGAAACAAAGGGATGTTCCGGTTCCAAAGGACCGCAGTAGCGGGCGCCGGCCTCTTTCAGCCCTTCCACGGGAAGGATCGGATCTGTTTTTTTCATTATTTTTATCTTTGGATTATTAAGGGCAATATCAAGCCACGGGGACACTACGGCAGTCCTCACCGGCATAGGAAGGTTCCCCATGTCCCGCAGCTCCTGTAAAAGTGAAAGGGCCAGACCGCCGCCGGAAAAATCCCCAAACAGAAAGAACTCATCTTCCGGATACTCTGACATTAGCCAGTTGTAAACCCTGACCAGATACCGGTGGACATCTAAGGCTGTATACTCCGGAGCCAGCGGGCAGGAAGGTATGGTCACCTTTACCTGCTTTTCTATGGCAAATTGCTCCGCCATTTCCCTGTAACGCTCTGACGGCTCCAGAGTATAGGCCCCTCCCGGCAGCATGAGGATATGGGCAGCCTTTGCATAGCTTCCGTTTATGGTGACTCCGGGAAACCCATCCACGTTCCAGGCTTTTACCCTCACCCTTTTTGTAAACCGTTCCTGGGCCAGGGCTAACCTGCCTCTGGCAGGCTGTTCCAGCTCAAGAGCCATCTTTCTATCCGCTTTTTTAAGCCCGGCAAAAATCCTCGTCATCTCCGTTTTCATGCTCATGGCTTCCATCTCTCCTTTCCCTGTATTCCATGTGTTACGATTCCTTGCATAATCTGTTTAATTTTTTCAATTCATACAGAACAAACTGGCTGACAATGACCATTGAAGTAATATCCGCCACAGGCCCTGCATACAGAATTCCTTCCAGACCAAATGAAAGAGGAAGGATAAGAATCAGCGGGATCAATAACAAAAGCTGGCGCAGCATGGATAAAATGGAAGCCTTTAAGGGTTGTCCCGTTGACTGGAAATAGCTGGTGGACACAACCTGGAAACCGGCAGTAAAGATTCCCAGCATATACACCTTCAGGCAGCGGATGGCAAACTGGGTAAACTGCACATCCTCCGTCCCAAACAGACTTATAATCTGCTCTGTGAACAGCTGACAGGCCAGCCAGCCCGTAAAGGCAACTGTGGTTGCTGCCGCTGCTGCCAAAAGAAAGGTCTTCCTCACACGCTTTGGCTGATTCGCCCCCTTGTTAAAACCAAGAATGGGCTGGGAGCCGATACCGATCCCGATACAGATGGAAATAAGGATCATTCCTATCTTATTTACAACACCCATGGCGCTTAAAGCCACATCACCGCCGATGGCCGTCTTATTTCCATAATACACCAGAGAATTGTTCATGACAACCTGCAAAATGGTAGATGCCACCTGGGTGATGCCGCTTGATATCCCAAGAGGCAGCGCCAGCCTGCAGATATCCCCGTTAATGCGTAAGCCATTTTTATGAAGGCGCATATGTTTTCCTCTGTACACAAAATACAGCACAAGCACAACTGTGGAAATGATCTGTGAAGTAATGGTGGCTATAGCCGCTCCGGTCACGCCCCAATGAAATACGAAAATATAAATCGGATCCAAAATGGTATTTAAAGCGGCGCCGACTAAAATAGCGCACATGGATAAGGTCGGATTCCCGTCTGTCCTGGCCATATTGCTTAACACCACGGAAAGCATGTTAAAGGGAGTGCCCAGCAATATAATAGAAGTATACTGCCTTGCATATTCCATGGTATTGGCGGTTGCTCCAAAAATCTTTAGCATAGGTGTCATAAGCGGGAATCCCACAGCCATAAGTGCTATACTGGCTGCCAGGGTCACAAGGAAAACGGTCCCAAGAGTCTTGTCCGCCTCTTCCTCATTCTTTTCGCCCAGCTTAATGGCTGCATAGGCGCTTCCGCCCGCTCCCAAGAGAGTCGACATGGCTAAAATGATGGTGACAATAGGAAACGCTATGGTAGTCGCCGCATTTCCCAGATACCCGACGCCTTGTCCGATAAAAATCTGGTCAACAATGTTGTAAACCGAATTTACCAGCATGGAAACAATCGCCGGAAGTGCAAACTGCAGCAGCAAATGCCCCACGGGCTTATATCCCAGGGGATTTTCCCCCTGTTTTATCCTGTTTTGTTCCATAAAATGTTCTATTCCTTTCCTTTCTGCTCCACAATGTGATCATGGGCATTGCAGGCCATGCGGATGAGCATTTGCTCCGCCAGATCACGTTCCTCTTTGGTAAACCCCTTTAATATAATTTCCGCCCATTCATTTACGCTCTCCAAGGTCTTCTTCACAACAGAAGCTGCCTTGTCGGTAACGTAAATCCTCCGGATCCGTTTATCCTCCTGTGCCATTTCCGTCACAACATATCCCTCTTCCTCCAGCTTCTTAACCGCGCGGGTAGCAGTTGCTTTATCGTAATGACCAAAAGAAGCCAGTTCATGCAGGTTCATACCCGGATTTTTAAAAATCTGCAATAAAAAAAACTGTTGTCCACAGCCTATCTGATAAGAAGATAATTGATTTGCAAAATACATATTGTTCAGTCTCTGGATAATCGATATATATTTCCCGATTTCCTTGTGCTCTTTCATATTTTCCACCTCCAAGCCTTAAGGACGGCATTTTATCTTTTTTTAGATGATAATCAGCATATCACAATATAGTTGCATTCGCAACTATTTTTTTATGTAATAAAAAGCGATACCGATTTCGCAGAACCGGTACCGCTTATCACGATAACTTTTTACTTTGTTTTAAAAATCTCGCAGGTCTTTCTGCAGGCAGCATCCGTAACTGCGCAGCCGCCAAGTGATGTTTCCCTTAATTCAAATGGGATGGAACGCCCCACCATCATCATGGTATCCACCATCTGATCAAACGGTATGAACTGTTCTACTCCTGATAATGCCATTTCTGCACACACCAGTGCATTGGCAGCCCCTAAAACATTACGGTTCTGGCAGGGGTATTCCACCAAACCGGCTACAGGGTCGCAGACCAGCCCTAAGAGATTTACGATTGCAGAAGTAGCTGCATCCATGCACTGCTTGGGCGTTCCGCCCATGATTTCCGTTGCTGCTGCCGCTGCCATTGCGGCAGCAGCTCCAACCTCAGCCTGGCAGCCAGCCTGTGCTCCGGCCACGGTAGCATTCCTCATAATCAGATAACCAACCGCACTTGCTGTAAAAAGGCCATCTATGATCTGTTCGTCGTCTAAAGAAAACTCTTCTTCCAGAGCAAGCAGCAGCCCAGGCAGCACCCCGGAGCTTCCGGCTGTTGGCGCGGCCACAATAAGGCCCATGGAAGCATTCACTTCTAAAACAGCCAGAGAATAGGTAATCGCCTTAGATAACATGCTTCCGCATATGGATTTTCCTGATCTCCTTCTGTTCCGTACCTTTGCAGCTTCTCCTCCGATCAATCCGCCGATGGAAGCCACAGGTTGATCTAACGGCTTGTGGCAGGCTTCCTTCATAATACGGTAAGCTTCCTTCATCCGGCTTATAGTCTCCTCCGAATCCGCGCCAAACTCACTGGCTTCACGCTCCCGCATCACTTCTGAAATCCGGCAGTGATTTTCTTCACATAATTTCAATAATTCACTTCCTGATATAAAATCCATAAAAGCCTCCTAAACCTGAATAAGCATAACATCTTCTACTTTCGGATGTTCCCGCAGCTTTTCCAGCAATTCCTGTGGAATTTCCTCATCAGATTCCACCACAGAGTAAGCAGTTGCCCCTTTCTGTTCCCGGAACAGGCGCATAAATGCAATATTTACATTGCGCTCACTTAAGCTGGTAGCAATATAGGCCACCATGCCGGGATAGTCTAAATGCCGTATGACCAGTGTGGAATATTCTCCGGTAAAGTCTACATCAATGCCGTTGATCCTGACAATTTTAACTTTGCCGCCTCCTAAGGAAACGCCGCGGACGGACATGGTCCCGCCCTCTTCTCCTGACACATGGATCTCTACTGTGTTTGGATGAACTTCTGTTTCCTTTTCATCTACGCGGAAAGAATACTTTATCCCGCATTCATCAGCCAGCTGGAAGGAATTCTTAATTCTAAGATCATACGTCTCAAACCCCTGGATTCCTCCAAGAAGTGCACGGTCGGTTCCATGGCCCTTATAGGTCTTTGCAAAAGAACCGTACAAAACAAACTCCACTTCGCTGATCGGCTCATTGAACATTTTTTTAACCAGAAGAGCAATCGCCACAGCACCTGCAGTATGGGAGCTGGATGGCCCTACCATATTGGGGCCGATTACTTCAAAAATACTGATAGACGGCATAAACAGCCTTCTCCTTTCGCAGTCACCTTAACCTTAGTTATCTTTCTTAATATATTTATGATAATACAAGTCAACCAGCGCGCTGATCGCATTATCTCCGGATACGTTACATGCAGTTCCGAAGCTGTCCTGTGCAATATACATTGCCTGTAAAAGGCTGGCAATATCTCCTACTGCAGGTATTCCTACAATCGGGAAGAATGGAGTCGCCGTAAAGATAGAGCCTCCCGGAGCTCCCGGAGATGCAACCAGAGCCACTCCCAGTACACAGATAAACGGGAACAGGGTAAGGAATCCATGAGGCATACCGTAAATGAGCAGGGTCGCGGTCACACAGCAGGTAATGGTGATCATTGAACCTGCCATATGAATGTTAGCACACAGCGGAATTACGAAATTACGGATTTCTTCTGAAATACCATTGCTTTCCGCACATTTAATATTAACCGGAATGGTGGCAGCGGAAGACTGGGTACCAATGGCAGTCAGGTAGCCAGGCAGCTGGTTCTTCAGCATGGTAAGCGGATTTCTCTTTGTCAATATACCTGCAAAGGTAAAAGCTGCAAGCAGATAGATCAAATGAAGAAGGATAACGATCACAAATACCTTCCAAAGCACTGACATAATCGCAAAGGTAGTTCCCTGATAAGTCATCTTGGCAAAGGTTCCGCAGATGTACAAAGGAAGAAGCGGAATGATCACCCGGCCCAATACCTTTGTAATGATCTCGGAAAACTCTTTGATCACATTATAGAGGGTATCTCCGATCTCTTTGCCCCGCATGGTGCTGATGCATACTCCCAGAACAAAGGCCAGTACAACAGCAGCCGTTGTTTCAAGCAGCGGTGTGATTTCCAGTGAGAAATATCCGCTGATAGCCTTGTCGCTTGCAGAAGCAACTTTCGCAACTACCTCTTCATTCACAAAAGAAGGGAAAAACGAACTTGCTACAGCGTAAGATGCGCTTCCTGCCAGCAGTGTGGAAGCATAGGAAATCGCTGCGGTAAACGCTAACAGCTTTCCGGCTCCCTGAGACAGGTCTGCGATTCCCATAGTAACAAAAGCTACCACCATAAGTGGAATAATGAACATTAAAAACTGTTTAAACAAATCCGATACTGTTATCAATATCGAAGTTACAAAACTGGGGCAGTACATACCAATCAAAATACCAATGATAATTGCAATAATCAGCCTTGGTACCAGTCCCAATCCCTTCTTACTCTTTTTACTTTCCTCCATATCAATACCTTCCTTTCACTCGAATAAAATAAATTTTATTATTTTGTTTATTTGGTGTAATTTATTTTATCACAGATAACTTCAGATTGCAATATTATTCTATTTTTCTAATAAATAAACAAAAATCCTGCGCGTTTTTTGTCACATTGCACAAAAAGTTGCAGGGCTTTGTTTTGTCAACCGATTCTGCTGTATTAATGTTTATTCGTTTTACTTTTCTGTATTTACGCCTGCGTTCCGAATGTGCATATATACGGTATTTTTTGAAATTCCCAAATAAACAGCCACCTTTACAACCGCATCTTTCAGGGTAAAAACCCCCTGCTGGTGCAGAGAATTAATGATCTCCTTGTTTTTAAGAGACGGAAGTATCCCATCATCTTCCATTACCTCCTTCCGAACCTCCTGGACTTTGCTGAAAATCAATTCATCTAAATTATTTGCAAAAGTTTCAGTTTTAACCAGGGAATGAGTGGATATTTGAGGAATATAGCTGGACAGGATCTCGGCAAAGCCTGTATTTAAGTAAAAATTGATGCATAAAAGTCCGATAATCCTTTTTTCTTCCCCTCGTACCACGATGGTAGAGGATTTTAACGGTTCTTCTTTTTTGTTCTTGGTAAAATAGGAAATATAGCTTTTTTCACCATCTTTTTCGATTTCTTCCAGCATCTGGAGAGCCAGGTCCGTAATCGGCATCCCTTCCGTACGTCCTGTGTGGTGCCCATTGATGATCTTAATGACAGAATGTTCCGTATCCTCCAGGCTGTGAAGCACCATCTCATAGCCTCCCCCCAGGTAATCCGCCAGCCCTTCCATCATGATCTTATAAGATTCCAGTATAACTCGGTCAATCAGTGTTAAATGTACATTATAATCCTTCATTGTAATCATCCCCTATGTTCATTTTTTCAGGAATAATGCATTAATTTATGGAATTATAACATGCTATAAAATATTTTTCAATAAAAAACAGTAGTTACTTGAAAATAATGTAATTTATTACATTGAAAAGTCCAGACAATGGCTGCCTGGACTCTTTTTTTATTCCGTTTTTTTCTCAATACAAAGGAGGAAAGAGGCAAGCCACATACCAGTCTCCTAAGCCTCTGTGGCCGTCATTGCGTTCACCAAACCAGCCATCGTCAAGAACAAACAGCTCGACTCCCGTTTCTTTTGCTTGTTCATGATAAATGATAGGCATAATTGGACTCCTTTTATAATTTTCCTCCTGATGTAGCAATTCCTTCTATAAACTGCTTCTGGAATATAAGATATATGATAATCATGGGAATACAGGCCAGTAAGGATGCCGCCATAAGCTCCGGATAGTTTGTTTCAAACTGCCCCTGCAGCTTTGCAAGGGCGGCAGACAAGGGCATGGTATTCTGCTCCGTGTTTACCACCAAAGGCCACATCAGCTCTTTAAATCCAAACAGCGCGGTAAAGATGCCAAGAGCCACCATGGAAGATTTTGTAAGGGGGGCCATCACATAGAGAAAGGTCTGGCCGATATTGCAGCCGTCAAGCCGGGCCGCCTCCTCCAGGGAGGAGGGCAGCCCCATATAGGCCTGCCTTAACAGGAAGGTTCCAAAGGCCGTCACAAGCCCCGGAAAAAGCAGGCCAAAGGAGGTGTTTAGCATTCCCAGCCTGCTCACCATTAAGTACTGTGGGATAATAAAAATCTGGGATGGTACCATCATCTGAAACAGAACCAGAGAAAACGCCAGATTCTTTCCCCTAAAGTGAAGGCGTCCAAAGGCATATCCCGCCATGGTTGCGGTGAGAACTGCACAAATGACACGTTCCACAATGAGCAAAAGGGTGTTCCAATACAGCCTCAAAAAGTTCATCTTGCTCACCACCGAAAGAAATGCTTCCTTCCGCCATACTGTTGGAAAGATGATGAACGGATTCATCTGAGTGGCCTCTGATGTGCTTTTAAAGGCTGTTAAAAACATCCACAAAAAAGGCACCAGCATAATAACGGACCCTATGACAAGGATTAAGTAAATGATGCCTGATTTGATTTTTCTATTCTTATCCATATTTCTCCTTTCCTAGCTATAGTTCACCCATTTTTTCTGGCAGAACATCTGGATCACCGTTATCAGAAGAATGACCAGAAGCAGCAGCATGACAATAGAAGAGCCGTACCCCTTGTTTCCTTCAATAAAGGAATATTTATAGAAAAGATACACCAGGGACTGGGTCTTTCCCAGGGCCGGATTACTTCTCCCCATCATCATATAGATGCTGTCAAACACCTGCATGGCTCCTATAACTCTTGTCACGGTCACAAAAAACATGGTAGGTGATATTAAAGGCAATGTAATCGTAAAAAACTGGCTGATGCCATCCGCCCCGTCAATCTGCGCCGCCTCATAATAATCCCGGGGTATTTCCTGGAGACCTGCAAAAAACAGCACCATATTGTACCCGATCACGGACCAGATTCCTACAACAGCAACAGAGATGAAGGCAATATTGGGATTGGATATCCAGTTTACCCCGGAAAAGCCCATTCCCCGCAGGATATGGTTAAGCAGCCCGAACTCCGAATTATAAAGCCATCTCCAGACCATTGCCACCGCAGCAGGAGCTGCCACCATGGGCAGGAAATAAATGGTCCGCCATATAGAGCGCCCCCGGATCTTACCGTTTAAAAAGACAGCTATTAAAAGGGCAATGGCAATGGAAAAGGGGACCTCCACCAAGGCATATTTACATGTATTCCACAAGGCCTGCCATACAGTCCCATCACTGAAAAGCTGACCGTAATTGTCAAGGCCAATAAATACATTGCCTTTGCCAAAAGCCCCTGTTTTAAAAAGGCTTTGATAAATGGTCTGGAAAATGGGGATGATATTTAAAATAATAAGACCCGCCATGGTTGGAAGCAAAAACAGCCACCCCCATAAAAATTCACTTCTCTCCCGCCTTGATACCTTTGATTTTCTATTCATGCAGACCCTCCGTATTTCTTTGTCAAACGGATATTCCCAATCCGCTTCACTGCCTGATCCGGTTAAAAAGGGGAGGCGCTTAAAAAACCTGCCTCCCCAGCTCCTCTTATTCCTGTGCCAGCATAGCATTCATTTCCTGAGTAATATCCTTGCAGACATCCTCCACGCTCCTGGCTCCGGTCCACGCATCAATCAATTTTTCGCCGGTCATATTGTTCCACGCAACCGTTGATTTTGAGTAGGGCCTGATGACCAGGTCGCTCATCATATCTAAGTATGCCTGAAGGTTAAAGCCTGAATATGCCTTTATCCAGTTATCCGTTGTTCCTTCATAAGCAGAAATAACGATTCCAAGGTCAGACTGTTTCTGCTGGGCTTCCTTTGATCCCATATACTCGATGAGCTTCCATGCTTCCTCAGGCATGCCGGTATTGGCGGAAGCCGCCCAGCCCAGTCCATTATAAATGGAGATTCTCTTTCCAGAGGCCCCATCCTTGGGAAGGAGTGCGATGTCCCCGTTTGCTTTTACGTAATCATTATTGCAAAGCTCCGGAAGCATCCAGGAGCCAGCCGTAATCATAGCTACCTTGCCGGCTTCAAACAAAGCTTCCTCTGTATTTTCTGCCATCACTTCATATGACGGCGCATATCCCTCTTTCATCAGGCCGGTTATAAATGTTAAGGCCTTGATGGTTCCCGGCTGGTCAAATCCGGAGGTTTTCTTATCATCGCTGATCACATAACCGCCCATATCATAAACGATATTGTTCCAGCCTGCCTGGTCATTGGTGGGCCTTAAAGCAAATCCATACTGGCTTCCATCCCCTTTGGTCAGCTTTTTGGCTGCTGCTGCAAAATCATCCCAGGTCCAATCCTTGTGGGGATAGGGGATTCCTGCTTCATCAAACATGGTTTTGTTGTACCAAAGCGCGATGGTATCAATATCTTTTGGCACCGCATACTGCTTTGTGCCTTCCCAATTATAGATCTGCACAATGTCTTTTGGGAATTTATCCATTTCCAGCGTCTTGCTTTCCTTGATCCGGTCCGTTAAGTCCAAAAGCATTTCGTATTCGGAATACCTTGCAATCTCATTGGAATGCATCCAGAAAACATCGGGAAGAGATCCGCCGGTTGCCCCTGCTTCCAGCATGGTCCAGTACTGCTCCCATGGGGTTACCTGAATCTGTGTCTTAATTCCCGTTTCCTTTGTAAAGTCCTTCATGATCTCCGTAAGTCCCGGCTCCTGGTTCTTGTCCCAGATTGCAACCGTCAGGGTTCCCTGGGCACCGGTATTTCCCGGTTCACCGGAGCTTTCCGCTGCCTCAGTTGTTTCTCCTGCGCTTGCAGGGGCAGTTCCATTCCCGGTCTTGCTCCCGCAGCCCGCCAGTGTTGCTGCCATAACTGCTGCCATTGCTGCTGTCAACCACCATTTGCGTTTCATTTTGTTACCTCCCTTTAATTAGTCGATTTATATAGTTAAATCTGATTTTACAGCATATTTTTATATACTTTTCCATCTCTTACTGCTGATTATAAACCATTTTTCATCTACATTACATAGACTAATGTGACAGGTACATGGTGTTTTGTTATATTTACCGAACCTCTTCTCTCATCTTCTTCCGATACTGGAGAGGGGATTCTCCCTCCGTCTGAAGGAAGCTTTTGCAGAATACCGAGGTATCATGAAAGCCGCAGGATAAACCGGTTTCCGTTACGCTGAGGCCCGTATCCTCCAGCAGGCGCTTTGCTTCCATAATACGGTAGGCCGTTAAATACTGTTTTGGCGAAATCCCTTTATATTTCATAAAAAGCCTGTATAAGTAGGTCCGGTCGATCCCCACATATTTTGCCACATCTCCGATCTGAATGGGATAGCTGTAATTATGGCGTATATAGGATTCCGCCCTGGATAAATAGCTCTGCTCATACTCTCCCACTTCCTTTCCCCGTTTAGGGAGCCTGGAAAACAGCAGATAAAGATGCCCCGTCATCTCATCCACATGATGGCCCCCGTTCTGAAAGGCAGTCACCAGCCGTTCCATATCAGTCCGCCATTCATTCCCTTCATCAAAGTGGTAAACATACCCGCTTTCTTCCTGCCGGTAATCACTTAAAAGCCGTTCTGCCTCAGTCCCTGCAAAAGCTGCCCAGGCATATTCCCATGGCTCGTCCTTATCCGCCTGATAATAAGTGACCTCCTGAGGCTTAATTAAAAATGCATCTCCCTCCTTTAAGGCATATTCCTCGCCTCCCGTCCGATAGATTCCCTTTCCCCGGAGTATTACGTGCATCAGGTAATGCTTCCGGATCGCAGGTCCGAAAAAATGTCCTGATGAACATTGTTCTCGCCCGCAGTAATAAATGGTCAGTGCCCGTACCCATTGATTCATGCTTAACCCTCCATTCAACAAAACGACAATTTTATGAAACAAACGTCCTATCTTTTTTTCTGCTGCAATTATACAATATCCTCATCAGACAGACAAGGAAAAACAAGGAGGAAGGAACATGGTAAAAATAACTTTTATGGGGGCAGGAAGCACGATATTTGCAAGAAATGTCTTAGGTGACTGCATGTGCACTCCCGTACTCCGGGACGCCAGGATCGCTCTTTACGACATTGATCCGGTCCGCCTTTCGGATTCAGAGCTCATCCTGAATGCAATCAACAAAAATGTAAATCAGGGACGGGCTGATATAAAAACTTATCTGGGAGAGGAAAACCGGAAGGAAGCCTTGTCCGGTGCCACCTTTGTAGTAAACGCCATTCAGGTGGGCGGATACGATCCCTGTACCATAACTGACTTTGAAATCCCTAAAAAGTACGGCTTAAAGCAGACCATTGCGGATACCCTGGGAATCGGCGGCATCATGCGGGGTCTAAGAACCATTCCCGTTATGGAGGATTTTGCCAGAGACATGGAAGATGTTTGCCCGGATGCTTACTTCTTAAATTATACCAATCCCATGGCTATCTTAACTGGATACATGCAGCGTTATACGTCCATTAAAACCATTGGTTTATGCCACAGCGTCCAGGTATGCTCAGAAACCTTATTAAAGGGGCTTGATATGGAGGATAAGCTGGAAGGGCGGACAGAATTAATCGCAGGAATCAACCATATGGCCTGGCTCTTAAAGCTCCATGACAGGGATGGAAACGATCTTTATCCCGTCATCCGCCAAAAAGCCCTTGAGAAAAACCAGACAGAAAAACATAAAGATATGGTCCGCTTTGAATACATCAACCATTTGGGCTATTATTGTACGGAATCCAGCGAACACAATGCAGAATACAATCCATTGTTCATAAAATCCAGATATCCGGAAATGATCGAAGAATTCCAGATTCCCTTAGATGAGTATCCGAGGCGCTGTATCAAGCAGATCAACGAATGGGAGGAAGAAAAGAACTCGATACTAAACAACGGCCAGATCACCCATGAACGTTCTCATGAATACGCCTCCTATATTATGGAAGCGATTGTGACTAATAAGCCCTATAAAATCGGAGCAAGCGTATTAAACCACGGGCTGATCGATAACCTTCCTGCCGACGCCTGCGTAGAGGTTCCCTGTCTGGTAGACGGAAGCGGAATTACTCCCTGCCATGTGGGACGCATTCCTACCCAGCTGGCAGCCATGAACATGACAAATATAAATCCACAGCTTCTCACCATAGAGGCAGCCCGTAACAGAGATAGAAAAACCATTTACCAGGCAGCCATGCTGGATCCTCACACCGCCGCCGAACTGAACATAAAAGATATCCGCGCTATGGTGGATGAACTTATTGCAGCCCATGGCAGCTACATGAAAATGTACCATTAACAGAATTTCCCGGGAATCGTCATTTCAAGCTGCGCTTAATATCTGTATACTTGACCCTATCAAACATCCAAATGAAAGCGGATCGTCTGACAGGGTCTTTCACCATTTTGAGGGGGTATATATTTGAGTGAAAAACAGACAACTTATAAGAATGTAGCCGGGTTCCGCTGCTTAAGGAACATCAAACGGCAGACCAATGATCTGTACCTGGTTCACTGCGGAATCCAGCAGTGTCCTCCCGGATACACCTACGACCACAAGATTCCAAATGAATATCACCTGCACTTTGTGATAGGCGGCGCAGGGTCCCTGGAAGTTAATGGAAAACGGTATGATTTAAAAACCGATGACATCTTTCTCATTCCCAAGGGCCATCCCGTTCTTTACAATGCTGATTGCAAAAACCCCTGGGAATACATGTGGATCACCTTTGACGGAGAAATGGCGGAGGCTTATTTAAGCTATGCGAGCCTGTCTCCACAGCTCCCAGCCATCCATTCCCAGATTCCCAATCAGCTTTATCTTCCCATGATACACAAAATACTGGATACCAGCGAGCTGACCTTTGCCAATGAAATCAAACGGGTGGGATACTTATACGAAATACTGTCCACCCTGATCGAAATGCAGAATACCATAAGAATCATTAAAAAGAACCAGCACGACTATTCCATCGATACTTATGTGGATTATGCCCTTCAGTATATTAAGCTGAACTATGATCACATCAAAGTCCAGGACATTGCGGACTACATTGGGATCAACCGCTCCTATTTAACCTCAATCTTCAAAAAGCAGCTTCACGTTTCACCTCAGGAATACTTAATGAGGTTCCGGCTTAACATTGCCGCCCACCAGCTTTCCGCCACATCCTTATCCATTCAGGAAATCGCCACAGGAATCGGATATCATAACCCTTTAACCTTTTCCAAAATATTCAAACAGGAATTCGGCGTCAGCCCCAAGCATTACAGGGAAGAAAAACGGCAGCCATAAGAATTTCCTATAGCCATCGCTGCAGCTGCCAAATGAACATACAAACGTGTTCGCCCAGCTCCTTGGACACAAAAAAGCAGGAGGCTGGTCCTTTAGGACTGCCTCCTGCAACATATTCTATTTGTCTGCTAACACTTCATTAATCTGGGAAACCAGAACATCACAGTCTATTCCATGAACCTGGCAGGCTTCCTCCAGGGACTCACCCTGAGATGCCGGACAACCGAGGCAATGCATACCTGCACGCATTAACATAGGTGCAATGTTCTCGTCCATTTCTAGCAATGCGCCTATTAACATATCCTTTTGGATCTGCATCTTGTGTTCCTCCTTAAAAAATTGTACTTACTGTCTTTATAATATAATACTTTTACTTATGATTAGCAAGGACTAAATTCTATTTTTTCATTCAGGTTCCCTTCTGATGGTTTTTCTCAATTAAGAACCTTGACATTGTATACAGTATTATGTATAATACATTCATACAAAGATTGTAGGAATTATAATCTTTGACGGCACTCATTTATAACTTACACTTATACAGTTAGATTTCACGGAGGTAAATATTATGAGAACAGAATGGAGAGCCTTCACAGGCGGTGTTTGGGAACGGGAGATCAACGTCAGGGACTTTATACAGAAAAATTACACTCCTTATGATGGAGATGATTCTTTTCTTGCCGGACCAACCACAGAAACAAACGCTCTTTGGGCGCAGGTTATGGACTTATCCAAGCAGGAACGGGATGCCGGCGGCGTCCTGGATATGGATATAAAGACCATTTCCACCATCACCTCCCACGGGCCGGGATATTTAAATAAAGATAAAGAAACAATCGTAGGTTTTCAGACCGATAAGCCTTTCAAACGTTCTTTACAGCCTTACGGCGGCATCCGTATGGCAGAAAAAGCCTGTGCAGATAATGGTTATACCATTGATCCTGAAGTCAAGAAATTTTTTACAGTTCACAGAAAGACACACAATGCCGGTGTTTTTGACGCTTATACCCAGGAAATGCGCGACTGCCGTTCCAACCACATCATCACAGGCCTTCCGGATGCTTATGGCCGCGGACGTATTATCGGAGATTACCGCCGGGTGGCCCTGTACGGCATTGACCGCCTGATTGAGGATAAGGAAGAACAGAAGGATACGACCCGTACCACCATGTACTCTGACGTGATCCGGGAAAGAGAAGAGCTTTCTGAGCAGATCCGTGCCCTTAAAGAATTAAAGGAGCTGGGAAGAATCTATGGCCTTGATATTTCCAAACCGGCCGCCAATGTAAAAGAAGCGATCCAGTGGCTGTACTTAGCTTACCTTGCCGCTGTCAAGGAGCAGAACGGAGCCGCCATGTCCTTAGGCCGTACCTCCACCTTTATTGACGTATATGCACAGAGAGATTTAGAAGAGGGGACCTTTACCGAGGAAGATATCCAGGAGGCTGTAGACCATTTCATCATGAAGCTTCGTCTGGTCAAATTTGCCCGTACTCCGGAATACAATGAGCTGTTCTCCGGCGATCCTACCTGGGTAACAGAATCCATCGGAGGAGTCGGCATTGACGGACGCCATCTGGTGACCAAGACCTCCTTCCGCTACCTCCACACCCTTAAGAATCTGGGAACAGCTCCTGAGCCGAACTTAACCGTGCTCTGGTCCACAAAGCTTCCGGAAAACTTTAAGCGCTTCTGCGCTAAGACCTCCATCGAGTCCTCTTCTATCCAGTATGAGAACGATGATCTGATGAGAGTGACCCATGGAGATGATTATGCCATTGCCTGCTGCGTATCTTCCATGAGGGTTGGTAAGGAAATGCAGCTCTTCGGCGCACGTGCCAATCTGGCAAAGTGCCTGTTATATGCCATTAACGGCGGCATTGATGAAGTTACCAAAAATCAGGTCGGCCCTAAATACCGTCCCATCACTTCTGAGTACCTGGATTATGAGGAGGTTATGGCTGCCTATAAGGATATGATGAGCTGGCTTGCAAGGGTTTATGTAAACACCCTGAACGTCATTCACTATATGCATGACAAATACAGCTATGAGCGCATTCAGATGGCTCTTCACGATAAAAAGGTAACCCGTTGGTTCGCAACCGGTATTGCCGGACTTTCCGTAGTGGCTGACTCTTTATCCGCTATCAAATATGCCAAGGTAAAGACGGTCCGGGATGAAAACGGAATCGTGGTTGACTACATCGTAGAAGGAGACTTCCCAAAATACGGCAATAACGATGACCGGGTAGACCAGATTGCAAACGACCTGGTTCACACCTTCATGAACTATATAAAAGGAAACCATACCTACCGGGGCGGTATTCCAACAACCTCTATCTTGACAATCACCTCCAATGTCGTATATGGTAAGAATACAGGAGCAACTCCTGACGGACGTAAGAAAGGCGAAGCCTTTGCACCTGGTGCCAATCCAATGCATCATAGAGATACCCACGGCGCCGTCGCTTCCCTTGCATCGGTTGCAAAGCTTCCGTTTAAAGATGCCCAGGATGGCATCTCCAATACCTTCTCCATCGTACCGGGAGCTCTTGGTAAGGAAGATCAGATTTTCACAGGAGATTTAGAGGTAGATTTAGAGCTGGCTCTTAATGAAGACCAGAAGTAAGGAGTGGTTATTATGGCAGACCCAAAGGAGAAACTGATTGACGATATCGTCTCCATGCTTGACCAGTTCATGGCCGGAAAGGTTGGCCACATGAACATCCGTGTATCAGAAGACGATACGGTAAGTACCGATAAAACAATGGCAAAATCAGTTACCACCATGAACTCCACGGATTGTGCAGACGGAAATTCCGCCTGCAGAGTACCGACTTTGTTCGAGGCCATGGACACAGACGGGGAATACCCGGAAAGCAACCGGCTGTTTATGGAAGACACTTATTAATACAAAAGGAGGATCAGAAAATGACAAATATCAGCGAATCTCAAATCAATAACCTTGTTAATTTATTAGATGGCTATGTGGAAGAAGGCGGACATCACTTAAATGTCAATGTCTTCACCCGTGATACCCTGTTAGACGCCCAGAACCATCCGGAAAATTATCCCCAGCTTACAGTCCGGGTATCCGGTTATGCGGTGAATTTTATTAAGCTTACAAAGGAACAGCAGGATGAGGTGATTTCCCGTACGTTCCACAACAATATGTAATAAAAAGCAAAGAAGGCGATCTGTATGACAGGATATATACATTCCATTGAAAGCTTTGGTACCGTTGACGGGCCGGGCGTGCGCATGGTGATTTTTTTACAGGGCTGTCCCATGCGCTGCCAATACTGCCATAATCCGGACACCTGGAAAATGGCGGGCGGCACGCCGATGACAACAGAAGAACTATTAAAGCAGTTTGAATCGTCCCGGAATTTTTACCGGGGAGGAGGCATAACGGCCACCGGCGGGGAGCCCCTTATGCAGCTGGATTTTGTGACTGAGCTTTTTGAAGCCGCAGCAAAGAAAAACATCCATACCTGTCTGGATACCTCAGGTGTCACATTTCATGGGAATGATCCGGATTACAGGAAGAAAATAGACCGTCTTCTGGACTCTACCGATCTTATCATGCTGGACGTCAAGCACATTGATGACACAAAGCACAAAACACTTACAGGGCATTCCAATGAAAACATTCTGGATTTTGCCCAGTACTTAAGTGACCGGGATATCCCGGTGTGGGTCCGTCACGTGGTAGTACCCCAGATCACAGATGAAACCCCTGATTTATACAGGCTGGGGCGTTTTATCGGCGGACTTAAGAATGTGAAGGCCCTTGATGTCCTGCCTTATCATGACATGGGAAAGGTAAAATACGAGAGCCTGGGTATGGAATATCCTTTAAAGGATATTCCTCCCATGTCAAAAGAAGGAGCCGTTGCCGCCAAGAAGATCATCCTAAGCGGGATCAGGGATGTCCGCACAGGAATCCCTGATCGGTATTGCTCCCAAAATTAAACAATAATTGTACCATTTTCTACTTGAATATTTCTGATTTATAGTATAAAATATAGAAAAATCTATAAATTATAAGGAGGTATTTTATCATGGCACGTGTTATTAGTGACGCTTGCGTTAGTTGCGGAAGTTGTGAAGGTGAGTGCCCAGTAAGCGCTATCAGCCAGGGTGATTCTCAGTTTGTTATTGATGCTGATGCTTGTATCGATTGTGGCGCTTGTGAAGGCGTCTGTCCTACAGGAGCTATTTCTGAAGCATAATTATGAATACATAAATGCCTCTTCCTTTACGGAAGAGGCATTTTGTTATATCATGAACCTGCGGTTCATGATCGGCATTCAACCTTTGCAACCATGAACAAGCTCATCTTCGCTCTCTTGCGCTCATTATATCATCAAGTTCTTCATATCTGCATAATAATGGATCAGACGGGTATGCCTGCATATCCAGCTGATTCAAAAACAAAGGGTTGAAAGATGTTTTTCTTTCAACCCTTCATTAGGAAAGGACATTTCTAATATGAGAAAACCACTGATCGGCCTGACCCCCGCCCACGATACCGAAAGCGGTGATATTAAGGCGCGCCCTACTTATATGCGGGCGTTAAAGGCTGCGGGAGCTATTCCAGTCGTAATGCCCCTTAATGCCCCGGAAGAGGATCTAAGACAGCTTTCACAGGATCTGGACGGGTTTCTGTTTACAGGCGGCCCCGATGTACATCCCTTTCTTTTTGGGGAAGAGACACAGGCTCACTGCGGCAATGTATCCGCAGCCAGGGACCAGATGGAGATATCCCTGCTTCCTATGATTATGGAGCTTAAAAAGCCGGTTCTTGGGATCTGCCGGGGAATTCAGGTTTTAAATATCGCTCTCGGAGGAAACATCTGGCAGGATATCCCCTCCCAGGTAATACGGGAATTTCCTCTGGCTCATTCCCAGCCATTTCATTACGATATGCCGTGCCATAGGGTTGCTTTAAGGGAGGACACTCTCCTTGCCCGGATATCAGGAAGTTCCTCCATAAAGGTCAACAGCATGCACCATCAGGCTGTCAGGGATCTTGCTCCCGGACTTATTGCTTCAGCCCGCTCGACCGATCATTTGATTGAAGCCATTGAAATGCCTGGTTATCCCTTTTTTATTGGGGTTCAATGGCATCCGGAATATCTATGGGAAGAGAATGAAGAAGCGTTTCGACTGTTTCAGACTTTTGTAAAGGCTTGTAAAGAATAATCTGTTTGCGTAAAAAATCCGCAGTTCCTACTTTCATCGGCAGCTGCGGATTTCCTTGCCAGAGTCTGTTTGACTGCTCTATTATCTGAAAGTAGTGTGGTTTTATAACTTTTTTCCATTACGTCCGAATTTCTTTTTCTTGTTAAAAAATGGAATCCTGGAAGCGGCTGCTTCTGCACGCCCTTTGTTGTCCTTTTGATACGAACGCATAAGCTCGTCCAACTGCTTGAACCGTTCTTCTTCCTTTTCTTCCTTTAAATTCATTAAATATTCCATTTCCTTGATGACCTTGTCATTAACCAGGCAGCTGACATCCTGGCTCAACTGCTCATTATTTACTTCTAAAGCCCGTCCAATGATATGGTTCATGATCTCCTGGAACTGTTCCATCTTTTCCTGGGCTATGGAAATCTGCGCTGATGTTTGTACCTCCAGGTCTGCCCCATCCTCCGTACCAGATATTGCACTGTCCTTTAATTCCTGAGTCACCTGTCCCTCCAATAATTCATCTGGTATGACAGGGTCCCTGCCCTCCTCAACTACCTTGTCAAGCGCTGTCTTAATGGCCTTTAACTGATACCCCTTGTCCTTTAAGTCCTTGATCTGCTTGAATAAACGGATGTGTGCTTCAGTGTAATACCGGTGCCCCATCTCATTTCTGGGAATCTTTAACTCCAGCTCGTCCTCCCAGTATCTAAGGACATGTGACTCCACATCGACCTTCCTCGATGCATCCGATATTAAGTAATGTATCTCAGCCATAGCTATATCCTCTCCTTTGGTTCGTTTAGTTTTCATAACCTTACTATTTATATCATATGCTGGCTTCTGATGGATTATGAATGGGAATTGGAAATTTTTTGAAGGATTTGAGAAATTTTTGAAGGGAGAGGGTGGGAATGGCTGGGCCGCAGGGGCCATCATGGAGAAGGGATTCGAACCTCGAATCCCTTCTCCATGATGGGGGGCGTTCGCCCCATAGAAAAAGAGGGGTCCCTGTTCCCGAAAAGCAAAAATGCTTGCTTTTCGGGAACAGGGACCCCTCTTTTTCTATCCTGCTCATTGCCGGGCCATGTTTGCAAACTTCGTATATTCCGGTCTCCAGACCAGATTAATGGTCCCAATAGGGCCGTTTCTCTGTTTTGCAATAATAACCTCTGCAATATTAGGCATATCCGTATCCTTATTATAATAATCATCACGGTATAAGAACATAACCACGTCCGCATCCTGCTCGATGGCTCCGGATTCTCGGAGGTCGGAGAGCATGGGGCGGTGGTCTGGTCTTGTTTCGCAGGCCCGGCTTAGCTGGGATAAGGCAATTACGGGAGCGTTCATCTCTCTTGCCAGGGCTTTTAGGGATCTGGAGATTTCTGATATCTCCTGCTGGCGGTTTTCGCCGCCTTTTCCGCTTCCGCTCATCAACTGAAGGTAGTCGATGATGACCACGCTAAGACCGTATTCCAGCTTCATCTTACGGCATTTGGAGCGCAGTTCCCCAATGGAGATTCCCGGGGTATCGTCAATGATCAGCTTGGAATTGCCGATGACTCCGATCCCCTCCACTACGGCATCCCAGTCGGTATCGGATAAGGTTCCTGTTCTAAGCTTCTGGGAATCTACATTGGATTCCATGGCCAGCATACGATTTACCAGCTGTTCCTTTGACATCTCAAGGCTGAATACCATACAGGGCAGGCCCTTTTTTACAGCAATATGGTCTACCAGGTTCAGCACAAAAGCCGTCTTTCCCATGGAAGGGCGGGCGGCGATCAGGATGAAATCGGAAGGCTGAAGGCCGGAAGTCTTATAATCCAGGTCAATAAAGCCTGTGGGGATTCCGGTTACGGTTCCCTGGTTCTTGGAAGCCTCCTCGATCTTTTCCAAAACGTTCATGGCAACCTGGCGGATGGGTACGAAATCCCCGGAGTTACGGTTCTGAAGCAGATCAAATATGGTCTTTTCCGTAACAGCCATAATGGTTTCCAAGGGTTCTTTTCCTGCGTAGCAGGTGTTGGCTATTTCTTCATTTGCCTTAATAAGCCGTCTTAGAACCGCCTTATCACGGACAATATTGGCATAGGACTTTATATTGGCGGATGTAGGAACCGTGGTGATGATGTCCCTTACAAATTCCAGGCTTGAAACTTCGGGAGGAACATCCTTTTCCTTTAAACGGTTTTGAAGAGTTACCAGATCCACCGGCAAATTCTCATTAAAAAGCTCCAGCATGGCCTCAAACATGATGCCATACTGGTGCTGGTAAAAATCTCCTGCTGTAACGATCTCGGAAGCCGTGATGATTGCATCCCGGTCCATCAGCATGGAACCGATGACGGATTGCTCTGCCTCTATGCTGTGAGGCAGCACCCGTTTGATCAGGGCATCATCCATGTTCATGCCTCCTAGCTTTCCACTACCTTAACATTCAGTTTTGCAGTTACATCTTTATGAAGCTTGATCGGAACCTCATGAGAACCAAAGGTTTTAAGCGGTTCGGGAAGGACCAGCTTCTTTTTATCAATATCATATCCCAGCTGGCTCTTAATAGCAGCGGAAATTTCTTTTCCTGATACGGAGCCAAAAGCTCTTCCGCCCTCTCCTGCCCGTATGGACAAGGTAACAGATGCTTCTGAAAGCTTGGTTCCAAGCTCCTTTGCAGCCTCCAGCTGTTCCGCTGCGATCCTTGCCTCATTGGCCTTCTGAAGCTTTAAATCATTTAAATTCTTAGCGGTTGCCTCAATTCCCAGTTTTTTAGGGAGAATGAAATTTCTTGCATATCCGTCGTTAACCTTAACGATCTGTCCCTTCTTACCTAATGCCTTTACGTCTTCTAATAATACAACTTCCATTATGATATGTCTCCCTTCTCTAACATCTCTTTAATAACCGCTTTTACGCGGGTTTTCGCTTCTTCAATGCTGACGCCCGCAAGCTGTGCGCCTGCAATGGTACGGTGTCCGCCGCCGCCCAGCTTTTCCATCATGACCTGTACATTCACTTCATCAATGGAACGGGCGCTTATATACACCGCATGATTATAATCAGTCATTACAACGGAGGCCTTGATCCCGGCTATGTCCAGCAGCTCATTGGCTGCCTGGGCTCCTACGACCGTAGGGCTTCCGATTCCTTCCGAGGAACATACGCTGATCGCAAAGGAACCCTCGAAAATCTCTGCATCCCGGACAGCCTCCGCCTTTGCCTTGTAATCTTCCAGGTCATCGCGGAACATCTTACGCACACGGACCACATCCGCACCGTTTCTTCTTAAGAAAGCGGCCGCTTCAAAGGTCCTGACGCCTGTCTGGTTGGTGAAATTATTGGTATCAATGACGATTCCTGCATACAGGGCATCTGCTTCCGCAGATTTGATCTTAATCCCATCTGCAATGTATTGCAGCACTTCCGCTACCATTTCACAGGAGGAGGAAGCATACGGCTCTACATAGGAAAGAACCGCATTGTCAATGATCTCACTGCTCTGTCTGTGATGATCCAGGACTACAATGGTCTTTACAAGACGCAGAAGCTCCGGCGCGTCGGTAATGCTGGGGCGGTTTACATCCACCACTACTAAAAGGGTATTGGCATCCACCAGCTCCGCTGCCTTCCCCCCTGTCAGGAATAGATCTTCCGGGTAATCGGGATTACCCACAAAACGGTCCAGAATAGGACGGACCGAGGTAGTCACTTCATTAATAATGACATGGGCCTTCTTATCCATGGCCGTAGCAATGCGGTAAATTCCAATTGCAGCGCCAAAGGCATCGATATCTGTTAACCGGTGCCCCATGATCAGCAGCCGGTCCTTTGTTTCCATCAGCTCTCTAAGGGCGTGAGCTTTTACGCGGGCCTTTACCCGGGTGGTCTTCTCTACCTGCTGGGCCTTGCCTCCGAAATACTGGATCCGTTCACCATCTTTAATTACCGCCTGATCGCCGCCCCGTCCAAGAGCCATATCAATGGCGATTCTTGCAAATTCGTAATTCCGGTAATAGCTGTCTCCATTCATTCCGAGACCAATGCTTAAGGTCACTGCCATCTCATTGCCGATATTGACGGTTTTAACTTCCTCCAGAATGGAAAAACGGTTCTCCTTAAGCTCGGTGATATAGGACTGCTTAATGGCGATAAAGTACTTATCCTTTTCCAGCTTTTTAACGATTCCATTCATATTGGTAATGTACTTGGTGATCTTCCGGTCGATGAGGGCAGTAAGCAGAGAACGGCGTACTTCTTCCACACTCTCCAGCGCCTCATCATAATTATCCAGATAAATAAGGCCGGCAACCATTTTCTGGTCATCCACCATCTGCTTGTAGGTGAGAATTTCCGTTTCATCAAAAAGATAGACTGCCACAAGCATCTGTCCGGCAGCCTCCACTCCAACCGATGAAACAATGACCTCCGGTGATTCTTTCATATAGACAGCCTTTAAACGGATCTGGTATTTCCGTTCATTGCACTCGGCATGGAGAACGGCAGTACCCTCGTTAAGCTTTAACACTTCCTTAGTTATCTCCGGAAAAATGGTCATGATGTTCTTTCTCGTGACCTTTAGAGGTTTTTCTTCCCCTAACACCTCTGAAAACGCTGTATTCCCCCATAGAATCCTTCCGTTTTCATCCGTCATTCCATACGGAAGTTCCAGATCGGTAAGGAGCTGCTTCTGCATCCAGGAATATTCTGCAGAAAATTCCACAAGTCCGCTCATCAGAAGTCTCCTTCTGTAAGTATAAAGCCAGACTGCTATGCCTACATACAGGAGTGTAAAAAACGCCATGATAATGCCCGCCTTTGTACTGGCTGCGCCAATCACCGTATTGGCGGCGATCAGCAATGCGCTCAGATAAAGCGGCCACTGCATATACGTCCTCAGCTGTCCCTTTATTTTGAACTTTTCTTTCATATCTTTCTCCTTATGGAAAAAAGGGTTCTCTTTTCACTGTCCTAACATTATAACATAGTCATCTGTGTTCGTCCATTAAAATACAAAAACTAAGGAAATACAAGGGTTTCAGCAGATTTGAAACAATTTTTAAAGGGTTTTTGCGTTACATAAAACGCAAAAACCCCCTGTGACGGTATAACCATATGCCATTGTTATTTGATTCAGCCAGCCTTTTTCCTGGTTTTATACGACTTTACTTTTATCCATTATATATTGATCGATCATTTTAACAATCTGCGTTTTTTTATAGGGCTTTATAATAAAGCCAAAGGCCCGGATCTTCCAGGCTTCCAGCGAAAAGCCGGGAATACCGGAAAGTAGTACCACTTCCGGCGGGTCCGGCAGTTCATACAGCTTAGCTGCAAGGGTAATTCCGCTGATGTCCGGCATGACCACATCCGAAAACACCATATCAACCGGATTTTCTCTCACATATTGCATGGCTGCAATGGCTTCATTGAAGCTTCCGCACAGTTCAATGCCGTCTATTTCCTTTAAAATACGAGTTAGCTTCACTAATAATTCCTCTGAGTTATCCACTGCTACAACCCTGATGTTCATAATTCCTCCCTGGTTCATTCTAACTTTTTCAATGAATGTAATAATACTATTATACATAGAATTGAATATTCTTTCAACGGGTGACAGTAACAAAACATGGGATCAGCCTGAGCTATATCCGGTTATTTCTCTTTTGCTGCCTCTGATCTCAGGGAATGGACATGGCCCATTCATGTTTTGTCTTTTCCTTAACAAATTCATTTATAACCTGTTTTTGGTTATTCCATTCCATTTCTGTTCAATATTCTGGTTATTTTTACTGAATTTGATTCTTGATTCAGTCAAGCGAGTATTTGCAATCCGCGCCCCTACTTGCTCACAGCGTGCCCCGCTCCACCGGGCATAACCGAATAGCAGCTATTGCTGATTGATTCGGTTAAAATAAAAGAATGGATAAGATGACGATATTTTTTGTATCTGGATCGCGTGTACTTCGAGACAAGCTGAAACTGCTGATTGGCTTTGTCAATGGGATTGGATCAGAATGGCGGCTGGAACAGGAAATTACAGTGAATATGTCTTACCAATGGTTTCCTGGATCAGACTTGAATGAGCGTGGGATTGTGAAGCTATAACAAGAACAGGGAGCAATGTCAACATGACACCGCTCCCCCCATAATTGCTTCTATCCTCATAATGGCTATCTAAGCTTTTTGCTAAAATACAGATTTAAGCTGTCATCGTTGCAGTAAGTTTTATGCGGCTCTGCTATTTTATCTTTATACCAGACACCTTTGCCGTCAGGTATGTAACCACGCTTATGATACATTCTTTGAGCGCTGCCATATCCGCTGTGTAAGCCTACCCCAAGATAAACTACATCTGCATATTCCAAAGCAATCTTTTCAGCGGTATCCATTAGTTTAGAGCCTATTCCGCAACAACGGTATTTTGCTAATACACCAAAATCAACAATTTCGCAATACCCCATATTTGCGAAAGAACCCCAGGAAGAATCGACATACACATTTATATATCCAGCAACGTTACCTTCGTATTCCGCGACAAGAGAAACAGCTTTACCAGAAGCGTTGTCCGCTAACCTTTTCAAATACTTTTCTTCGTTTGCCTGCCAGCCTTGTGCTACTTCTTCTTTGCAGATAGTTTTAGGGTCTGTTTCAATCATTGTCCTTATTAAAACCTCCTCATCAAGGTAATAAACCATGCCTCCACCTCCCATTATATAAATAATCAGAAACTCAACTTTTGTTATTGTGATCATACCATACATTACAATAATTATCCATCAGCCTTATTAATCCATAATTGCAGCTCCTTCATTTAAATTTGAATAAAAAATGAAGCCATAACCCTGTGCGCCACTGCACAATGTTATGGCTTCATTGTCTTGAAGCTTTCTGCCGCCTCCAATATAGGGCCAGATTAAAAGAAAAACATGACGCTGCCTTTACAGCAGAATCATTCCGCCGTTTTTCCTGATTTCCACCTCAGAATGCCTTTTCAAATAATCCAGGGCCATCTGGGGAACCTCTGTCCCAATGCGTTTTATAACCCGGCATTCCCTGTATACCTCATAGCCGCCGGTGCCGCTGGCCCGGTAATCGCTCATGCAAAGGCTTAAAGAACGGTCTCCCATAGGCTCTCCCTTATACAGGATCTTTTTCACCCGTTTTCCCACAGGTTCTTTTAAGTCCACTTCAAAGGTTATCCCGAAAAAGTAATCATAATTATAGTGCTCCACTTTAGGCTTCAAAAACACATCGGATATCTCAATATTTCCATCTTTTAAAGTAAAATATTCAGCACAGCGTTCCAGGGCCTTTTTAAGGGCGTCTTCCTTTACCTCCAGGACCACAAGGGTATTGGAAAATGGATACACCCGGACCATGTCCCGCATGGTCACATGGTCCGGCAGGCTGATAGGCGAATTTCCCAGGCCAACGCAGGAAATATCCGCTCCCGAATATTCCAGCTGGACCTGATTGAAAAAATCTGCGATGGCTGACCCATGAAGGGCCATTTCCAGCTTATTCTCTTCCGGAACCGGCTCTTTTAAGCGTCCAATGTCCGCATCCAGCCATTCCTGCACTGCTTCCTCCAACGGAAGCAGGGACTCATAGGGCTCTTTCCCATGAACCTCTCCTGCCGGGCAGATGGAGGATTTCACTGAAACCTTTCCGTTTTCAAGCCTGATATCCAAACAGGCATACTGGATCGCATTAGGGGCCAGCTGCAGGGTATGGGTCCCATAAAGTTCTCTTCCGGGAACGGACATGTGCTGGTGTGCCGTCAAAAGGATATCATAATCCAGCTCCTTTAAAATACGGCAGCCCACATTTTCACCTGTTGTACTTAAAACCATTCCGTTGTCAAGATCACATTCATAGCCGCCATGATAAATGCATACGGTGACATCTGCCTGGCTTTTCAGCGCTTGCAGCTCTTCTGCAGCCGCTTCAAACGCATCGGTAATGTGGATCTTCTCTAAATGCTCCGGCTGCTCCCACACGTTTACATAATCCGTAACAATGCCGGTCACTCCCAGGCGAAGCCCGTTTTCCAGGGTAAAGACATGGCTCCTTGATATACGGGCCTTTCCTTCCAGATCCTTTGCATTGGCACAGAGGCAGACTCCCTGAAGCGCCTGAAAGTATTCTGCAAGGCATTCATAGCCAAAATTAAAGTCATGGTTTCCCGGGACTACGGCATCGTATCCAGCTTCATTATACACCCTTGCTATGGGGTTCCTCTCAGGGACAGCTTCTTTCCGGGAAGTGATATAGGTGGCAAAAGGGGCTCCCTGCAGGGTATCCCCTCCGTCAAAAATAAGGGTATTTCCATCCTTTTTAAAGTTAAAAATACAGTTTAAAAGCCCCATGGGCCGTTCTTCTCTGTCTCCGTAAGAGGTAGGGAAGAAGTATCCGTGAACATCCGAGGTGTAATAAATTCTTGCTTGTTTCTCCAACTGATCACCCCCTGGCCAGCTTTACGCGGATTTTGGTGGAAATGTATTCCACAATAAGAACCAGAACCACAAGGCCTACCAAAATAGCGCCTGCCTCATTCCACCTATAGGAATTCATGGCAAAGATCAGTGGTGCGCCAATGCCTCCGGCTCCTACAAGTCCCAGAACCGTTGCATCCCTTAAATTAATGTCAAACCGGTAGATCACCGTTGATGCAAAGTTGGGAATGAGCTGAGGCAGAATTCCATACCGTATTTTCTGGAAGGTATTACAGCCGCAGGCATCTAAGGATTCCAGAATCCTGGTGTCTAAATCCTCAATGGCTTCGATATACATCTTGGATACCATACCAATGGAGCAGACGGACATGGTCAAAAGTCCGGTAAAAGCACCGGGTCCGCTGACGCGGATGAACATAAGGCCATATACAAAGGCCGGAATGGTCCTCACCGCCATGATCACCAAACGGCTGAAATAGGCAATGGGAGCCGGCATTAAATTAGAAGCAGACAAAAAGGACAAGGGAATAGCAAGAACTGCCCCCACAATGGTTCCTAAAAATGCAATACAAATCGTTTCCAAAAGAAGATAGGGAACTCCCTGTACGGTCAGGTTAAACAGCAGCTTCCTGTCCGGATGAAAGATGCCGTTTAAAATATTTCCGGCAATCTGAAGCCCCCCAAGCCCGCCTCCTGAAAAATCCAAGGCAGAACCGGACCATAGAATGAGGGCCAGGATGACCATTGACACGGATATCTTATAAACCGTGTTCCTTGGGCGCTCTTCATATACTTTTTCAATCTGTTTATTCATCTGTCAGCCCTCCTACACCAGTTTCCGGCGGCAGTAACGGCTCACCGACTCAATTAAAAATACGGCAACAAACAGCATAATAAGGATCATGCCCACGCTGGGATATTCCCTCCAGCCTAATTTCTCATTCAGGATCAGACCAAGGCCGCCTGCACCTACATAGCCTAAAATAGCCGCGTAGCGGACATTTCCTTCAAAGCAGAACAATCCATTGGAAATGTAGGAAGGAAGCACCTGAGGAATGATGGCGCTCACAAAAGCCCGGACCTTGGTGGCTCCAATGGCTTCCATGGCCTCAAAGGCCCCCATATCGGCAGTTTCGATCTCTTCATATAAAATCTTACCCATATAGGCAAAGGTGAAAATCGCTATGGCCGTAGTTCCTGCCAGGGTACCCAGGCCGAACACATAAGTAGCGATCAGAGCGGTCACCAGGGTGGGAAGTGTCCTTACAATGCTTAAGAACAATCTCATGACGCCGACGATCGCAGCGCTTTTTATGATGTTGGTGGAAGCAGCCATTGCAAAGGGAATGACCACCACCGCGCCTGCCACGGTCCCCAGAAGAGACATCTTGATGGTGTCAAACAAAGGCTTCCACACCTGCGCACTATAGGAAAATGCCGGTGGAACCATCATCCCAAGAATAACAAAGAACTGGTTTCCCCTTTCCATTAAAATCCTCATGTCAAAGCCGGTGATTTTCACGGACAGCACGGTTAAAAACACCAGGATCAAGACAATCAGAGGAAGCCTGGAAGCCGGCCGAAAGACGGTCTTTCCGTCAGACAATACGATTTTCCTGGGTGGAAATATCTTGTCATATAAACTCATCCTGCTGCCTCCTCTTCTTTTCCTTCATATATTTTATCTAAAATATCCTGGGTAACTTCTGAGGCCGGGCCATCGTATACGATCTGGCCGGCCCGTATGCCTACAACACGGCTGGCATATTGGAGCGCCAGATCTACATGGTGAATGTTCAACAGGATGGTAATATTCATTTCCTTATTGATCCTTAAAAAGTCCCCCATAACCTGTTTTGCCGTAACCGGGTCAAGGGAGGCTACCGGCTCATCCGCCAGGATGATCTGAGGGTTCTGGGCAAGGGTCCTTGCAAGGGCAACCCTTTGCTGCTGGCCTCCTGACAACTGATCCGCACGGACAAAGGCCTTATCCAGAATCCCCACCTTGTCCAGAGCTTCTAAGGCTTCCAGCTTATCCTCTTTTGGATAAATGCCGAATAATGCTTTTAAAAACGGCAGTTCCGGTACCTTTGACATAAGGACATTGTTAATGACCCGGGTTCTGGTCACCAGGTTAAAGGACTGGAAGATCATGCCGATCCTGCGGCGGAAGCGTCTTAACTCCTTTCCCTTTAACTGCATCACATCGGTCCCATCCACTGTCAGGGTGCCTTCCGTGATATCATGCATGCGGTTGATGGTCCGAAGAAGGGTGGATTTTCCGGCACCTGAAAGGCCGATAATCGCCACAAATTCTCCCTGCTCAATTTTCAGATCAATATCTTTTAAGGCGTGAAAGCCATTGGGATACTTTTTGCCCACCTGATTAAATTCAATCATATTTTCCTCATTTCCCAGGATAGAGAGCGGAGGCGCCGCAAATGTTTTCCGTTTACGACGCCTCCACAGCCTGTATGTATTATTTATTTTGCATTTAATTCCTTGATCATCTTCTGTGCTGCACGTTCGTTATCATAGTCAGCGCTCTGGGCAGGCTCATATCCCATGTGGCTGTAGATGGCGATAACTTTCTTGCCCTCTTCTGTGTTTCCGATATTGATAAATGCATTCTGAACTGCCTTTTTAAAGCCATCATCCATGATCTTGGAGGTTTTGCTTACGCTGACCGTATCATTAAAGATTGGAGGGGTCACACCGATCACACCTGTTTCTTCCCAGATGGAACCGGCTCTGCCGTATTCAGAGTTCCATTTGTCCACATAATCCCTGCGGGCATCTGCATAGGTACAGAGAACATCCACCTGGCCGGAAGCAAGTCTTGCAAATGCACTTCCATAGGAATCAGACTGTACGGCATGGGAAAGATTTAAAATATTCTTCTGGAAATTATCCTGAAGCCATAAGGAAGGGTAAATGTATCCTGCTGGGGAGGAGGATGACATAACGCTCCAGTTTGCTCCGTCTAAATCCTCAAAGGTCAACTCTTCGCCTTTGTTTACCTTGTCTGCTAAGGCTTTCCCCTTTTCAGAAGGTCCTGCAATAATAAGCGCCCGGTAGGAAGTTGCCTGATCTGTAATTCCCTCGGTGGCTTTCCCGTCATTCCAGTCCTTTGCGGAATCGGAATTCTTACTCAGTGCATCTCTGGTAGCCGTAAGAACCACTTCTGCTCCATCATCATAAAGGACATAAGTTCCTCCGGGAATCAGACCGATATCTGCGGTACCTGCGGAAAGAGCTTCTCCAACCGCTTCATAGCTGGTGCCAACTGTAATCACTACTTCACCGATCTCATAGCCTTCTTTTCCCAACTCTGACTTCAGCATGTCTTTTAAAGGCTCTGTGGCGGTGACGATCTCTTCCGGCTCTCTGGAAGGAACAAAGTAAACATTCAGTTTGTCAATCTTTTTGTTCTCAGCTTTTGCAGTCTCTCCTGCTGCAGAGGTCCCTGCCTCCGTCCCTGCTGCGGTTGTGGCTCCTGTTTGGCTGCCGCCAGAACATCCGCCGATCATTGCTGCACAAAGTGCTGCTGCCATTAATACAGAAACTGTTTTTTTCATACTGCTCTCCTTTTTGTGTGGTTCATCGGTTCTTGGGATCATGGGTCATTACGCACTGTCCCCTACCTCTAGCTTTGTCGGGAGATAAATTGTCATATTGTCTTTGCGGCCTTCCTGGATCTGCTCCAGCAGAAGCTTGATCGCTGTCTGCCATACAATATCAGGAAACATCCGGACCTTGGTGTAAGTGGGCCATTTGGATTCTAAGGTCTCAATGTCCTTATAGATGACTACCGCCACATCCTTTGGCACGCGAAGTCCCGCATCCTGGAAGGCTTCCAAAGCACCTTCCGCGACTTCTTCGCTTCCTAAGAGCACCGCTTCCGGCAGACAGCCTGACTGGATTGCCTGCTTTGCCTGCTCATAACCGCTTTCCCTGCTGATATCGCCTATGTAAAAATTCCCTTCCTCATAAAAGCCTCTCTGCTTAAAAGTCGCCCGGATTCCTTCCAGCCTCCGGTAGCCGATCCTTACCTGGCCTTCTTCATAAAGGCCTCCGATATAGCCGACACTGCAGTATTTTTTCCTGTCCATGAGATAGTCCAGCATTTCATGGATTCCCTTATTAAAATCCATTACAATGCTGTCGTAGGCATAATCCTTTGGATCTGAATTGATGAATACGATTGCATAGCTCTGCATCCGCAGAAACTCCATCTCTTCCTCGGAAAAAACGCCGAAGGCCATGATACCGTCGTACTGTCCGGGCTTATTTTTATCCAGCCGCTCAAACCGCACATCATTTTTTCCTGACATGGACTTTACGATCAAGTCCAGGGAAGAAAGCCTGATATTGGTCCGGTCCTTCCGGATAATATGCCAGTCAGCCACTCCTATGACAATTTCTCTTTCTTTTTGCGCATGACGCCTCCTGGGTGGGACATATTTTAACTCGTGGGCAATTCTGAATATCCTTTTTTTCACTTCCAGACTCACTACAATGGTATCATCCTGATTCAGCACCCTTGATACCGTTGCAATGGATACATCCGCAAGCTGTGAAATTTCTTTTATTGTAGCCATAATCTATATCCTCACCTTTCAATTTTCATTATAATTGCAGTTTCTGCCACCGTCAATAAGCAAAGTAAAATTTTACTAAATTTTTACTTTATTGGAAGCCCATATTCAGAAAAAGGATGTCTCAAGGGTATATTTCCTAGCAGAAAACATACTTGAGACATCCTCTCATTGTCCAGGCCGGCACATGGATCTCAGGGCGGACAGGCTACTTCTCATTTCCTCCCAGGTTAAGCTTTGCAAAAGCATCTGCAAAGGCTGAATTGATGGGCTTATCCCCTTCCTTTTTCTGCTGGTTCAAATACTTGGCCACATCCTTTTTGGATACCCCGGCTCCTTCCTTAGTACGCCGTTCCTTAAAGGCTGAAAGCTTTTCCTTATAGCCGCATCTGCATACAAAGATCTGTCCGTCTCCCTTTCCCCTAAGCTCCAGCTTCTTATGGCACACCGGACATCTTGCATTGCTGGTCCTGGAAACTACCTCCCGGTGTCCGCACTCCCTGTCCTGGCAGACCAGCATCTCACTGTTTTTCCCTTTGACTGCCAGCATCCGCTTGCCGCAGTCCGGGCATTTGTGATTGGTCAGGTTGTCATGGTTAAAGCTGCCTTCCCCGGCCCTGATCTGGTGGATCAAGTCCCCGGAATACTGCCTGATATCCTTCATAAACGCGGCCCGTTTTAATTTTCCACCTGCGATTTCAGAAAGTCTCATCTCCCATTCAGCCGTCAGCTCCGGTTTCTTTAGATCCTCCGGCACAAGAGTGAGAAGCTGTCTGGCCTTGGAGGTCAAACAGATATCCTTTCCGCGCCGTTCCATAAGAAAACTGGAGAACAGCTTTTCAATGATATCCGCCCTTGTGGCCACAGTCCCAAGCCCTCCGGTTTCTCCCAGGGTCCTTGCCATATCCCGATCCTTTGTTTCCATATAGGAAACAGGATTTTCCATGGCAGAAAGAAGGGTCGCTTCCTGAAAGGGTGACGGAGGCTTTGTCTTTCCTTCGGTCATGGCGGCCGTCAGCCCCGTAAGCCGGTCCCCTTTTTTTATAACAGGAAGCTTCTGTTCCTTTAATTCCTGTTCCTCGTCTTCCTCATCCTGGTTTTCATATACTTCCTTCCAGCCCAGGGCCTTTACGGTCTTTCCTCTGGCTGCCAGAGTCTCTCCCCCTAAATCCAGGGTGATCTCTGTCTGTTCATATTCAAAGGGAGGATACAATACCGCCAGGAATCTGCGGACCACCAGATCATAGATCTTCCGCTCATCAACGGTCATATGATCCAGTTGGACAAACTGCTCCGTAGGAATGATGGCATGATGGTCTGTTACCTTCTTGTCATTTACAAAGGAAGGAGATGCCTGGATCTTCTGGTTCACCATTCTTCCTGCCAGCTTCCGGTACGGCCCAACGCCGCAGGCTTCAAGCCTTTCCCTGATAGATGGAACGATATCAGAGCTTAAATACCTGGAATCTGTTCTGGGGTAAGTCAGGACCTTATGGTTTTCATAAAGCCTCTGCATGATATTTAAAGTCTCTTTTGCAGAATAGTTAAATCTTCGGTTGGCTTCTCTCTGCAGCTCCGTCAGATCATAAAGCTGGGGAGAATCGGTCTTCTTTGGGACGCTTTTCACCTCCGTGACCACGCCTTCGCCCTGAGCTTTCATTTTACTTAAAAGGGCTTCTACCCGGTCCTTGTCAAAGGAACGGAAGCTCTTTGATTTCTCATCCCGCCAGGTAAAGGAAAGGGCCGGGCTTGTACATTTGGCCGTAATCCCATAGTAGGGCCTGGGAACAAAATTTTTGATCTCTTCTTCTCTTCTTGCGATAATCGCCAGTGTGGGCGTCTGCACCCGGCCGCAGCTTAAGCTGGCGTTGTACTTGCATGTCAGCGCCCTGGTTGCATTGATGCCCACCAGCCAGTCCGCTTCCGCACGGCACATGGCTGCATCGTACAGGTTATCATACTCATGGCCGTTTTTTAATTTTGCAAAACCTTCCTTAATGGCCTTATCCGTAACAGAAGAGATCCACAGCCTTTTTATAGGCTTCTTATTCCCTGCCTTTTCCAGGATCAGCCTGGCTACAAGCTCCCCTTCCCGCCCGGCATCAGTGGCAATGATGATTTCACCCACATCTGCCCGGTGGATCTGGGATTTTACCACACGGTACTGCTTTCCGGTCTGTTTGATGACTTCAAGCCGGAACTGGTCCGGCATCATGGGAAGATCTTCCATCTTCCATTCCTTATATTTGGGATCATAATCTTCAGGGTCCGCCAAGGTTACCAGATGGCCAAGCCCCCAGGTTACCACATATTTTTCTCCTTCTATCACACCGTCATGATTCTTTGTGCAATGCAGCACACGGGCAATGTCCCTGGCTACTGACGGCTTTTCCGCTATAATTAATGATTTCATCCAATTCCTCCAAACTCAATTCTTACCCAATTATAACGTATTGCCTGGGTTATTACAACTTTTACATAGGATCCGGACTTTTTTATTTTCCCATTAAACCCATAACAAAAAGGCCGGCCCTGTCATGCGGTTACAGGGACGGCCTTTCCGTAGGAGTTATGGTCCTTCACAGGTTAATGAAGGATATTCTCAGAGGGTTAGTCTGATGTATAGAATATTCACATTTAGTTAGTGTAGGCTAACTACCTTTATATTAGCATAAGACGGCTTATAATACAAGAGTTTTTTTGAAAGGATTTCTCATTAATCTTCTTGTCCCAATACGATGTTTTGTATCCAGAGTCCCCTCTTTACCAGTATAAAGCCAATGGCGCACTTCATGATATCCACCATCTGGCACGCAAAATATAGGGGAACGATTGGAATTGCCGTATATCGGCTGAGAACATAAGCAACCGGAATGCTGGCCACCCACATGAACACACTGTCAAACAAAAAGGTGACAATGGTCTTTCCGCCGGAGCGTAAGGTGAAATAAGAGACATTTATAAACGCGTTCATGGGCATACATAAGGCCAGAATACGGATAAACTGTGCAGCCAGGCTTTTGACCTCATCCGTAGTGTTATAGATCATCGGGAAAATCGGGGCCATGAAAGCCAGAAGGCCTCCGATCACCACACAGGAACCAACGGAAAATGCAATCAGCTTGTTATCCGTATCCCTGGCTTCCTCCATTTTCCCAGCCCCCAAAAGCTGGCCCACGATAATGGAAACCGCACTTCCAAGTGCTATGTATACCACGTTAAACACATTTCCTATGGTAGAGGATATATTAAGCCCTGCAATGGCTGTCAGGCCTCTTACGGAATAACACTGCATCAAAAATGCCATTCCTCCGGCCCACAAAGCCTCATTTACCATGAGGGGAGTCCCTTTAACGAGAATCTTGCCCACAAGGCCGGCCGGTATGTGAAGGCTCTCATAAGCTCCCACAATAAATGGGTTTTTCTTTTTATTTTTGTGGGTCCAGCCTATGACAATGGCAGTTTCCACAAATCTGGCGGTCACGGTAGCTGCAGCAGCCCCTGCAACACCCATAGCCGGAGCGCCGAATTTTCCAAAAATCAGGATGTAATTAAGCACAAGATTTACCAATACTGCCGCAATCCCCGCTTTCATGGGGATCACAGTTTCTCCGCACTCTCTCAGCGTACTGGTATAAGCCTGATTCACTCCAAAGGGCAGCATTCCCAAAATCATGACCAGTATATACATTCTTCCGTGGGCCAATGCAGCAGCAAGCTCCGAATCATTCCCTTCCCCATGGAGATACATGGCAATCAGGTTCTCTCCGGAGAAAAAAAACACTGCCGCAGCAACTGCACTTAAGAGCACACAGCAGATGATCTTAAACCGGAACGTATGACGGACACCGTCATGTCTGCCGCAGCCGAAGAACTGGGCTCCGAATATACCTGCGCCGGATATGATTCCAAAAATGCTGATGTTAAAGACAAACATCAACTGGTTTACAATGGCTACACCGGACATCTGCTCCGTTCCTACCATTCCCACCATAATATTATCCAACAGGCTGACAAAATTTGTGATACCGTTTTGAATCATAATGGGAATGGCAATTGTCAGCACCATTTTATAAAATGCCTTGTTTCCAATAAATTTTTTCATATGTGTTTCCAGTAAAAGCGCGCTTTTCTGTCATACCTCCGCCATGTGTATTTGCCGCCATATGCAGCCTTAATTTTTCCGTATTATAACTTTATATGGTATAGCGGTTTATGTCAACAGAATCTCACACTTTTATCTAATCTTCTATCTATTTCAGTTCCTCCCCGTTGGTTTCAATTACCCTTTTATACCAGTCAAAGGATGTCTTTTTCCTTCGGGATAAATCTCCGGTTCCATGGTCATATTTTTCTACGTAGATGAAACCGTAGCGTTTTGCCATTTCACCGGTGGAGGCGCTGACTAAATCAATGCAGCCCCTTGGGATCGATCTGCCAGCCCCAGTCGCTGGATTCCAGGTAAGGATGCTTTGCTCCTCCCATTAAGTTGCCTGAGGCTGCTGCCTGATCCGGAGAAACGGTGGCGCAGTTGGACATATAATAGCTGAAGGTATAATAATCCACACAGCCCTCTTTTATGGTTTCCAAATCTCCAGACTCCATCTGGATGGTGATCCCGTTTTCCCTGAAATAACGGTTCATAAAGCTGGGATATTCTCCCCTTACCTGCACATCGCCGCAGAACTGGTTTAAAATCTGGTTCCGCCTCTGAGCCTCTAAAATATCATCCGGATTGCAGGTCAAGGGATAGGTCGTAATATGGCAGATCATACAGCCGATCTTGCAGTCCGGATCAATCTCATGCCCGGCCTTAACCGCCAGGGCGCTGGCTACAAACTGATGATGAAGTCCCTGGAAACGGAGCTGGGGAATATCTAACTGATTGGTAAAATCTGTTGTTCCCTCATTTAAAATGCCTAAGGAAAGGAAACCGCCCATTGGCATTGTCCCTGCATTGACCTCATTAAAGGTCAGCCAGTATTTTACCTTTCCCTTATACCGTTTAAACAGAGTTTCTGCATATTTAACGAACAGCCCGATACACTCTCTGGACGCCCAGCCATTGTACTTTTCCGTAAGGGCAAAGGGCATCTCGTAATGGGATATGGTGACCAGCAGTTCTATGCCATGGTTTAAGCACTCTTCTATCACCCTGTCATAGAATTCCAGGCCGGCCTCATTGGGTTCCTCTTCCATGCCCGTAGGAAAAATCCTGGTCCATGAAATAGGGCAATATCTTCCTTATAATAGTGATAAAAATCAATGGCTTCATGGCTGGGATAATATGTGTCCGGTTCTATGGTCCTGGTGATCCGCTTGGATCTTATATGGGAACCTCCCGTACATACATCGGGATCTGCGATTCCTTTTCCTGCCTCAACCTGCTTTTTATCGCTGGCCTTTAAGCTTACAAAGCTGTTCATATTGGATATAAGCACAGGAGTGGTTAAGGATAAGCCAGCTTCCTTAATTTTCTCCATATCAAATTCTAACAGAAGGCTTCCCTTTATTACCCGGTCCCCTTCCTTGCAGTGAAGGGTAAAGCCTTCTCCTCCAAGGCGCACCGTATCAAGCCCTACATGGATGAGAACCTCTGCTCCTGTATCCGTAGTGATGCCAACCGCATGCTTTGTGTCGATCACCGCGCTGATGATTCCGTCCGCAGGAGCATATACCTTTCCCTCCTCCGGGATTATGGCTATCCCTTCTCCCAGCACTCCGCCTGCAAATACCGGAAGTTTCCGGCTCCCCTGCCTTCTCCTCCGGCTTATAAAGAATAAGGGTCATGACAAAGGATACGGTCAAAGAGATAATCATGGCAATCACACCATTTATCAGGTTGCCGAAGCCCTCGCCGCCGATCATGGTAATCAGGGTCAGGGAAGAAGGTGAACCACCCATGGAATGGGCTACCAGATGGGTAATTCCGGCATAAAGACCTGATGCTGCCGCTCCGATCACAGCTGCTATCATGGGTGTTTTGTATTTTAACGTCACGCCATACATGGCAGGCTCTGTAACACCTGCTACAATTGCTGAGATTCCGGAGGCAGATGCAGTAGATTTTACATTTTCATCCCTGGAACGGACTGCAACTCCCAGAGAGGCACCTCCCTGCGCCAGGTTGGAGCAGAACATGGTAATAAGTACAATTGCATCAAATCCGAAGGTTGCCATACTGATGGCGAACATGGGGATCAATGCATAATGCATTCCAGTCATAACGATAAACGGCATGGCCGCAGAGATCAGCATAATGGTGAGCCAGCCTGCTTTGCCATATAAGAAATTGATTCCGGCTGCCAGATAGTTTCCAAGAATGCTTCCCAAGGGTCCGACAACAACCAATGCAATGGGCACGATAATGAATATGACCATCAGCGGTTTCAAAAATACCTTTAAAAGGCTGGGGCAGACCTTATCAGCAAACCGTTCAACATATCCCATAATCAGAACGATAAGGAAGATAGGAAGAACGGAAGAGCTATATACGGCCGTTGTAACAGGCAATCCAAAATATGTGGTGTTTCCCTGATGAATTATTCTATTATTCAACTTTTCCGTCTTAATCCCCTAATGGAAAATAGATTTTTACTTAATATCAGTCATCTTCCTCTGGAACCAACTCCGTAGTTTCTTCCTTAGGCGGCATCACATAAGAAAAAATAACAAAACAGATAAGTCCTGCAATCAGTCCGGGTATGATTGGCTGGCTGAATTTGATCCCAAAGAGCACACCTGCAGAAATATGCTCAAGATACACAACAACGATAGTTCCTGCTATCAAAGAGGCAATGGTCCCTGCCGGTGATGCCTTTTTCCAGTAATGTCCCATGACATAGGGGAAGAAAGAGCCAGCCGCGCGAAGGGTAAAGCAGAACATGAGGATGGATACGATACTCTGGGTATTAAATAAAGCAATCAGCATGGAAGCCACACCGACCAGGCACATAACGATCTTTGTAACTCTCATGACAGACTGGCTGGAAGCGTTTGGCTTTAATACTGCCTTGTAAATATCGTTGGAAAAGATCGACCCAGCCCCCAGTAAGTCGGAATCTGAGCTGGACATGGTGGCAGAAATAATGCCGGAGAATAAAAGTCCGCAGACAACGGCCGGCATGGTATTAATCGCCAGGATGGGAAGCGCATAGCGGGCTCCCACCTCTGCAAACTGATCAGAGCTGAATTTCCCCATATTCATTAATGCCAGTGTTATAATACCGAGAATTGTAGGAACAAAGGCATAGATGAAGTTAATAAGCGCTGCCAGCCAGGCTCCGCCTCTTGCCGCCTTCTCATCCTTTGCCGCATAAAAACGTGATACCGCCTCCTGCCCCACGGAGAATGTAGCGGTGTACATGATAATAAGGGAAAGAATCCCAAATAAATCATAGCCCTGGAACATGCTTAAAGTCCCCTCCGGAATGTTAGCTGCCACATTGCTCCAGCCCCCTGCATACCGGAGCGCAAAAGGAACCGCTATGATCATACCGATAACGATCAGAAACACCTGGACAAAATCCGTTAAAGTAACGCTCCATAAGCCTCCCATAATGGAATAAACCGTTACCACCACCGCTACGATGATGACTGCCACCTGATAATCAATACCAAGCATCGTGGACAAAATGACCGCCGAAGCAATGAACTGTCCTGCCGTAAGCCCGACCAGGGGAAGAAGCATAATAATAGCCGTGATAATGCCGCAGGTCTTATTGTAACGTCTCCGGAAATATTCCGGCACGGTCTTGACCGTTGCCGCTCTGAACCTGGGAGCAACAAAGCTTAAAATGGAAAATGCAATTCCCATAGTGATTATGTACCAGGCTGCGCTGAGTCCAAAGCCTGACATCCCGTTCTGCACTACTCCCAGGGAGCTTCCCCCTCCAATTTCCGTAGCCGCCAGCGTACCGGCCATAAGAAGCGGCCCCAGACGGCGGCCCGCCACCAGAAAATCCGTATTGGTGGAAATCTTGGTGGATGAATACCAGCCGATCCACAGCATCAGCAGCAGATAAATGATAACAATGCCAGTTACAACAATATTTGCTCCCATAAAAACCCCTCCTGTTTTTTGTAAAAAAATTCTTTTGTAACTCCAGTCTAACATAATCACCGTCCCTGTCACACAACCGATTCTGTCAATTTCCCACCAAATATGCAGATTCCCTCTCTTATCTTGACTTCTGCCATAAATCTAAATACAATGGAATGAGATCGGAGGGACTTTTCTATGCTGAAGATTGCCATCTGTGACGACAGCAGGGAAGACAGAAAGAAAATTCTTGACTCTGTGTACGACTACTATAAAAAGTATGATATGGATGCTCAGATTGATGATTTTGAAACTGCCGGAAAATTACTTTCCGCAGAAGAAGCCTATGACATCTATCTGCTGGATGTCATTATGCCTGACATGACCGGAATAGAAACCGCCAGGCAACTGCTTAAAAAGGCCGAAGCTCCTGTTATCATATTCATCACTTCATCCCTGGAATCCGCGGTAGACGGTTACAGGGTGAGCGCCGCAGGCTTCATCCTAAAGCCCTTAATCCAACAGGATTTTGAGGAAACCTTAAGACGGGTCATGGAACAACATTTCAAATCCAGGGAAGCCACTATTTCCATTGTACATAACCGGGTCCCCATGGAGCTAAAGCTAAGCCGGATCCTATATTTTGAAAACAGGCTGCACCGGGTCTACATTGTCCTTAGAAACGGAGATATCCTTTCTATTCACCAAAAGCTTAATGAGCTTCAGGAAGAATTAAAGCCTCAAACCTGTTTTCTCCGGTGCCATCAAAGCTATATCGTAAATTTAAACTATGTGGAAGCCCTGGAACCCATGGGCTTTTTGATGATAAACGGGCAGACCGTTCCGGTTTCCCGCAATTTTTACAAAGAATGCAAGCATGCTTACTACCATTTTCAATTAAAGTGAGGCCGACATGAATGAAGCAGCATGTAACGTCGTATTAAATCTGATCAATCTTGCAGTCCGCATGATGCCTATTTTCGTTTGTCTGGAACCAAAGAGAAAAAACAGGGAAAACATCGCGGCCATATCGGCATACCTCTGGGTCATTATGTTTTCCCTGGAATCCCTGTTTCATATCAGGGAACCGGTTTTTCTCGTGATCCAGGGGATATTTTCCTGCCTCTTTTTTCTTCTGCTCCTCATATTTTTTAATGGGGAATTGATGAAAAAGGTATTTCTCTACTTATCCGCCTGGCTTTTTGCAGTCCTGTCCATGTCATTAAACGAATTTGCCGCCTCAGTCCTTGGAAAATCCCTATTCCTTTCCTATGGCCAGATCTGTGTCATTGTCTCTCTCCTGTCTGCCTGCGGATTCTATATCTTTGTCCGCTGCTGGCTGAAAGAGATGACCAGCCAGCTGTTCATTCAGTTATCCAAACGCTCCAACTTACTCCTGACCGCCTATCCGGCCATTTCACTGACCATTTCACTGTTTGGTACCTCCACCATATTTTCCAGAGAATCCCTGACAAAAAAAGGTTTTGAAGACGTTGTATTTTATCTGGCCTTCTGTACCATGATCCTGGTGCTTTATGTCATGATACTCTCCAGTACTCTGGAAGCTGTTTCAAGAAAAAAGACGGAAGAAGAGCTTTTGTTTGCAAGACAACTGATCGGAAAACAAAGGGAACATTATAATCAGATGCTGGAACATGCAGAGGAGCTTCGGATAATCCGCCACGATTTCAGGCACCACATCCACGCCCTTCTCAATATGGACAGGAACGAGCAGCGGAAATACCTCCTTGACTTAAATAAAGAACTGGATACCTCAAGGGAACAAAATTACTGTGAAAATCCTGCCGTCAACCAGATCCTTCAGGAATACGGCATCCGATGCCAGGAAAACCAGATAGAATTTGTGACCGGCCTGGATATTTCCGCTCATATCCCTATTGATGACCTGACTCTTTGCATTATCATAGGAAACCTGATGGAGAATTCCATGGAAGCCTGTATGAAGCTTAGGGAGAACCGCTTTATCCATTTGCAGGCAAGATGGAGGCAGGATCACCTGATGATGCTGGCGGAAAATTCCTATAACGGTCACATCAAAGAACGCGGGGGAAAACTACTATCCAGCAAGCAGGATGGCGGCCTGGGACTTTTAAGCATCCGCAGGATATTAAACCGGCCCGGTGATGATTTTGACGTGTACTTTAATGAAACTACCTTTACAGCTATGGTAAACATTATGGACCGTTCCAGGATTTCATTTGAATAGTCATAATCCTGAAATTCATCTGTAATACTATCACCAACTGGTAATAAACCCGGATTCTGTAAATGAATCATATATAGAAACTTTCTATTAATGTACATTATCTATAGCATATTTCAATTTGACTATTTTATATGGCTACGGCATAATAAAATAGTCAAATTGAAACAGCAGTCTGATACATAATAATCGACATCAACAGATTAGGTGCAGCCGTGATTGAAATAAAAAACATAAGTAAGACCTTTGGAAACCTGCAAGTTTTAAAAAATATCAGCCTGACCATAGAAGATGGAGAGGCATATGGGCTTGTAGGGCCAAGCGGAGTTGGAAAATCTACACTTTTAAATTGTCTTGCCGGACTGGATTTTTATGAGTCCGGATCTATTATTGTGGACGGCGTGTGCCTCGAATCCCTGGGAGAGAAGGAGGCAAGGCTTTTCCGTAAAAATATGGGAATGATTTTTCAGAACTTTTCTCTGGTAAACAGAAAAAATGTATACCAAAACATTGCTCTCCCCATGGAATGCTGGAAAATTCCAAGATCTGATATCAAAAAAAGGGTCTATGAGCTGGCAGAGATGGTAGGGTTGCAGGACAAGCTAAAGACCAGGCCTTCCGAGTTAAGCGGCGGACAAAAGCAGAGAGTCGCCATTGCCCGGGCTCTGACCATGAATCCCAAATACATACTTTCCGATGAAAGTACCTCCTCCCTGGACCCCAGCATCACCGCCTCTATTTTAAATCTCCTGGATAAAATACGAAAAGAAACGGGCATCACCCTTATCATGGTTACCCATGAAATGCCGGTGGTGCAGCAGTTTTGCAGTAAAATGACAATTATGGAAGCCGGAAAAGCAGTTGTCTCCGGAAATGTAAGAGAGCTTTTCTTCCAAAAGCCTCCTGCTCTGCAAAAGCTTCTTGGGATGAAGGAAGGAGAAATGATTCCCGGATCAGGGGTCAATCTCATATTTGAGCTTTCCTTTGATTCTCTGCTATGGGAGCTTGGAAAATTGCTGGAAAGACCTTATACCATGGTAAATTCAGACTTTTTTGAATTTCAGAACCAGAAACATGGCAATGTAACTATAAATATAAATGCAGAGGATTTGCCCGCTTGTGAGAACTATCTCCAATCTCGCGGCGTCGTTTACAGAACCGAGAGGAGGTCACTTTGATGAACACCATATCACAATGGCTGGAAAGATCCTATTTACTGCAATATTTACCTACGGTAATCCTACCGGCTATCCTGGCTACCCTTCAGATGGTTTTTGTCTCTGCCATTTTATCCATTTTTTTCGGCATGATCCTGGGTATCATTCTCTTTATTACAGACAAAGACGGGCTTTCTCCTAATCGGACAGTGAATTATGTCCTTGGAAAGATAACGGATATTATCCGGTCATTTCCCACCATGATATTGATTGTTGCCATTGGTCCATTGACCAGACTGGTGCTTGGAACAAGAATCGGAGCGGAAGCTGCCATATTTGCAATTACCATCGGCTGTACGCCCTTTGCAACCAGAATGACGGAGAATTCCCTCCAGACAGTGGATCCTCAGCTCATAAAAGCGGCCAAGGCCTTTGGCGCTTCCAAGCCTCAGATTATATACAAAATCATGTTAGTAGAGGCATTGCCAAGCCTTGTATCCAATTTCACCATTATGATGATCAACATGCTGAATATGACAGCCATGGCAGGAGCCGTGGGAGCCGGCGGTCTTGGGGCTGTCGCCCTGACATACGGGTACCAGCGGTTTGACTATGCAATTATGTATTTTGTAGTTATCATTCTTATTTTGTTCGTTCTTCTGATCCAGGGATTAGGAAAAATGATATATAACAAGCTGAATTAGCAAAGGAGAAAATAATGAAAAAAAGAACTTTATTTTTAGCTTTAACTGCCATGCTGGCAATCGCAGGCACAGTAGGATGCGGAAAAAATGATCTCCCGCCGAAAGCGGAAGAAACCACCCAAAGCGTAGAAAACCCAAAAGAGGCTTCCAAAAAAATTGTAATTGGCGGAACCTCTATATCCAAGGTTTACTACGATGCCATTAAAGATATCTTCGAAGCAAAAGGTTACGAAACAGAATTCAAAACCTTTGATTCCAACCCAGTGGTTCTGGAAGCATGTGCAAGCGGAGAGACGGACATGGCTTTGGGACAGCACAAAAAATTTGTTATGAGCTACAATAAAAATAACAATGCAAATCTTGACATGGCAAAACCATACGCCATGTATACAGGAATCGGCCTGTACTCTGAAAAACATTCCTCAACCGCAGAATTCCCTGACGGTGCAAGAATTGCAGTGATGAACGACGCCATGAATGAAGACATTGCCCTTCGGATTCTGGAAAGCCAGGGTCTGATCAAATTGAATGCGGACCAGAAGCAGGCAACCGTCGCCGACATCGTGGAAAACCCAAAAAAATTTGAAATCATTGAGATGGATCAGGGACAGACAGTGACCACTTTATCTGACGTAGACGGTGCATGTGTTTTCTTTACCCATATGGCTGCAGCAGGGAAGGATGCATCTTCTTATATTGCAAGAGATACTTCCATGATCAATTATCCCATGGGTGTCATTGTCCGGAAAGAGGAGGTGGATTCCGACTGGGCGGCTGCCTTTGCAGAGTGCTTTAAGGACCAGGCCGTTCAGGAAAAGATAAACAAGGCATTTCCAAATGTATTTGAATTCTATACAAGCGACGATCAGGTAAAGGAATAATGGCTGACCATTGGAAAGAAGATGTTTCAAAATTATATGCTTCTCTTGACCTTGCCCGTAAGGCCGTAGGAGTAAAGCTGATTGAAACAGAAGCCGAATTTCAAAGCGTGGAAGCGGTATTTCCTCAAAAGCCCATCCGTTACTGTCAGATGGTAAAAGGAGCCAGCGCAGGGCACAGCATTAAGGCCAATGCAAGTTCTTTCTCCTGCCAGAGCGGCCCAAGAGTCCTTGGAATCAACTGTGCCGATGAAAAGAACGCTCACGGAGAAAACTGGGCCAGATTAGGCCTTTACTCCAGCCTGGAATTAAGCGCACAGGTACGGGCAGGGCTTTCCTACTCCCAACAGCCGATGCACGGAGTGTTGGTACAGCCTTTAGAAAAGTATGAGGCCCCGCCGGATGTGGTCGTGATCGTGGCCAATCCCTACAGCATCATGAGAATCACCCAGGGATACGCTTATTCTTATGGGATGCCTGGGAACATCAATATGCTGGGCAATCAGGCCGTCTGCCTGGAATGCTCCGCAAGGCCATATGTGACCCAGGACATGAACATTTCCCTGTTATGCATCGGTACACGGCATCTGGCCGGTTGGGGAAAGGATGAGATGGCTGCCGGAATCCCTGTATCAAGATTTTCCAAGGTAGTTGACGGGATTTATCAGACCATTAACATCATGGAAGACGATGAAAGCAAAAAGAAGATTGCAAAGAATTTTGCGGAATGCAAAATTCCACTTGATATGAAATATCAGTATAATTACTATAAGGATTGTTAAGACAGGTTTAGATCTTGCAAAAAACAAGCATGAAAATCACCAGGAAAACCGGTATTTTTCATGCTTGTTTTATTTCCTGGCTTTTATCTCGAAAGAGGTATATCAAATAATCTGTACTGTATCATACAGTCTATTTGACATACCCTTTTTGCTTAAACATGAGTATTCAGATCGCTTCAGGATATTTTTTACTATTTTACTCAGTCTTTTGTCTTCTCACTGCATTTACAATCCATAATAAAATAACGGAACCAACAATAGAGACGATCAAGCTCCAGACATTAAATCCGGTAATGCCGGTTCCTCCAAGAAGGTTCATTAAAAACCCGCCTATTAAACCGCCGATGATCCCTACCACGATATTGGCGCCAGCGCCCATACTTTCATTATTACCAGTGAACATACTGGCAATCCAACCGGCAAGAGCACCAATAATAATCCAACTTATAATTCCCATCGTTTATTACCTCTCTTTAAAAGAATTATTTATAATGAAATTCATCATTATTTGTGTAAAAACCTGTTAGTCAATCAATTCAAAAAACAAATCATTTTGAATTATTATAAAACCAAATAAGCATCCTCGTAAGACATACGGGACACCATGTATAAGTTTTTGTCCTCACCAGGTATTTATAGTTAGTTTGTACCATAATTGTATTTTTTATACACAGCAAAAAAAAGGTACTGTTTCCAGCACCTTTTGGATAATAAAAGAACACATGATCTCATTATCTACTCTTGACTAAGATTTATTCCCATGATTCCTGCCTGCACTTCATTAATCCTGTCATTGGCAATAATTGCTTTCCCCTTTACACCCTCCAGACTATTTATTATCTCTCCATCCGGTACATTGGAGTAAGCACCATTATTAAACTTCAATACAGAATACTGAGCCTTGTTTTCGTAATAATACGGAACAATTAATTCATGATATCCATTTTCTAACTTATCACTGACAATGATTGGTTCGTTGATTAATGTAAATTCCTGGACAACGTGCAGCTTTCCACCATTTTCAGATAACAGCAATGCACTGCTTCCACCGGAGCCGCTGGTATAAGGACCTGTTACCATTACAAATATTTCATCCTTACCATCATCATTTAAATCAATATAGTTATAAAAATAATTTGTCGTTTCATAATATTCCTCCGGTACCTCCATGTCTTCAATGATCAGATCTCTTAGTTCTTTCAACGGTTTTGACTCCGCCTTCATGCCTGATATGCCTTCCGGTAACTTTAACATTGGCACTTCATCGGTTCCGCTGGTATTGGCAGCCGATGTTTCTTTAGAGCCAGTATTTTCAGAATATGTACTTTCTGACTGGGCCGGCTCTTTCTGGGTTACTTCCTCTGTTATTTCTGCAGACCCAGTATCCTTTTGCGTGCTTAATGCTCTATTTCCGCAAGCACTTATGGACAGTGTTACTGTAATTGCAAGGCTTCCTAATAGCAGCATCCCGTATTTTTTGTTTTTCATCTGAATATCCTCCATTTGTTTTTAGGTTATACTGTATTCTCACAAATAAATGTAACAAACTTGTATTATGCCTATGGGTTTTTTAAATATTCTTCCCACTGCATTTCCAAAATATCATCTTTTTCTCCCACTGGCTGAATAAACAGTATCTTGCCGCTTTCCTCTTCCATAGTGATTTGATATTTGATATCCTTTATTGTCAGAGATCCTTTCCATATAAGCATGGAACTCGACGGTGTCTCTGAGTTAACTAACAGGTAAGGAGTTATATCAATCTCTCTTAATATGGGACCATAAATAGTAATCTCTAAAACAGGAATCCTGCTCAGTTCCCGAAAACATTGTCTGCGCGCCTCATATAAGCTAAATCTGTCTCCTGTTTTAAGTTCAATAAGCTTTAGATTTGCATTGTCGTCAGTTAACAGCTTCATTTTTTCCTCTAGTGTTAACGTATTATTTTCTATTTTATCCATCTCAAAAACATTCATATTCATTTCTTTTGTCTCACTTAACAGCTTCCGGTCCTGATACTGAAAATAAAGATATGGAAAGATCAGGATTGCCAAAGCTAAGGCAGCTACCTTGGTCAGATATAATACATAATTAGATGTCCTGTTCATCGATACTTCCTTTCCATACCAATGTCACTGTAGTCCCTTTACCCACTTCACTCTCAAACAGCATCTCTCCTTTATGAATATTCATAATATTAGAACAAATAGCTAACCCCAGGCCTGCTCCCCCATCTGCTCTGGAACGGGCTTTATCCACCCGGTAAAAGGCTTCCTGAATTTTAGAAATCTCCTCTTTTGGCATACCCATCCCGTTATCCGTTATTGAAATCCATACATTACCACTCTTACAGCCAGTTTCTATCATAATCTTACCATTCACGCCAGCCGCTTTTCCGCCATTATCTAATATATTTAACAAAACATTTTTCATAAGTTCCATATCTGCTTTGATCAGAAAATTGATAGAAGATTTTTTTACAGCAATTTTCTTTTTGTCAAAAACAGGGTTCATTGCTTCCAGGGCATCTTCCAACAAATTCTGAACGGTACTGACGGAATAATTGGGTATTGCATTTTTTTCAATTAATAACTGCATCATCCTGTTTGAAAGTGTTTCCAGTCTCTTTCCTTCCGAAATAATATAGTCCACGGCATATAGGAAATCCTGCTCCTCCATTTTGCTTCTCTTTATTAAATCCGCATATCCTATCATGGCAGTAAGAGGCGTTCTGATTTCATGCGCCAGACTGCCTGCCAGCTCTTCCTGCTTTTTTGCCGTTTCCTTCAGCAACTGGATTTTTTCTTCTAATTGTTCCGCCATACCATTAAAATCGGATGCCAAAATACCAACTTCATCTTTCTCCTTATATTCCACTCTTTCCGTGTAGTCTCCTGACCTGATTTTTTTCACCGCATAAATCAATTTATGAATTGGTTTCGTTAATTTTATAACATTGACAGCGTTCAGCAATGCGCTTATGGCTCCCACAACAATTATGGTTATTATAAATATTCTTTGCTGCTCCTCTTTCTCTAAAAAAACCTGTGTGAGATCTTTATAAACCTCAATTATAATAGGTTGTCCAAGCAGCTCTGTCAGAACTGACATTTGTAAAAAATAACCCTTAGCATTCTTTTCCACACGATATACAATTCTATAAAGAGATAATTCACTACTCTCTTTATCTAAAAACCCTGCATTATCGTTCTGAAATAATACCTTTCCATTTTCATCCCTTATTCTATAAAATTCTCCATTCCAATTGTTTTTCAAAGTATCAATTGCTTCCTCAATACTTTTTATTGGTTCCTTATACAATGTACTGCTGTCATTCGCAAGCAGCGTTACCAGATCCCGATGAATGTTTTCAATATTTTCTTTTTCCCTCTCAACCTCCAGCAAATATGCTTTATGGAATGTCATTGACAGCAGTATAACGCCCTCTAATGTCAATGCGAACAGAACGACCAGAAATGTATTTGAGAATATCTTCCAGGAAAGTTTCATTTAATCCTCCAAACGGTATCCAATTTTAAATACAGATACCAATTGATCATATAGATCTAATTTTTTACGCAGCCTTTGTATATGCATATCAACTGTTCTGCTATCACCAGTATACTCCCCTTCCCATACTCTCTCATAAATCTGCTCTCTAAATAATGCCAAGTTTTTATTTTTAATGAATAGCACCAGTAATTTAAACTCTTTTTCTGTTAGTGTAATCTCCTGCCCAGCCTTTGTCACTTTGTGTGATGATACATCCACAGAAATATTTCTGTAAGACAAGACTTCATCTGTTTTATAATACCGCCTGAGCACGTTTTCAATCCTGGCCTGCAATTCCTCTATCTGAAAGGGCTTTGTCAGGTAATCATCAGCGCCTAACTTGAAGCCCTTTACTTTGTCCTGCACACTTCCTTTTGCAGTCAAAAATATTACCGGAATCCCCATAGGCCGGATAAATTCCATTAATTCAAATCCATTGACCTTTGGCAGCATGATATCCAGAAGAATCAGCGAATACCTTTTTTCCAAAACTTTATTTGCAGCCGCTTCCCCGTCATAGACCTGCTCACACTCATATCCCATGGTTCTCAAGCTTATCTTAATAAAATCAGATATAGGTTTTTCATCTTCGACAATTAAAATATTATGCATTTTTATTTCCTTTCTATCCAGTTCCCCTCTTTTCATAAAAAAACCAGGTCCCAAATCTGATTCATGGTATCTGCTAATATTTTTCTTATTATTATTTTATATTGTTCATCTTACTATATAAAATAACATATGGATGTATCAATCTTGTAAAAAACCGGCAAACAACTGGTTCATGGTGATTCTAAGTCCCAGCGGGTCAATGCTCCAGCCCCATCCACTTGTTTGTAAATAAGGATTTTTCACAGAACGGAGAATATTGCCCTCATTTGCTGTTTTATCATTCATATCTGCAGCTACACAGCGGCTGGCATAATAACTGAAGGAAAAGAAATCCACTGTATTTTTCAAAATCTCCAAATCCCCATTTTCCATAATAAGACTGACTCCCTTATCACGAAAGAGTTTACGGGCATAAGAGAGATAAGCCCCCCCGCACCTGTACATCAATGAAGAATAAATTTTCCTGTTCTTTTTTCACAGACTCCCAAACATCCTCAGGCTTACAGGAGTAAGGGTAAAAACTGCCTCCTGCAAACATACAGCCCACCTGATTGCCTGGATCATATTCATGGGCCAGCTTAGTAGCCAAAGCGCTGGCTACCAAAATATGATGTCCTGCCTGATAGGTAGTCTATAAGATAAAATCAAGGTCATGCAGATTGCCGGAATTAAAGGAGACATGGTTCCCACAATGGCATCTAACATGTTATTTCCGATTTCCTTCAGGGTTAAAGGTTCTTTCTTTTCTCCCCTTGCAACTTTACTTTCTTCTCCAAAGTCACCTAATTTTAAAACTTCCTGATAAGCAGTTCCGACATGGTTTCCAATAATAACCTGTAATTGTCCTCCCTGCCTTACAACTCCCATAACGCCGTCAATGGCTTTGACCGCCGCTTCATTTGCCTTACTTTCATCTTTCAGGACAAATCTTAAACGGGTCATACAGTGGGTAAGGCTGGAAATATTGTGCATTCCCTCAATATGTTCCACAATCGCTTTTGATACAACCGCATAATCTCTCGCCATCTTTACATTCTTTCTTATCAGTTGATGACTTTACATCGTTTACGCTGATTGTGATTATACTGTTTATCAAGTTCCTTGTCATCAATTCCAGGGCGTAAAAAAACAAGTGACGGAAATTCTCACTTGTTTTTTCTACGTAACAGTATGTTTTTTATTTCACAAATTTTCTAATTTAAAGTATTGTCCGTTCCTTTGGAAGTATACCGATACAGCTTCTTTCCCAGCCGTTCCACAATACTGATCGCAGGCATTTGAGTGGTAATATCATAGATTTCCAGGCGTATATAAGTTACATAGTAAGGCAAGAGAAATATTATTTTCCTCTAAATACTTAATAACGCAAGGAAAAGTATGGTTATCTTCTCTTTCAACATAAATGTATTCATATCCAGGAATCACCCATTTCGTCCATCCACATGGTGCCATAGCATCATCTAAGCACTCAACACCAGCAAGATATAATCCTTGGGAAAAGTTATCCCACGGTTTAAAGGAGCGGGAAAAATCAGTCATCGCACCCCAAATTCCTAAAAGATTCCCTTGGGCATCCTTTTTTGCTAAATGTGCTATTTCATTAAATTGTGAGTTAGCATTATTCCAAAGCTTTTGAATGAAACCTTTTCCGTCATCTGTACTGCCTTCTTTTCCAATGACAGCAAATGATTCTTTTGTGCATTTTTCAATTTTCATCAAAATACCCCCGGCAAATTCCTATTTATATAAATATTATGAAAAATTCAAGTTATTCTGCAAATTGTAATTCGTCCAACAATTAACTAATTCAAACGATTATGTAAATCAAATCGATATATACACTTCTCTGTTTCTCCGTTCAACCTCATATCATTTTGATCTGGCAGTTGAACTACCTCTTCTAAAATTCCGCCGGCATACTCACAGGTCTTCCTTGAAGCATAATTATTCGGATTACAGGTAATAATCAGGTATTCCATATGGTGTTTTCTTGCAAGTTCAAACAATAACATACAAGCCTTTCCTGCAAAATGATGTCCTCTGTATTCTTTGTCTATGCCATAACCAATATTGCCCCCATAGTAAACTTTTTCGTTGTGGCCAATACGTAAATCGCATTCCCCCATTTTGGTTCCACATTTATCACAAATATCAAAGTGATATGCCGGAAGCCAATCTTTATCTGCGTTACCTTCAACCGTTTTTTCTAATTTAAGAAATATTTCATCACTTCTAAGAAAGTCTGTATCTATAAACATAATTTGTCCCTTCCGAAGCTAACACTTCAAATAGTTTATTCTTCCTGTTTATCATTATATCCAAATTCAAAAGTGTATACATTCGTTAAACCATATGATTCTTATGGCATTCATTTTCAAACAAACATAACATTAAAAATCCCGCTTCATTTGCTCCAAATAAAGCGACTTATTATCAACTGTACGCATTGTAGCCAATATCCCATCTAAATGATCATACTCATGCTGCAATAACTCCGAAAGATCACCTTCCAAATACATTTTTTGCGGATTAAAATCCCCATTCAAATAAGAGATCTCTGCACGCTTGTAACGCTCTACTTTAACCATCAAACCTGGAAAGGACATGCAATCATCTAACAGCGTATATTTTTCATTATCAGGGAAAGACATTACTGGATTTATAAAAATATAGGTTTTATCCATAAACATGTATAGCAATCGCTTCTTAATTCCTATCTGTGGTGCAGCAACTGCACGACCCGCTCCATATCGTTCTCTATAATCCATAAGGGTGTCATGTAAATCTTGTTCCCACTCCGGTAAAGAATCAAGATAAAAATACTGCACTACATATTTATGGTCAATATTCAGTGCTTATATAAAATTGACTTTTTCTACAGCTTCGCATTATGCTCATTTAGTGTAACGGCGCTTAGACCCAATTACTTTTCTTTAACAGGCATCAGGTAATCTATGATTACTTTTTCGCCTCGGCGCAGCGGCTCAGAATAACGCTGATGGGTATAGACTTCACACCAATAGAAATTTTCGTAGTCAATTACTCCACCGGTTTTTTCAATAGCTTCCGTTATCAATAAATATGCTGAATCAAGTATATCTGCAATATTATTACCCTCAATCTGAACATGCGCGATTAAACCTTTCGGGATATGTCTAACAAACAGTCCTTCTGGTATTTCAGTATTGGTTTGTACAAAGTCACCAATAATCATATTGAAGTTCTGTTTATCGTTAAAATCATACATGAAGCCTATGCCGTCATTTTCGTCTATGTCATCACAGCACTTGACATCTGAAAGCTTGTTAAACTTCCCAATTGTATCTCCTTGAAAAAAGTCCTGCCATGCATGGCCAGCACTTGAAAAAGAGGTTTTACGGAACATTCCGACCATCAGACGTTCATCTGCTTCCTTGTAGATGATTTTTTTCATTTCTGCCATAATTCGCTTTCCTCCTATAAATCTCATTTCTGAAAAGTTAATCGGAAGGCAATCATTCAGTTTTGCAGACCCGAGTTTTGCCTGTGAAGGCGTGATCCCATGATGTTCTTTGAATGCCCGGGTAAATGCAGAATGAGATTGAAAACCATATTTTATCGCTATGTCTAAAACAGAAATATCATTATTCTTAAGCTCATGCCCGGCTATTGTTAATCTGCGTTTTCTCACATAATCAGAAATACTGATTCCTGTTACAAAAATGAAAATGCGTTGAAATAAGGATGCCGGACTCATAGCGATTTTAGATATTTCATTATAATCAATATCACAGCCATCAGATATAATCTTTTCCAGATATATTATAACGTCGTCAAAAGTTTTGCTGCTATCCATGATTACCTCCGCCATTTGATACATTATCAAATTTATAGGTTATGTGCTTTACATCTTACGTACTGTTTTTGTTCAGTTACTCTGCTTTATATTAAATTTTCCAATATACTCCATTAGGTAATTTACAAATATAACCAGTATGTATTTCTTTTACCCTTCCCGTATCAAAATCTCTGATTATAACATTTTCATGATATTCCGGATCTTCATACCATTGTGAAAAATATAAATCAGCCCCATCACGGAATAGTAATCCTTCCGTTTCCCCTATCTCTATTTTTTTATTTTCCGGCCAAACAATCTCATAGATTCCGTCGTTTCCTGCCCGGCAAAGCATAAGGGGCGAAACTTCTAACATAAGATTATAACAATCTTCCACAATCCCCAATGGCATTTCTTTTATCATTTCAAGCCTTTTGTTGTCTGGAAAATAGCTGTATATCTGTATTATTTGTTTGTAAAAATCAACACTTAAAAAATAAAATATTCCCTTGTCCCAGATTGGCCGCTCAATATATACATTTTCCTTCCGTTCAAATGGACTGTGTACCGTTCCCTCCGGATAATGAATCAAATGACAGACCATACCGGAAAACACTTCTCCAGATTTAACGATTTCTTCAGCCTCATATAAATCACAAAAGCAATTATTGCTATCTTTACAAAAATACCACTCGTTGGTACCATCGACCGGTTCAGGATATGAATCCGATACTCCTTCAATTTTTATTACATTCATCCAGTTTCCCCTTTTCCTTAATCCATTTGTATTTGATCATAACAAAGATGAAGTTAAAAATAAAGCACTAAATATTTTTAACCAATATTCAGCGCTTATTTATCTTTAGCTTTTTCTATTGTCTAAAAAGGATAGTGTAAGCCATTACGATACCACACTTTTTATGAACTTCTTATTTTACAAAAAAAGACCCCACATTCTCATGTGAAGTCCTTTCATATAATCGAACTTTCTTTTCCATTGCAAAACAATCCGGAAAAAACGTCCCAATATATTAAATCTGTTTAAAATCCTTTGCCCTACTCACAAACCCTTATAAAATAAGGATTTATTCCATAGTATAAGGCATCAGAGCAATATGATTACCATTCTCTCCGTCACCATTCTTCAGCACCCGTCAGCTATCTTTCTGAATATTCCAACGATTTATCCTGCTTCGTCAGCCCTTGTCCCGCTCGTTTTGATTTGTTTACAGATTTGTTTAAACAGGTATAAGGCCCTATAAAATTTGTTTACAAATCACTGGAATGAAGTATCTATTTCTAAAAGAGACTGATAAACCTTTTGGGGCTTTCTTTTTATGTATCAGTGCATTTTTATACAGTAAAATTAATTTTGACTAATATTGAATTATCTCATATCATATGCTATAATACAGTTAAGAGGAACAACCGCCCACTGGGGGTTGACCATAAGACATGGAAAATCCATCCGTCCTACTCGCCAAAGTATATCAGGGTGGGTTTTCTTTTTGTTGCAATGCTATTTCTATGTATTACTTACAAACTGTAATAATGAACGTAAGCAATGCAAGCAGAAACATACCAAAGGTCATCAAGTCCTTAAAGTCATATTTCATAAGCATCACCCCCATTCTATAGAGAATGAGGTCAACACACCCTGTACACGATTGTTCCATGACAATATTTTACCATATTCTTTTGGGTGTGACAACTTATATATGCCCCAACTAAACCCAAATAATCAGAATCCTAAGGATCGGTTCCATCCCCAGGATTCTGTCTTTTTATGCTGTTTTCAAACACTCCGGCATTGTCCTTCTTAAATTCTTAGGTCCTGGCTTAGCATAAATCTTTGTTGTTTTCAAGCTGGCATGACCCATCCAGTCCATAATGAAGTTATCTTTAGCCCCCTTGTCTTTTAATCTCTGACCAAAAGTATGACAGAAATCATGACTGCTGAAATCCTCGTTTTGAGTCATAGGGCATCATCCTTTCAATTAAAAATATCATATATGCCCTTAAAAATTGTGTCCAGTTAATTATAGCCGATCCACAAGTCCACTTCTTAATTAATTATTTTCTCGGCACAATTATTTTTCCTTTAAAATCTGTTTTAAAACCAGCCTTATTTTAACTACAACGTCATTAAATTTCAGTAACAACTTATAATTCCTCAGTCAGCAATTATAACGCCAACCTTCCTTAAAATCAGTAAAAATATAACCAGACATTTATAAAGGTTTTCATAGACAATTAACTAAAAAAAGACCTCACACCGCCATATGAAGCCTTTTTCAAATTAGAAAGTTAAATTGCAGCACTTTATAGTCTATTTAATATTTCAATAGTTTTATTATTTAATTTTATTAATCCATCCCTTTCCATTCTGGAGAATTCCCTTGACACGGAGGTTCGCTGTACTCCAAATCTATTAGCAAGCTCTGTTTTTGAAATAGGTAAAGTAATGATAGATGAACCCTGAAATAAACTTTGTGAATGCAAATATTCCATAATACTATTCCTTAATGACTTTCGCTTGGCAAGCCTGATTTTACCGCCCAGACTTATAGCACGATTGGAAATAAGAATCAAAAACTGTTTAAGTACATTGGGCCTTTTTATAAAAAGATCAAACAAAAATAACTTATTAACTTGCAATAAGGTCCCTTTTGTTTCAGAAAAAAAGGACAAGGGATACTTTGGTAAAGTTCCAAACAGGATATTACCGGCAATTATTTCATAGCTTTCAAAAGTATTTATAACTAATTCTGTCCCATATTCATCAATTTGCATGCTAACAATACTGCCAACCAGCAAAATTTCCAGACTAAGACATTTCTCACCCTCCAAATGTAAAAATTGCCCTTTATCGAAATGCTTAATTATCAAATCAGAATTCTTGCGAGCCAGCCTTATTTCATCATTTGTCAATTGACAGCCAATAAAAGTATTTTTTATCAAATCTACATATTTCATCAAAATTCGCCTCAAAATCGTAGCATGTGACACGGTGGGTTATCTAATTATATGCTAAAATTAATTAACTGTAAAGTATCGTTATTAGCAATTAAACTACAAAACAGGAGGTTTCCACAATAAAACATTGATCATGCCTGCAGAGGCTCTGCCGAATTCTTTGAAGAAAAAGAAAAATAATAAAGTATTCCTTGCAAGGAAAAACACCTGCCAGCAAAGAATTAATAAGCTGCATTATTCAAGATTTAAAAATCAAAACAATTAAAATCACTAAACATTACCGGGAGGTTAAGACCATGAAATCAATTAAATACAAGCTTTTACTGATATTTACAGCAATTATTCTTATCTTAAATATAGGCATAGGGACCTTTACAACAACTGCCATTACCAACCAACTTGTCCGGGATGGCCATGACCATTTAATGGATATGGCAAAGCAAGAGGCAAGGTATGTACAGGCAAGAATTGACGGGCAACTGGCATATATCAGTTCTCTTGCCCAAAATCCTATTTTATTAGATGAAAATCTGACGTTTGATGAAAAGGTTGCCTTTTTTGAAGAAGAAGCCAAAAGATCTGGTTATCTTGCTTTCGCCTTTGCTGATAAGGAAGGAAACGCAACCGTTTTCAACTCTAAACATGAAACCACTAATGTGGCTTCCCGCGAGTACTTTCAAACTGCCCTAAGTGGCCAGGCATCGGTATCAGACTTGATTATCAGCAGTGCTACCGGTGAACTTGTTACCATTTTTTCCGCACCTGTTTATGATCAGGGCCAGCTTGTAGGTATCATCTATGGAAGAAGGGATGGCAATACACTAAGTGAAATTGTAAGCAGCGTAAGTTATAAGCAAACAGGCTACGCTTATATGATTAACAATCAAGGCGTAACAGTGGGACACAAAAATACAGATTTGGTTTTTGCTCAGGATAATGACATTGAAAATATGAAAACTGATGAATCTTTACGAGAACTGGGAGAGCTTACCCAAAAAATGACTTCTCGTGAAATTGGCAGCGGGGAATATACATATCATGGGGTTACTAAAATCGCAGGCTACGCACCAATTCAGGATACTCCCTGGATTATCATATTCGGGGTTGAAAAAAATGATATTTTATCCAGTATCAACTTGCTGGTAAAAACCCTTGCTTTTATATCTATTGCGGCAATCCTCATAGGTGCATTAATAACGTATTTTGTCAGCAGCAGTATATCTATGCCTATTAAAACGGTCACTATTGCAGCACAGGAAATCGCTCAAGGCAAATTTGATGTTATGCTCTCTATAAAGTCCAAAGACGAAGTTGGCCAGCTTGCTGATGCGTTTAACCTTACCATTAAGCAGCTGGTAAATTATCAGGGATATATAGATGAAATATGCGATGCTTTACAAGATATGTCACATGGTGATTTAAGGATTGAGCTTCATAAGGAATATGCCGGCCAATTTAAAAAACTTAAAGATAATATGCAGGCACTACTTGAAAATTTAAATTCTACATTACTGCAAATTAATCAATCTGCAGAACAAGTTAATAGTGGCGCAGAGCAAGTTGCAAACAGTGCACAAGCCCTCTCCCAGGGAGCAACCGAACAAGCCAGCTCTATTGAGGAATTATCCGCTTCACTTGCAGAATTAACTGAACAAATTAGAAAAAGCGCTGAAAATGCAAAATCAGCACATGAGAAATCAGGATTTGCAGAAAAGGAATTACATGGCAGCATTGACCAAATGAAGGATATGATAACCGCAATGAATCAGATCACCTTAAAATCATCTGAAATATCTAAGATCATTAAAATTATTGATGACATTGCGTTCCAAACAAATATTCTCGCATTGAACGCTGCAGTTGAGGCCGCCCGTGCAGGTTCAGCCGGAAAGGGCTTTGCTGTTGTTGCAGATGAAGTCAGAAACCTTGCCGGAAAGTCAGCTGAGGCAGCAAAGAATACAACTGTTTTAATCGGTGAAACAATCAAAGCGGTTGAAAATGGATCCCGAATTTCCAGCAATACAGCAGCTTCTCTAGAGAAAAACGTAGAAGTGACAATGGAGGCAGTTGCATTAATAGACGAGATTGCACAAACTTCTCAAGAACAAGCAATGGCAATAGTTCAAATAAATCAGGGAATTGATCAAATTTCTTCAGTGGTTCAGACAAACGCTGCTACCGCGGAAGAAAGTGCCGCAGCAAGTGAAGAACTATCTGGTCAATCCAATGTTCTAAAGGAGCTTATTTCTAAATTCAGCCTTACTGAAACCAATTATTTGTTATATTCAAAGAATGATAATGTGGACTCTGATGATTCCTTTTTGCTTAATAACAACATGGTAAGCGTTACTGATGGAAAGTATTGAAATAAACATTAATAAGATTTAATTATTGTTATCTCTGAGATATAAAGTATATGGCTCAAATAAATACAGCTGCAAATTCCAATATGGTATTTGCAGCTGTATTTATTTGTTTTTATTACTTTCCTATGCTGACTTCAAACATTATGGCATTGGATTTTTAAAATTTCTCCAGCTGGGCTTCGCATAATTTTGAGTTGTCTTAATATCTGAATGTTCCAGATAAATAGCTTCCCTTTCTTCTTTCCTCACATTTTGCTCTTCTTGTTCAATATAAGAATCAACAATACAATGAAGAAGCTGGCTTAAATAATCTACCATATATACGATTCCTCCTCTCCCTGGCCTGACATTATAACGCCAAAGCCCAAAAGAATCTGTGGAGTTTATAACCAAATTTCTATATAGATTTTCATAAAATCGCAAAATAAAAAAAGACCCCGCACTTTCGTGCAGAGTCTCCCTGTAAACATCCAATTCTTCTGATGTTTGTTTATAACTTGCTTAAACCAGGCCCAAACGGCAATAAACCGCTTTATTCCATGGTGTAAGGCATAAGAGCGATATGTCTTGCTCTCTTAATTGCAACGGTAAGCGCTCTCTGATGCTTTGCGCAGTTACCAGTGATACGTCTGGGAAGGATTTTTCCTCTCTCAGACACATATCTTTTTAATTTATTTACATCCTTGTAATCAATAACGCCGTTCTTCTCTCCGCAGAATACACATACTTTTTTTCTTCTACGCATGCCGCCTCTTTTGAACTTAGCGCCATCAGCTTTATCATTTCTATTATATGCCATTGGTACTACCTCCTGTTAGATTTAGTTGAATGGAAGTCCTTCGTCTTCGACTCCATCCGGAATATTCATAAATCCATCGCCGATTGCACTGGAGGGTGCCGGTCTGGAGACTGGCTGATAGCCGCCGCCTTCTCCGGAAGATCCGCCCTTGCTGTCTGCGAATTCCTGGTCTTCTACAATAATATCTGTTGTATAAACCTTAATGCCGTCTTTATTCGTATAACTTCCAGTCTGGATCCTTCCGGAAATCAGTACTCTCATGCCCTGACGGAAATATTTCTCCGCAAACTCACCTGCTCTGTCAAATGCAACGCAATTGATAAAATCGGCTGTCTGCTCATTGCCGTCCTGATTCCTGCGTCCTCTGCGGTCAACTGCAAGGGTATACCTTGCGATCGCCATAGCACGCTCTCCCTGGGAATATCTTACTTCTGGATCACGGGTCAATCTGCCCATAAGGATTACTTTGTTCATACGATCACGCTTTCTTTATCTATTATGCCTCTTGTCTTACGCATAAGTATCTGATGACAGGCTCCATAATACGAATGTGTGCTTCCAACTCGTTGGGAGTTGTGGAATCGCCATCAAATTTGATGAAGTAGTAGAATCCTTCTTTCATTTTCTGAATCTCGTAAGCTAATCTCTTCTTACCCCATTCATCAACGTTTGTTACAGCGCCGCCGAAACGAGTGATATAACCCGTAATTTTTTCCATGGCTGCTGCTCTCTCTTCATCCTCGAGCTTTACGTTAAGAACAACGGTTAACTCATACTTGTTCATGCTTCTTTACCTCCTTGTGGTCTCTGGCCCCTGCTTTCAGTTGCAGGAGCAAGGAATCTATATGTCACGGATTAATATTATACCGGAAACATCTGATAAAAGCAAGTCCTTTTCTCATTTTTCCCAATCTTTTCCTTTGGTTTTCATCGTTTTAGGCCTTTGGCTGGCCATCCTGCCCTTTTAAGCCCCTTGTGTTCTTTTCCACCAGCTTCCTTGGTACCATGACCTGATGACTACATCCCATGCATTTTAAACGAAAATCCGCACCGACTCTTAAGATTTCCCACTCCTGGCTTCCGCAGGGATGGGGCTTTTTAAGTTTCACAATATCTCCAACCTCGTAATTCATATCATTCGCTGCCCCTTCCATCCATGACAAACTTTCCTTGTTTCCTGCTTATTTTAAAATAGAATCGATTTTTTCCAATTCTTCCTGTGTAAATTTAAGATTCTCAAGACAAGATGCGCTGTCCTCCAGCTGTTTTACGCTGCTTGCTCCGATCAGAACGGAAGTCACTGCTTCCTCCCGAAGCACCCAGGAAAGGGCCATCCGGGCCAGTGTCTGTCCCCGCTCAAGGGCCAGCTCATTTAACTGCCTTATCTGCCCCAGCTTTTCCTCTGACAAATAACGGCCGCCTACGGTCGTTCCCTTTCTTGCAGCCCTTGATTCCTGAGGGATGCCCTTTAAATACTTGTCAGTAAGCGCTCCCTGAGCCAGAGGGCTGTAGCAGATACAGCCTGCGCCGTTTTCAAGAAGTGTGGAGAACAGTCCATCTTCCGCCCCTCTTTCAAACATGTTGTATCTTGGCTGATGGATCAGGCAGGGAACTCCCATATCCTTTAACATAAGGATTGCTTCTCCCGCCTCCTGATTTCCGTAATTGGAGATCCCTACATAAAGGGCTTTTCCCTGTTTCACAATGTCAGCCAGAGCCCCCATGGTTTCCTCTAAGGGTGTCTCAGGATCCGGCCTGTGGTGGTAGAAAATGTCCACATATTCCAGCCCCAGCCGTTTTAAGCTTTGGTCCAGACTGGCCATTAAGTACTTTCTGGAACCCCAGTTTCCATAAGGTCCGGGCCACATATCAAATCCGGCCTTGGTGGAAATGATCAGCTCATCCCGGTATTTTCCAAGATCGCTTTTTAAGATCTCTCCGAAATTCTCCTCGGCCTTCCCCAGTGCCGGAGAGCCATAATTATTGGCCAGGTCAAAATGGGTGATTCCAATATCGAATGCCCTTAAAAGAATCTCCCGCTGCTCCTGCAAAGGCTTTTCCAGGCCAAAATTCTGCCATAACCCCAAGGACACCTTGGGAAGTAAAATTCCACTTCTTCCGCAACGCTTATATTCCATTCTCTCATATCTGTCTTCTGCTGCCTGATGCATACCTTTTCTCCTTTAATTCCTTTTAATCACTTTTTCATTCTTCGACCAGCAGCATATTCCGCTGCCAGACAACTTATTCTAAAATATAAGGCGGATTCCAACGAACCCGCCAAAGCTGACCTGCTTTATTTCCCTTCCAAGAAAGCGCTTAAGTGATTTCGTCAAAAAAGACTCCCTTTAAAGGACGGATTCGTTCCACCATGGACCTTCTGTCCTCAGGCACGTCTGGCATCCCATATCCAAACAGCCAGGAGGTCATTTCACTGATTCCCATGGACAAATGTGGTTTGATCCCGGCATCATCATTTACCGGGACAAGGGAGGAGCCTTCCCGGTTCAGCCTCCAACGGAACACTCCGTCATTTTGACGGATAAAGTCATCCTTTACTTCAATAAACAATTCCATCTCGCTGACCGGACAGTCTTCTTTTAGACGTATCACGGTAACAAACTGTTCCACATGAATGATCCTGCCCATAACAGCCGGTTTTAATGGACCTGCTTCCTTTATATAATCAGGCAGACAGATAAGCTCTCTCTGATTTTCTGCCGTCTCTCCGTAATAAGCCCATACGCCGGCCAGCTTTTCTCTTTCATCTCTGGTAAAAAGAAGGATCAGGTCCCCTCGGTCGCTTCTTACTTCCCTGCTTAAGTTCAGATAATATTCCTCGTCCCTGAGTGCATAGACCTCATACCTTTTTTCCAGCTGCCTACCCACAAATCTTGCAGCTTCCCTGCATTCATCCGACCGCTCCACAAAAGCGCGGCGGCTTAGGCGCTGCCGTCCTTTTTCGTTTAACGCCACCTCCGGAAGATCGCATATATAGGTAAAATCAAAAGGAAAGTAAATCGCCGGATTGGCAGGCACCAGAAAACAAAACCCCATCCGTTCCATATACATATCGGAAAAACAGCGGCTTAAAAGCCGCCTCATATATCCCTGATGGCGGCAATCCGGATCCGTAGCAACCCCGGCAATATAATCGATCTTCCATAAACGATCCTTAACCACCACCTCATAAGGATTGCGGTGCAGCATGGCTACCACCCGCTCCTCATTCCAGGCAGTGAGGATCTTATTTTTCTTTACCCTGTCCGAATAATAATAATCTATAAAGCTCTGGGAATCCTCAGAAAAAACCTTTTCCCAAAGCGGCCGGCTCTCGCCTTTTTCTTCCTGCTTTAAATACCGTATCATAGTTAAAAGCCCTTCTGAACGACTCCGTATTTTCTTGCAAAATCAATGGGGTAATAAGACATTTTCGCTTTTCTTAAGCCTTCCATTCCAACATCATCCTCCCGGTTGATAAGCACCGGCTTTTCCGGAAATGCATGGATCAAAAATTGCTGGTTAATAAACTGATAAAGCCCCTTAACAGTTGGGTCAGCCTTTTCAATGTGGATGACTGCCATGTTTTCAAAGGGGTTGTAGGTGCCGATGGTAAAGGCTTTTAAAGTTCCGTCGATATAAACGCCTGCCATCCTCACGTTAAGCAGGGAACAGTTCTTCAGTATATCATGGATCCCCATAACCTCATAATCCAGCTGCCGGACGAATTCCGCGGCTTCCACCTTATTCTCCCACCAATCATCCAGGAATCCCAGCACATTATCCCGGTCAGAACAGCAAAGGGTCCGGTATTCGTACCTGCCCTCATATTCTCTTAAAAAGGAGTTCAAGTGATTTTTCTTCTTATGAAGCTTTTTCCCAGCCAGAGTCCTCATGGCTTCCCCATCATAAAGATAATCCTTTAAGTCCTCTTGTTCTTTAACCTCAAACTTTTCCGGATCCAGCTTTAAGAATTTAATTGCCTCTTCATCTGCAAGAAAAATACGAAGAGGCTTTTTTAAAACCTGATTAAAATAATCTACCATTTCCTGAAAATAGTGCGGAAGATCTTCCTCTTTGCACATGGGCATTGCGGAAAAAGGCTCTCCGTCCTTTTCCATCAAAAACTGCAATGCCTTATCATCGCTTATGGCATATTTCACATGATAATAGTCTCTCCAGATAAAACTGTCTAAATAAACGCTGTCACAGGTTCTGTTGGGCCGCAAGGCATAAAAAGGCGCTATCTTTTTTATGTCCTCTGCCTCGATCGGCTTAAATTGTAAATTCATAGTTGTTCCCTTCTATATTACTGTTAACTTTTTTTTATAAAATCGTTGCCGCATTTCGGACAATGAATGCTGATCCTTCCTTTTCCTCTGGGAATCCTGATCTTCTGCCTGCAATTCGGGCATTTATAAATATGATATTTCCTGGTTTGCTGAAGCTTGAAACGCCACTTTCGGAATACTTCTGAGATTTGAAACCAAATCCGTTCAAATTTCTGGTTTTCCTTAAAACGTTTCCCAATATCCTTTGAAAACACGCGGAAATAGCATAAAAACAGAAAAACCAGAGCCCCAATGTCCAGCAACCTGCCGCCGCCAAACAAGCCGGCCACAAGAAAAATACAAGCTGCGGCGTTTAAAAACTGTCCCAGCCTGTCCATGCCGTATCTTCCAATCATAAAACGCGCAAAACGTTCTCTAAATCCATTCATCCAGTATCTGCCGCCTCTTTTCACTTTGCCTTAACTATAATAATGTATTGATTGAAAGTCAATGTTCCTGGGAAATATTTCATAATCTTTTCAGAATTGATGCTTAGACTTATCCCTGTACTGCTTGGGCGTCATACCATACCGTTCCTTAAACAGCCGGTGAAAATAACTGTTGTTTTCATAGCCCACTTCCGCAATGATCTCTTCCACCGGCTTTGATGTGGAGGTAAGAAAATTTGCCGCCCTCATCATCCGGATAAGCTGCAGACATTCCGTAAACGTCACCTGATAATGACGCTTAAACAAACGGCTGATATAATAAGGCGGCTGCATGGAAAGAGCTGAAAACTCCTCTAAGGTTGCGGAAGGATAATTATTCTCTAAATATTGATATGCATTCATTGCAATTTTTTCCTCATATTGGGCCATGTCATGCAATTCTGCCTTATCCGCATTATGAAACAGCTCCATAATAAGTATTCCCATGGTATCCTGATCAATGTCCTGTCTGTCCTTTTTATCTCTCATCATCGACCAGATCATATTCTCCAGCAGATTCTTCGCAGGCAGCATATCCTGCAAATGAAAGTGAAGGTAATCTGCTATAGAATTCTTTCCTGATGGGGACCCGGTAAAAAAGTGGCGCAGAACATTCCCCTCCTCAGCCATCAGCTCAAGATGAAAGAAAAATTCCGGCTGTAAAAAGAAATGAACTGCAATATCCTCCCCATCTGCGGATTCTACGGCATGGCTCGTCCCCTGCTTTATGAGCAGAAGATCATTGGTATCCAGCCGCAGGATACTGGTTCCGTTAATCACATGTACGGTGGATCCGCTATACATATAAACCAGCTCCACATAATTGTGACAATGATCCGGAATCGGAACCTTGTGAGGCTGACAGCACATGTCCATCACCTTTCTCTGTCCCATTGCAGAGTCCTCATCAACCGGGCTTCCTCCCGGTTCTTTCGCACAGTGGCACAGAGCCGAAGCTTTTTCCGTCCATAAACCATTCTTCCCCTCTGATGCGTTCCTTAAATATTTCAGAAGTTCTTTTTTCATGCTTCCCCTCCAAACGACATATTTTTATGCTTTTCCCCAGATTATTATACCATGAAAGCAATGAGCCAAGCGCCGCAAAGCGGCATTTGGGGAATGCAGCAAGATAATAGACGCTTACGTCTATTGTACCACCTTTACAGAATTATTTGCAAGAAAAGACGGTTTTTATGCAAATTAAGACATGGCTTATTTATTATATATTACATATAATCAGCTTGGAATTTTGTCCTAATACAACCATTTTTTTAAAGAGGTGAGCCATATGAAAAGGTACCCAATCCGTTTAGGTAATATAGACGAAGTGACTGCATTCGTCAAAGCAGTCAGCCAATACGACTGTGACATGGATTTATGCAAAGGAAGCGTTGTCATTGATGCCAAGTCCTTTCTCGGCCTTATGACCATTTGTCCGGATGCCGGTCTGGAGCTTATCATCTATGACAATGACCACGAGGAAATTCTGGACTCTCTGTCTGATTTTCTGCTCGAAAAAACAGCATAACCATTACATTGGAATGAAAAGATGCCCGGTAATCCAATGATTACCAGGCATCTTTTTATGTTTTCTCAATTAATCTTAAATTCATTTACCAGTTCCTTTAACAGCTCTGCCTGGTCGAAAAGCTCCTCACTGGAAGCAGCTCCTTCCTCTGCAGTAGCCGAATTAGTCTGGACCACGCCTGATATCTGATCAATTCCCACAGAAACCTGACTAATCGCCTCTGACTGCTGAACGGAAGCCTCTGAAACCCTTCCTATCATTTCGGAAACAGAACGTGTACTGTTCACAGCATTTACCAGGGACTCAGCTGCTTCATCCACAAGCCTGGAGCCATTTGCCACAGCCTTAATGGATCCTTCAATCAAATAGGTCGTGCTTTTGGCGGCCTCTGAGCTTTTAGAAGCCAGATTCCTCACCTCATCGGCAACAACTGCAAAGCCTTTTCCAGCCTCTCCCGCCCGGGCCGCTTCAACCGCTGCATTTAAGGCCAGAATGTTGGTCTGGAAAGCTATATCCTCAATAGCCTTAATGATCTTTCCAATTTCGCTGGAGCTTTCATTGATCTCTTCCATGGCCGAAACCAGCTCCCTCATGTGGTGGTTGCTGGTTTCCAGCTCCCGGGAAGCAAGGAGTGCCTGTTCATTGGCTCCGGTAGAGTCCTTTGCATTCTGTTCGATCTTATGAGAAATTTCACTGATCGTTGCCGCCAGTTCTTCCACAGAACTGGCCTGCTCTGTTGCTCCCTGGGCCAGGGCCTGAGAGCTGGCTGAAATGCTTTGGGAGCCGTAGGCCACCTGATCAGAAGTTGCAGTGATCCGCTGCATGGTAGTGGTAAACGTGCCGCTGATTTTGAGCAGGGATCTTTTAATTTTCTCAAAATCCCCTTTATAATCATACTGTAACTGGAAAACCAGATCTTTATCCGCAATCTGGTTTAATACTGCGGCGATTTCATCTATATAATTCACATAATTCTTCAACTGGCTCACCGTATTCCCCAGGGACGCCGCCACCATGCCGATCTCATCATTGCCGGATACATCCACTTGAATATCAAGCTCTCCCTCTGCGATCCGCTCAGCAATAGCCGACAGTTTTTTAAGGGGATTGGATATGCCCTTAGCCATAATGAAAATGATCAGAATGAGGACAAAAGAGCCCAGGGTAAAGACAGTGGTTATAATACCTAACACCGCTTTTTTAGAGGAAAGCATCTCTGACTGGTGAATGCTTGATAACACGAGCCAGCCCGAGTCTCCTACCCGGTTGATGGAACCAAAATATGGAACCTTTTCCATGGTATAATCGTAATTTCCTACTGCCTGACCGGCAAATGCATCCTTAATATTCTGGGAAATGTCAATTTCGGAAATGGTCTTCTGGATCAGGTCATTGTTGGGGTGATACACAATCTGCCCGCCATCTGTTGCAAGGATAACGGAGCCGGTCTTCCCGATCTTATAATTGCCTAAAATCGTAACCAGCTGGGATAATTTTATATCAACTCCCATTACTCCTAAGGGTTCCCCGGTTTTACTGTCATACACTCCGCTGACAGCGCTCACAATTGTCTGTCCCGTGCTCACATCCACATATGGCTCCGTCAGGATCGGATGATCCAGTTCCATAGACCGGTACCAGGGCCTTGTGGAAATATCCCATCCGTCTTCTGAAGTGAAATTATCGGACTGGGTCACCTGGTTCACATCCAGGTCCGCGATCCATGCGGCAATGATATTTTCCTTATCCGTAGCCTGGATATTATCAAGGGTTTTCTTTATCTCCGGATACCCATCGCAGTCTGGCAGCCTTACCTTTCCGGTTGCATTTGAAAGAAAGGCTTCCGTCTGGCTGTTTGCAGCTCCACTCTTTACCTCAGCCAAATAAAAAGTCAGGAATGAATTCACCTGGTTTGCTGCCGCAAGGGAAGCCGAATCCAGTGTCTGTACCGACTGGGCCTGCATGCTCTTTCCTGCCTGACCTGAAATGAATACTCCTGACAAAATAAAAATAAATACGACTGGAATGGAGATACCGAATAGCAACTTCGTAAAAATATGCTTTTTTCTTTTATGCTTCATAGACATCGTCCTCCTTTGTTTGGTTACATTAAATATAGCATGACGCAAACAGGTATGCAATAAAAAAATTACTAATTTCGACCGTTACAGACTGTCGCCCTGCAAATGTGGAAAATAGGATTTCATAACCTGTATTAACGTCTCTTTATCCTTCTCCTTTAAAGGGGTAAGAGGAAGCCTGTAGCTTTCATCACACAATCCCAAAAGGGACATGGCAGCCTTAACCGGCACAGGATTTACATCCATAAACAGGGCATTCATCATTGAAAGCAACTCCAGCTGCATATTCCTGCTCTTTTCTATTTCACCCTCAAAAAAGTACTTGCATATCATATGAGTTTCAAAGGGCATGATATTGGCTATGACAGAGATCACTCCCTTGCCTCCCAGGGAAAGGATGGGGACGATCTGGTCATCATTTCCTGAATAAAGGTCAAGCCTGTCGCCGCATAGGGCCGCAGTTTTCGCGATACTGGAAATATTTCCTCCCGCCTCCTTAATAGCCCGGATATTGGGGTGTTCTGAAAGCTTTAAATACGTTTCCGGATTAATATTTACCCCGGTACGGGTCGGAACATTATAAAGGATGATAGGGATCTCCACGCTGTCTGCCACTGCCGTAAAATGCTCCACCAGCCCATGCTGGGAGGTTTTGTTATAGTACGGAGTCACCTGCAGAAGTGCGGAGGCCCCTAAGGACTGAGCCTTTCGGGACAGGCGCACAGCGTGGGACGTACAGTTGCTTCCGGTTCCCATAATCACGGGGACCCGATGGTTTACATAATATACCACAAATTCTATCAGTTCCAGCTTTTCCTTTTCTTCCAGCGTGGCGGACTCCCCTGTGGTCCCATTGACCACAATGGCATCCGTGCCGTTTTCCAGCTGAAATTTCAGTAATTTTTCCATTGCCTTAAAATCCAGGTTTCCATGCTTATCCATGGGCGTAACGATGGCTGCTGCTGAGCCTTTAAAAATCGCATCTTTCATAGGCACTCATTCCCAAAATTAGAGGTTCATACTAACAAAAGTATGACAAACATCCCCTGTTGGTACCATACACAAATCATTTTTTTCATCATATAAACCATTATAAGGAGTGATGACCGTATGTATAATTTTCTTATTTTAGGCGGCGATTCCAGGCAGCTATATCTAAACCAGATATTAATCAAAAGCGGCTTTCAAACAACCCTTCACTATAGCAATGAGGATTCCTCATTTTCCATGGAAGAAGCCATGAAAAACAGCAATGTCATACTTTCTCCCATCCCATTTACCAGAGACAAAATCAACCTGTTTTCCGACAACAATATGGAGGATCTGGGTATCGGGAATCTTTTAAATCTTTTGACCCCTGACCACACCCTTTTCGGCGGAAGCATCCCTGCCTATGTAAAGGAATATGCCAGGGAAAACGGCATTGCATATTTTGACTATATGGACATGGAGGATATCACCATAAAAAATACCATTGCAACTGCGGAGGGCGCCATTGCCGAAGCAATCCGCTTAAGTCCCGGCTGCCTTCACAAAAGTAAATGCCTTGTGACCGGCTTTGGCCGGTGTGCAAAAACCCTGGCGCTGAAATTAAAGGGCCTGGATGCAGCCGTGACCATTGCCGGCAGAAAGGAAACACAGCTTGTTCAGGCGTCCTCCATGGGATTTCATGCCAGAGCGCTTTGTGATCTGTCCCCGATTATTGGGGATTATGAGTTTATTTTTAACACCATCCCAGCCCTTATCATTGAAAAAGAGCTGATCAGGTCCATGAATCCTGATGTAACCGTCATTGATATCGCCTCCGCTCCCGGCGGCGTTGATTTTGATTCCTGCAGGCAGCAGAATATCCGCGCCAGGCTTTGCCCTGGCCTGCCTGGAATCTACGCTCCCCAGTCATCTGCGGAAATTTTGTTTGAAGCAATTGTTAAGTCTCTGTCATAAAGGAGTGTCATATGAAGCTGGAAGGAATGAAAGTAGGCCTGGCGATCACCGGGTCCTTTTGTACTTTTGATAAAATAGAAAAGGAAATCAAGGTTCTGGTTGATAAAGGAGCCGATATATACCCGATCTTCTCCACCAATGTACAGACAACGGATTCCCGTTTTGGAGATACGGGAGAATACATTCATCGGATCTTTGACATGACAGGCAATAAGCCTATCCTGAATCTGGAGGAAGCGGAGCCCATCGGACCCAGAGGTTATCTGGATATCCTGCTCATCGCTCCCTGTACCGGAAACACCCTGGCTAAGCTTGCCAACGGCATCACGGATACCCCGGTGCTCATGGCAGCCAAAGCCCATTTAAGAAATTCCAAGCCTCTGGTGATCTCTCTTTCCACCAATGATGCACTTGGAATCAACTTTAAAAATGTGGGTGAATTATATAACGTAAAAAATATTTATTTTGTCCCCTTTGGCCAGGATGACCCGGTAAAAAAGCCCAATTCCATGATCGCACACACTAATCTCATCGCAGATACGCTGGAATACGCTTTAGAAGGAAAACAGATTCAGCCAGTCATTTTTTAATTTCTGTGATAAGGCTGCTGCAAGGTGAATGTTCGGTTGTAAATTGCACGAAACAGCAACCCGGAATAGTAAAGATCTATCTTGCAGCAGCTTTAAGTATATTATCATTTGAATTATGCTTTCCCGCCATATGGAAATAAGCTAGAATAAGAAAAATCACACGCTGAAAGGATCCTGTTTATGAACCAATCGGCACCTCACCCGTATGTTTTTGGTACATATGAAGAAGGAAGAAGGGTCTGTCTCCTCAGTACTCTTCCAAATATTTTAAATGCAAAATGTGGACAAGCCTTTTGCAGTATTTAAACCAGGTCCGCCTTGAACATGCCGCCGTAAGCTTGCCTGGAACCAAGCAGCCAATCATTAAGGCTGCCATGGATCATGGATTTGCCAATACCAAAGCCGCCTCAGCCGCCTTTCAAAAACAATATGGAAAATCTCCGGGAGAATAGCGGAAATTATTTGCAAGAAGTTATTTGCAAGAGCTACGGAAAAAGGGACAAGTAGTCTGGAATAAATCTCATCGGATTTTCAGGACAATCTGCTGGAACTGGTTAAGTATATGAAACGGCATGATATTCCTGGCAGTGGGGCGCCACCGGCAAATCAAGCATTGCCCCTAAGGGAATGATGGCCGCCGGAAAGACTATTGCAATGACCGCTATTGATCTTTTGGAGAACCCTGAGATTATAAATAAAGCAAAAGAAGAGCATATAAGGAACCTTGGCGGAAAGCCTTATGAGAGCACTATTCCGCCGGAGGTATCTCCCCGTTAGGAACTATCGTTCAAACAGAGAAGCTTTGCAATATACGTTTCTTCCTAGCCCTTTATTTTAAAATGCGGTTTATGTAGCTTTTTGAATCATATGAGTTATTTATATCATTTGAATTGTCCTGATTAAAGCTCATTAAATATTGTGCTCTTGATTGGTCATATATTTTAAATCCGAATTGCTTATATAGTTCTTGAACTGGATCGGATTTATAAACATTTAAAAATATTGGCTTGTTTACCTGTCTGGAAAGGGTTGTAATATGCCTCAGATAAAATGATTCTATTCCTTTCTGCCGAACAGGTTCGGTAAGCTGAAGGGATATCTCGCTAATCTTATCCGGCAGTTCATTAAATGCGAAAAATCCAACTGTTGTATTGTATAGCAGTATTTTCTGAAAACAACTATATTTTAGCATTCTATGAAAACTGTCCGTGTTTATTATAATTTGTATATCCTCGATCCAGCCACCATTGTATTCATCTACGTATTTCTTATGACAGGTTCTTTTTATATCAATGTATTTTTCCAAGTCATTTTCATCTGCATCTTGTAAGGAAAATCCTTTAACAATTAAGTCCTCTGATAATACCATATGCCCTCCTGATTGCCAGCGGCCATCTACCTGTTAACAGACCCATGGTTCATGACTTATGACTCATGTGGAAGGTGATGGCGGGTGCGTTATTTTGAAATCATATATTTGTATTATCATAATAGCTTGGGCAAATAATTATTACCATGTTTTTATTTTGTGCTATATAATGTTTTATCTTGTAATATATGCCGTCCTAACGATAGGAATCCTGTCCGTTTCATAAATTAAAATTCGGCCAAGAATGACAGGTACTTTTTCGGTTTTTAAGCATAACATAAGACAAATTGTTTTATTGAAAGGCAGTAAAATTATGGCTACTTGTCCTCGAGGACTGTTTCCTTATACCATTCGACGCGGCGATACACTATGGATGATCGCACAACGTTATTATACTTCCGTTGCTGCAATTAGAGCGGCAAATCCAGGCTTAAATCCACAGAATTTAACAGTGGGGCAGACCATTTGTGTTCCGGCAAGAAGAGCTCCCCGTCCTCCATTTCCAACTCCACCCTCCGGCGGCGGACCAAGCCGTTGTCCCGTAGGTCTTCGAACCTACACCATTCAGAGAAATGATACTTTATGGCAAATTTCCCAGAGATTCTGTACCACCGTGGATACCATTATGGCCGTGAATCGAGGCTTAACCCCTGGTAATCTGAGAGTCGGTCAGACGATCTTAATACCAGCCGGATACAGCCTGCCCAATCTACCTTCCTGGTTCCGTTCCCAGGATGTTCAGGATTACCAGAGTATCTCTCCGAGGGAAATGGCCGACAGCAGTGATATGACCTATCCGGGAGATACCTATTACTATAATGCTGATTCGGACGATACACAATAGCTGCCTTTTGGTGAACTATATTCCCAGGCGGCGGAATAATGATTTTCTGTAATTGATTGTATTACTGCCGATTATGCAGCCGGCACTCAGGTCTGCGCAATCCACAGATGAAACCGCCCTCTTTTTTCCCCTTGGTAAACAAGAGGGCGCAAAGTTTAAATAAATTCCTTCGTTTTTGCAGATAAGTGACTGGTAAAGAACTACCCTACAAATTTAACTCCAACTTTCAATTAAGGTTTGAGAGTTGGAGAATTAAGTTTTATCTGGTCAGCATCCTATGGGATGCTCTATCCACGTTCGGACAGCTTTCATCGTTTGTTTTCCACAATCTCAAGTAGTTCTCAACCAATTTATCTAGTTTCTTTAAATGGAACCTTCGAGTCGATCCAGTAGGATCATTAGGAAGTATTTCCGGGTATTACCCTTCTTGCTATCTCTTTTCCAATTCCTGTTTGACATCAGACTTATTTTATCCGATTTCAGAGGCTTTCAGAAGGGCGGCGACAACTAGATTTGAACTAGTAAGCGCCTAAAAAACGTAGGAAAAAGGAGGGTTTGGCGTGCCGGGATGGGTTTGCGCAAGCGGGGGGCAAACAAAAAAATTTTCTTTCTTATATAAAGCAACTATAAAATATTTAACTAGAATAGCAATAACCAAATTTTATATATTTCTACTATCCCATTATTGATTTTACTTATAGTATATTTCCTCACTTAGCGAGTTGATATAAATTGGGGGACGTATCGAAGTGGTCATAACGACCTGACTCAAAATAGGCGAGGGCAAATCCATGACTGAAATCCAAATAATCCTGTGTTCACAGGGTTTCCGAACCGCAAAACCAGGAATCCACGGCTCTATTCTAACACGCTCCTACCGCTTGTGCCACCCTGAAAAACAGGATAAAATTGAATATGGAGAGGTCCCTAAGTGGTCGAAGGGTCCGCACTCGAAATGGACTGTCCAGAATGGTAGATAGTACCGCAAAAGCCCTGTAATCATGCGGTTTTCCACAGGTTCAAATTGAATAATTTCTTAATATCTCTCTCCTACATCTCTCCAAAATCCACGGATAGAGGAGTTGCATGTGAGTAGATATACATTGGGAAGCGTATCGAAGTAGTCATAACGAGCTTGACTCGAAATCAAGTTGTCCGCAAGGGCATGTGGGTTCGAATCCCACCACTTCCGCAAGTTATAAGCTACATCTTTGTTGGTAATAAGCCAATGAGAATGTAGCTTTTTTTCATATCTAAAATGGTAATTGAAGTTTGCAGTACCCAAGTGGGTGCTGCATTTTTGCGTTAAGGAGGTTTTAAAATGAGTAAGCAAATTACTACTATCCCGGCAAGACAAAATCAAGTTGATAAAAAATTAAAGGTTGCTGCCTATTGCCGTGTCAGCACAGAGCATGAAGAACAAAAACAAAGTTTAAAATCACAAATAACTTACTATACGCAAAAGATCTGCTATAACCCGGATTGGGATTTTGCTGGTGTCTACGCCGAACTGGAATCTGGCACAAAAGTAGATAACAGAGATGAAATTCAGCGATTAATGAATGATTGCAGAAATGGAAAAGTAGATTTGATTTTAATGAAATCCCTTAGCCGTTTTAGGCGCAATACATTGGATGTCCTGCTTATGCTTGATGAATTATCTAAATTAAATGTAGTTGTCTACTTTGAAACAGAGGACATTTGTTCTAATGATGCTCGGATAAAAAAATATATTACTATGGCAACAGCGGCTTATCAGGAAGAAAGCAGACAAAAAAGTGAAGCTATCAAATGGGGTATCCGTCAGAGTAGTCACTATGGACATATAAAGCTGAATCACTCACAGTTTCTTGGCTACGGCAGAGATGACGATGGAAACCTTGTAATTATTGAAGAAGAAGCTAAAATTGTACGGCTTATTTATGATTTGTTTCTGCAAGGTTATGGCTGTCGCAAGATCAAGAAATATCTTGAAGATCACGCTATAAAAACTGTCACTGGTAAAGAGCAATGGAGCACATCAACCATTGATCGAATCTTATCCAATGATAAATATATTGGTCGTAATATTACTCCTAAAACCCATACTCCTGGTTTTCTTACAGGCAAACAAGAAGAAAACCGTGGACAGATTGATGTGATTATAATCGAAAATTCTCACCAAGCGATCATTAGTCAAGAGATGTTTGATGCTGTACATAATTTAAAAGGAAACATTAAGAGCAAAGAGGTAAATATAAAAGGAATCGGTTTCTAAAGCAGAATTTCTGCTATTTTTCAATCGGTTTCACCATAATACTGTGAATATTTCCATATTTTGCATGAATGTAATTGCTTTATTCGCCGTTGCGATGTATAATATATACAATATTTATTTGGCAAAGGATATTTTTAATGGACTATATGACAGCGAAAGAAGCAGCGGAAAAATGGGCAATCACTCCACGCCGGGTTCAGGTGCTTTGCGCACAGGGAAAAATATCGGGCGCTATTCGGTTTGGGGTTACTTGGGCAATACCTAAGAATGCTATAAAACCCAAGGATGGTCGATATAAAAAGTGACTTGAAAGAAAATATAGAAAGTAGGATTAATGAAATGTTTGATTTCACGGAAGCCAAAATAGAAAAACTGATTATTCACCAAGTGGGAAATAAGTTAAAAGATGAACCTTTGGTTCTGTCAGATATATTTGCAGATATTACAGATAGCTCTTTAACTAATTTAGTCGAGAGATATTTTTTTCAAAGATTTAAAGACAATGGGCAATATTCTTTTGGACACGAAACCAATTTAGCATTTAATGAATTATATCAGTACTCAAAAAATATTTTTCATGACCCTAATGAATTGAAAAAAAATTCAGAGAATATAGCAACGCATTTGTACAAGGTTTCGACACATCCCAACATAAAAAGCGGAGAATTATATATTGCTTACATTAGTAACGCAATACTAAACAATCAGCATTATGATGCAATAGGGATATTTAAATCGGAAACTAAGGAACCATTTTTGAAAATTAATAATAAAGAAAAAAACATAACTTTGAGTTGGGATACAGGGGTAGATACTCGCAAACTAGATAAAGGCTGTATAGTTTTTAATAATTGCGAGGATTTGGGATATAGCATTTTAATTGTTGATTCTGGAAATCAAATAGATACTAAATATTGGGTACAAGACTTTTTGGGGATAGAAAAAAATGATAGCTCTTTTCAAAAAACAAAGATAGTAGTTGATGCCTGTAAGCAATATATAAAAAAAGATTATCAAGGGGCTACAACAGAAAAAGTTGCCGCCTTGAATAGTGTTCTAAATTATATTGATTCTAATGAAAGTCTTCAACTAGATGAATTTAGTGATAGAGTAACCGATACAATACAAGAGGCTGAACAACTTAGAGAGTATATCCAGTCTTTTGCTGAAAAGAAAAACTTTCATGATATTCAAAACTTTGAAGTGGATCAATCAGCAGTAAAAACAATCAAAAAAACAATTAAAAATATAATTAAACTGGACTCTGCATTCGAAATAAAAGTTAAAGCATTTAGCGAACTGGATAAAAAGCATTTGGAAAAAGGTTACGATGAAGATAAAAAGATGCACTATTACAAACTTTATTTTAATGAAGAACAATAGAAAGGGGAAGCATTATGTCTGGTGAAAAATCTAAATCTTCAGGTGAATATGGAGAGAAAATAGCCAATGAATTATTAAAGTTAATTGGTTGGGAAAATGCACTTTCAGGCAAAGACATTCCTTGTGTAAGAAAAGACCATTTAGGTGCAAGTGGAAGCAGTAGGAATAACCATGGTGTGGACTATATCATAAAGTATTCTTGTCCATTAGTAAGTAAAACAGAAAGTAATATACTGGTTTCTGTTAAACATCGAAAAAATTACCCATCCGCACAAAAAAGCAAAATATCCGACTTCAAGGAGTTTTTAAAAGATATTGCAGAGGCCACTGAATGTTATCCCTCGCATGAATTGTTTAAAGATAATATAATTGGAACTAAAACTAAGAATGTTTGCAATGTAATTATGTGGTTCAGCGCTTTACAGGATGAACTGTGTGATGGAGTGATCGATGATATATTTGATTTTAGAAATAGCGATGCAGTTAATTATGGAACTGTCTATTTGTTAGATAATAAAAAAGCAACGTTTTTATACAGTAGTATACAGTACGCTCGAAAAAAGGATAATAAATTCTTCTATTTTTACCCTGATACAGGATTAAATATGGATACCGTATTTAGAACACACCAAGGTAATGTTCTACCTGTTCAATACATAAACTCACCGATACAGTTATTTAAAATTATAACAGATACAGGAGAGAGTCTTATTATTACAGTAGAAGATGAATTTAATATAGATTATTTTGAAAGATTACTACAATTTGCACGATTATTAACGGTAGGCTGGGCTACAAAAATTTTTATGGTTTTTCCAAACTATAATGACTACTCCAATTCTGAAAGTGTCAAAAAAAGCTTAAGTAGATTAGCTGACAGAAATTTTGCACAAAAAATTATAGTGGAGAGTCTTGATTACTCTGATTTTAGAAATTTAGGAGGTATCTGATATGCATGAAGACCAAATTTTGAGATGTTCTGAGATCTCTGTTGCGCAGATGTTACCGTTTGGATTTGCATTGAGACCTTTGCTAAATGACTCATGTTTAACAGATGGCGATTTGAATAATGTGTTGAAATCAAGAGGAGTTTTTTTAGGGAATACAGATAAAAAGAGTACCATACCTTTAATAGTAACAATGGTTCTAAGTCCCAAAGAATTTGAAACGTTGCAAGAAAGGCAAGAAACTAAAGAAAGTAATCCTAAACATCGCAACAGTACTATTAAAAGTAAAACCACTAATCCTTTAATCAAGGCTATTGCCGATTTTGAAATTCCTGTGGATAAAGTAGAAAAGACGAATGACATAGAACTACTTACACCTATGAATTTCGCAACGCTGAGCGAAAATCATTTGCAGTTAGAATATATCATTTCTCGCAAAGATTTAACAAAAGATTGGGTACGACCCGAAAGCCGACATTCTGGAAAGGTAAACATAAAAAAAGATGTTTCAAGTAATGTAGTTGAAATATGTAATGAATACACGTCAAAAGAAACTGATGATATCAATAAGCAAGTTATAAAAGAACTTCTTTCATTTTTAAAAGAAAATCAAGAAGTTGATGATAAAATGGAAACAGTGTCAGCTTCTGATTTTACTAATAGAGAGAGATTTAATTTCATGCTGCAGTTGGCAGCAGATAGTGATGACGGCTCCATGAAATTTGTTGAAATAAAAGATATTGAGTTGGGTCCGGATCCGGAGAATCCACCTAAAAATCCCAACAGCATCATCCAACAAAACGTTAAAAAAGTTATAATTAATGGGAATGCGCTAGAGCGTAATTCATTATTGACAAATGATACTGATAAAGATCACTTGATCTTTCGTAGTGTAGAAGCGAAATACGAGTTTAATTTTAAGGGAATAAAAGGCTCCTGTTTAATGCAATATGGATTTATGCATTTTTTTAGAAACCAGAACACTTCTCAAGAATTTCAAGTTGCATTACTGTATTTAAAGTCAAGATCAGCAAATAAAGCAAGTTTAAATAATTTTGTACTAGAGCAGTTTGAACGAATGAAAAAGAAAGCTCTTCAAAAAACACAAAAGGATTCTTAATCATTAATACAATTTTGCCCTGCATCTATTTTGACCTAATGACACATCGAGAAAGCCTGAAATCATTCGGTTTACAGGCTTTCTCATTTTTTATGCCTGCTTCCTTTTCTTGTTTTTTGTCTTGCATCTCTCCTAATTTGATGGAGAGATGCAGTTACTCGGTGGACTCTGAAAATCCCAGCACAGCCATGAGTGCAGATGCACTGGATAGCTTAGAATTGTAGTCCAAGTGTGCGTAAATATTTGCTGTGGTACTAAAATCCGAATGCCCCAGCCATTCCTGAATTTGCTTCATTGGTACATTATTTGCTAATAGCAGTGATGCACACGAATGTCTGAGATCGTGAAACCGTATCTTTCTCAGCTCATGCTTTTTCAAAAAGCTTGGGAATGTATGCGTAATATAGTTCGGTTCAATCAGGCGCCCCAGTTCATCCACATACAAATAATCCAAGTAATCCTTGCAGTAGGAGTTTCCGCAGAGCCTGCGGTATTCCTCCTGCTTTTTCTTTAGCTGAAGCAAATAATCACGAAATACAGGCACCAAGGGCAGTGTACGCATACTGGATTTGGTTTTTGCTCTGTCCTTGGCCTCCACCATCTTTTTTCCTTCCAGTTTATAGCTGTTGACCGTGTGGCGGATGCTGATGGTATTCTGTCGAAAGTCGATGGCAGTCCACCATAATCCTACAATCTCTGCTCGGCGCAAACCATAAAATGCGCCAAACAGGATAGGCATCTCCAGACATGTCCCTTTGGAGAACTCAAACAGCTGGTTAATTTCTTCGCTGTGGTAAAAGCTACCTACGAACTTCTGTGCCTTGGGGCGGGTGACTTTTTCTGCCGGATTGCTTACGATAATATCCATCCGTACAGCATCTTTCAGCGCCTTATGAATGTTTGCGTGATAACGCTGGAGCGTTTTTGCCGAAACCTTCTGCAATTCATGATTGTAAAACCGCTGAATATCACTGGCTTTCAGGTCTTTTAGCGCAATACCAAGCGGTTCAAAATATGGAACAATCACATTCTTCACTGCTCTGGTATAGCCCGCAAAGGTGATATTCTCAATATTAGGTTTCATTGATTGCAGCCACTCCAGCATATAATCCGAAAACATCTGCTCTGCATCTCCTGTCAGCTGCTTGGGAGGAACGAAGGCTTTTCGTATCTCTGCAAGCTTTAGCTCTGCTTTTTTCTAATTTCCTTTGACGGATAACTCCGTTGATACCCACTTTGTCGTAAGTGGTAAACCACTCGTCCTATATTAAATTAATGCCGCCTATTTGGGTGGCTGCTAAATTTTACTTTTTCAGTTTTTTACAGCATTCCGGGATTTTAACTGACCATGGTACTAGATCTCCGATATAATCCTTCGGTTCATCATCAAGATGAATTAACATTTGTTCCAACAGATACCTGAAGTATTCGTATGGTTTTAATCCGTTTGCCTTGGCTGTCTCGGCTATGCTGTATAAAACACCGCTTGCATGTGCACCATTGACTGAATCAACGATGTGCCAGTTATGCTTTCCGACGCAAAAAGCTTTGATACTTCTTTCGGCGTCATTATTATCCAGTGGGATCATTTCATCTTCAAGAAACGTACGAAGATATCGCTCCTGGTTTAGCGAATAGGTAATTGCACCATAGGTCTTGGAACCCTTATCGATATCTGGTCTTGCCTGAAGTCTTTTCAGCCATTCGAAATAGGCGTCAACCAGAGGCTTTACGGATTTCTTACGGTTATCCAGCCGTTCCTCGGCAGAAGCCTCCTTATACATGTTATCGATATGATAGATGGCAGAAATTCTCCGGTTGGCTTCATCTGCAATCAGTCCATTGGCTGTACCTTTTCCAATGGATTTAATAAGTTCGGTCCAGCGCCTTTTGGCATGTGCCCAGCATCCTGCAACTTTTAGCTCATCCGGCCTTTCATTGGCAAGTGTATGATACACCTGATACCCATCTGTCATAAGAATTCCGCTATACCCTTCCAGAAATCTTCTTGGATTATCAGCCTTTCTGGTTGGCTGGTATTCATACAGAAAGATTGGTGGTGAGCCATACCGTGTGGAAGTGTGATACACCCACATGTAGTTCTTTGAATTCGGGCTGCGTCCGTCGTCAACGACCTTAAATGGGGTTTCATCGCAATGGATCAGTCTACTCTCAAGTATCCTGCGATGCATCTCTCGGTATACCGGACCAAGATATCTTTCGCTTAGTCGGATCATCCATCCGGCCATGACCTGTCTCGAGATTCTCACGTCATTACGTAAGAATTCTTCAGACAGTCTGTTAATCGGAACTGCATTGACATACTTGGCATTAAAAATGGAGGCAGCTAAGGCTGGTGTCAGGATACTGTTCTTTAACAGACGTTCAGGCCTGTCGGCACGAATAATACCAGTATCATTCTTTCCTGCATAAATAGCTACATGATGTTCGTGCACAAGAAATTTCGCCGGAATGTATTCCAGATCCTTGTATACTTCATTTGGCAGACGATGATAGCCGAAAGGAAAAAGCGCTTCCAGTCTTTCGTCAGAAAGAGTGTGCTCTTCAACTACAGTATCGATATCTTTTAGATCAGTTTCCCGCTTACCTTTTGATTTACGCTGCTTGATGATCATGACTGTTTCGATATCCGGTTCTTTCGGAATTCCATCTTCAACAGTTTTCTCTGCTTCATTGAGGACACAGGAATTATCCAGGTCAAAAGACAGCTGTCCATTGATCTGGGAGGTCTGCTCCGTTTTACGTCCAAATCTCTGCTGTGTTAGCACAGCAAGATTTTCCTGAAGGCCCGAAATCTTTTTCATGAGTTGGTCATTCTGAGATTGTATTCTTTCATTCTGTTCTCTGATTACAGTGAAAGATTCATTCAGCTGCATATACATCGAAATGAGAAGATCTTTTGGAAGTTTATTCAGTTCGTCCGGTGTGATCGTTGATTTATTCATAAGACGATTATATCACCCGAAAAGCCAGTCGCATAGTGTATTAGAAGGAATTTTGGAATTTGTGGATAACGGTATTCTGCTTTTAATGTACAAAGATGAATAATACACATTCAAACTAAAAAACGATTGGGTTGACCTTTTTGATAACTTTTTTCTGATCAACAGAAAGTCCATCCATAAGCCAGCGATATTGTTGGGAAGTGATTTCTCTTGCGTCAGACTCATTACGTGGCCAGATGAAGCTGCCATTTACTAATCTTTTATACAGAAGGACAAAACCGTCCTGTTCATAAATTAGCGCTTTGATCCGATCTGTTCGCTTTCCACAGAAGAGAAATATATTTCCTGTGTCAGTAGGATCCAGCTGGAATTCATTTCTTACAATGGCAACAAGACCATCAATACCACGCCGTAGATCTGTGTATCCACATGCGATGTAAACATGGCGAAATCCGACTGCATCATTTAACATTGGCAACCACCCCTAAGACCATAGTCAATAATTCTTTCGAAGTATCACTATTGACAGAGATGAAAGCGCCATTCATCTGTATGGTCAGGCTTTTTGAGGAAATGTTGTTTGTATTATATGTATGATCTAAAGAGACCGGCGCTTCTGGTTCTTCAAGTTCAACAAACTTCGTACCAACAGACTGGAGTGCTGCTTCTTTGACACGTCGCAGCCAGTAATAATAAGAATTGCGTGACAGCTGATGCTGCTCGCAGTAGTCATCAACCTTTAATCCGCTCTGAGCTCTGTCCTGAAAAATATCAATCCATTGCTGGATTCGGATCTTGGTCGTCGCCACCCGCGTATCCATATGAGAAACCTCCTTTGAGATTATTTTAGAAACTGTGAAAAGTTGAAAACCAACTTTTCACACCTGCCAACATTATCTCAAACTTTTGGTAACATTTGTAGGCACGAGTGGTTTACCATTTACACTTTGTCTTTCGTTTTCCATGCTCATCCTTAAAACTTAGCACGGCATGGAAGTATCCGTTTTTTTCTTGAAGGTGTCCCGATAGCATAACTCTGCTCCTTTCCTGTCAGGAGCTCACCTACTGCTGATGGGTAAAGTATAGCATCAGAGTAAGTGAGCGTCCAGGCATTTCATCACTTTAAAGTATGAACATTTTATTAGACAATACCGAATCAAGTCAGCAGACGCGCCTTGGCGATGTGGTATTCCCGTCCAACCTTAATGCAGCCGATCTCACCGTCTTTGAGCAGCTTGTAGGCAGTTTTTTTGCTTACTGCCAGTAACCTGCATAAATTGTCCATGTTTAGTACATCAGGGTACTCCTGACGCATTACACGGTAAGCCTCTTTCTGTGTCAATGACATAATTCCTAACCTCCGTTAATTGGCGGTTAATACAATTCCCATTCGTTTTCCTCATCATAATTTTTCGCCTCCATTGTATTACCAGATTGTTGTTGCATTTCATATTGTTTATCCAATTGCTTTTGCTGCTGCCAGTGAATAAATTCTTCAATCAGACCGGCTATGGAACGGTGCAGGATGGCAGCCTGCGCCTGCTCTCCTGCAATGCGTTCCTGTATTGCTTTCGTCTGTGCAGCAATCAACTCCTCATATTTTCGCTCTGCCAGCATTTGCTCTATCTGGAGTTTGGTTTTGCCCTTAAAATCCTCGGGGCAGAGGTTGGTAAGAAATGTTTTCTCATAAATTTGCGGGTCATTTGGATGATTGCTGGCGCCCAGTGCTGCCAATACCTCGGACACCAGAGGAAAGTCGTGCCAAGCCGTATCAATCACAAAGTCATTAAATCCGATGCTTTGCAAAATATTTTCGCTGGTAAAATCACCATAGGACATCAGCTTCCAGTTAGAGCATTTGCGTTCCTCCTCAAGTCCATAGGTGCCGGCCTGTACCGTGAACAAAAGGCTTTTCTTTCTTCCGATGTCACAGTCAATACCGCATTCCGACAGCAGCAGTTTGAAGTCAGCTGTGTTGCTGCTGACCTGTACGCAGCGGGCAACATCCTCTGCAAGCTGTTGTTTCCAGCTAAGCTTGGCTTTGTATTCCCCATAGAAACGATGTCCTTTATGGGGCTTTTCATAGACATTTAAGCCATATTCCCGGCATAGGTCATCGGATCTGCCTCGCATCTGTTTTAGATCCTCCGGCGAGGCTTGCCACTTTCGGCCATCTACATGACTGACGGTATTCACCACATAATGAATATGCAGCTGGGGACCGTTGGTATGGACGGCAGCACAAATCTGAAGTTCTTTGAAGTGCTCATAGCGATCCATGAATTTCTGCCTGATTTCCAATGCCTGCTCCGGAGTGAGATTATCATAGCGATAAAAGCTTTGTACAAAGTGCGCATACTGACGGCCAATCCACGAAGATAGGGACGGTGTCAGTTTACTGCCGTTTACATGGATTCTCTCTTTTGAAAATTTGATTGTTTGTGACTTTATGGAGCTTGTCAGCCGTAGGCTAAGGGTCAAACGGTGCAAGCTATGCAATCGTTACTTTGTGTTAAAAAATAAACACCATGCAGAATATTGCAGCCGAAAAACAGAAAACGGTCGCACCTGCAAGCAAGCGGGGGCCGAAGCTGGTATTTAATGCAGAACTGGAAAAGCCGGAGAATTCTGCTCTCAGGGAGTATGAGCGAATCCGACGTATGAAACAGCCGCAGCTGGAGCGTGACCGTAATAAGGAAATGGCGAAAAATGAAGGCGAAGCACAGGAGAAATTTGATGCATGGTCGGAGCCTGCGATGGCGGCAAGAGAGAGGTTTGTGAATGAAGAGATTTCCGAGAGTGCATTCTTGTCGAAAATTAAAAAATGACAAGTTTTTAATTTGTAAGATACAGGATAAATGGCTAAAAAGTATATGTATTTACAAAGGCTTATCGTTTTTTCTTGTATGATGCTATAGCTTATGATATAATATAAAGTAAAAAATATATCACAGCGAGGTGGTATTGTATGGATTTGAGTGAAATAATTAAAAAAGTGCGTTTAGAACTGGGGATGTCCCAAGAAGGACTCGCTCGAGAACTTCATGTTGGATTCACTTCAGTGAACAGATGGGAAAATGGACATACAAAACCGAACCAGATTGCTCGACATGCTTTAATAGAACTTTGCAGAAATAATGATGTAGATTCCGGCTTAATTTTACTAATTGAAAAAGCCAAATAGTTATTAATGATGACTATAATTCTGCAAGAAAGGGAGATCTTTTTATGAAAGCCGAAAAAGAAATTGAAATAAGCTTTATTAAAAAGCTGCAAGATTTAAAATACAAATATCGTGAAGATATTCGAGATAAGGCTTCCCTTGAAGCTAATTTTAGAGAACAGTTCGAAAAATTAAATCGTGTTAAGCTAAGTGATTCCGAATTTGTTCGTCTTCGAGATACCATTGTTACTGCGGATGTGTTTGCAGCGGCTAAAATATTGAGAGAAACGAACACTTTTAAGCGTGATGATGATACACCTTTACAATACACACTTGTAAATATTAAAGACTGGTGCAAAAACGAATTTGAAGTAGTCAATCAGTTACGCATTAATACAGATAATAGCAATCACCGTTATGATGTAATTATCCTCATCAATGGTGTCCCTGTTGTTCAAATCGAGCTAAAAACCTTGCAAATTACACCCAAAAAAGCTATGGAACAAATTGTTAATTACAAAAACGATCCTGGAAATGGTTACACAAATTCATTACTGTGCTTTATGCAGCTCTTTATTGTAAGCAACGAAACCAATACCTACTATTTTGCAAATAATCATACGGAACATTTTTGTTTTAATGCAGACGAAAGATTTTTACCCATATATGAGTTCGCAGACAAAGACAACAAAAAAATCACAAACCTCTATGAGTTCACCACGAACTTTCTACCCAAATGCACTCTTGGCGAACTAATCAGTAGATATATAGTACTTGTGGTAAGCGAGCAAAAATTGATTATAATGCGTCCTTATCAGATTTATGCTGTCAAAGCAATCATTGATTGCATTAACGAAAACAGAGGGAACGGCTATATTTGGCATACCACTGGAAGTGGAAAAACGCTCACATCATTTAAGACATCAACACTTTTGAAGGATAATCCTGAAATCGAAAAGTGTCTATTTGTTGTAGATAGAAAAGATCTCGATCGGCAAACTCGATTGGAGTTTAACAAATTTCAAGAAGGCTGTGTTGAGGAAAATACCAATACCGAAAATTTGGTTAGACGGCTTACATCAGATGACTATAAAGATAAAGTCATTGTTACTACCATTCAAAAATTAGGGCTGGCTCTGGATGAAGACAGTAAACGAAACCAAGAGAAGAAAAGAAAGGGGCAGCTCACTTTTAAAGAAAGATTGGCAAAGCTCCAAAACAAGCGTATTGCTATTATTTTTGATGAGTGCCATCGCTCTCAATTTGGAGAGAATCATGATGCAATCAAAAACTTCTTCCCCAAAGCACAGCTTTTTGGATTTACGGGAACACCGATTTTTGAAGAGAATTCAACCTACAAACAGATAGATGGTACTATAGGCTCTTACATAACAACAACAGATGTTTTCCAACAAGAGCTTCATGCCTACACTATCACCAATGCAATTGACGATGGTAATGTATTGCGTTTCCATATTGATTATTTCAAACCTGATGACTCACAAAAAGCTGCAAAAGCAGGCTCCACAATAAGCAAAAGGAAGATGGCTGAAGCAATTCTTTCAAAACATGATGCATCAACCTACAACAGAAGATACAATGCTATCTTTGCTACGGCATCTATTAATGATGCTATTGAATATTTTGATTTATTCAAAGAATTGCAAGAAGAATTTGATAAAGCCAATCAAGACTTTACGCCTCTTAACATTGCTTGCATTTTCTCTCCGCCAGCAGAGGGGAATAAGGATGTCAAACAGCTTCAAGAAGACCTCTCGCAGGAAAAGGCAGACAACCAAGAAAATCCAGACAAGAAAAAAGCTGCTCTTAAAGCAATCATAAATGATTACAACAAGAAATACGGAACAAATCATAGCATAAATGAATTTGATCTATACTATCAAGATGTACAGAAACGCATTAAAGATCAACAATACAGCAACGCAGATTATCCGCATGAAAACAAAATAGACATTGTTATCGTTGTTGATATGCTGTTAACTGGTTTTGACTCCAAATATTTGAACACCTTATATGTGGATAAAAACCTGAAGCAACACGGCCTAATTCAAGCCTTTTCAAGAACAAATCGTGTGCTGAATCCTACAAAACCTTATGGAAATATTATTGACTTCAGAGGGCAAGAAAAAGAAGTCAATGATGCAATCAAACTCTTTTCGGGCAAGGAAAACGCTGAAAAAGTAAAAGAAATTTGGCTTGTAGATCCTGCACCCGTTGTGATTGAAAAGCTGGATAAAGCCGTTGCAGCACTTGAAAAGTTTATGAAATCACAAGGCCTTGAGTGCAAGCCTGAGGAAGTGAGCAATCTTAAGGGGGATACTGCTCGTGCGGAGTTCATTGACAAGTTCAAAGAAGTGCAACGCCTAAAAACGCAGCTTGACCAATATACCGAAATAAAAGAGGAGCAAGCCGCCGAAATTGCCGGGCTGTTGCCTGAAGATACCATACGGGCATTCCGAGGAGCCTATCTTGAAACAGCCGAAAGATTAAAAGAGCAGCAAGGAAAAGAAATTGAGGATAGAGTACCCGAGGTAGAACAGCTCGATTTTGAGTTTGTTCTGTTTTCCTCTGCTATTATTGACTACGATTATATCATGTCGCTTCTTTCTAAATATACTCAACCCGATGTACCGAAGAAAGAAAAGATGACGAAAAAGGAATTGGTGGACCTGATTGCTTCAACCTCTAATTTTATGGAAGAACGCAAGGATATTGAGGAATACATCGAGGAACTTGACAAGTATCTTAAAGCTTTCGAGGGTAATAAGGGACTTACTGAACAGGAAGTAATGGACGGTTATAAAAAGTTCAAAACTGAAAAATCGGCAAACGAGCTTGTGGCTCTGTCCGATAAACATGGTCTTGAGGCTCAGTCCTTGCAAGTATTTGTTGACGCTATTATGGAAAGAAAGATTTTTGACGGCGAAAAGTTAAGCGACTTGTTAGAGCCACTTGACCTTGGCTGGCGTGATAGAACCAAGAAAGAATTAGAACTTATGGATGACTTGATTCCACTGCTCAAAAAATTAGCCGGTGGGCAAGAGATCGTGGGGTTGAAAGCGTATGAATAAGAATGTGAAAACGGCACTAATTCCGAAATACAGGTTTTGGGAATTTGTTGAAAACGGTCCAGTTATTTGTGAAAATGGGAATTTGATTTTTAAGCAAGTTAGTAATAAAACTCATAATTCGGATTTGCCTATACTTGCTATTTCCCAAGAATATGGAGCAATTCCAAGAGATGAAATCGATTATAAGGTTTCAGTTACAGAAAAAAGCCTTGAAAGCTATAAAGTTGTGGAAAAAGGCGACTTTATAATTAGCCTAAGATCATTTCAAGGCGGTATTGAATACTCCACATATCATGGCATTTGCAGTCCTGCATATATAATTTTACGCAAAAAGATTGATGTTGAGGAGCAATATTATAAATACTATTTTAAGTCCAACAGATTTATTCAAGATTTAAATAAAGACCTTGAGGGAATAAGAGATGGTAAGATGGTAAACTATAATCAGTTTTCCAATATACTATTGCCTAAACCCGATAAGAAAGAACAACAAAAAATCGCAGACTGCCTAATCTCTCTTGATGATTTAATCACTGCAGAGGATAAGAAACTATCGGCACTGAAAGACCACAAAAAAGGTTTAATGCAAAAACTCTTCCCTGTCGAAGGCAAAACTGTTCCGGAGTGGAGGTTTCCGGAGTTTAGGGATTGTGAAGAGTGGGAATATTTTAAGCTTTCAGATATAGGCGAAATAATCACAGGTAGCACCCCGGCCACCAATAAAAATGAATATTATGGAGGGCAATTTATGTTTGCTTCTCCATCGGATATTTCCGATAAAAGATATTTAAATTCAACCAAAACAACTTTATCAGAATTGGGATTTCAACAAACAAGACATATTAAAGCGAATAGCATACTATTTGTTTGCATTGGTTCTACTATCGGAAAATTGGCTCAAAACCGGGAAGTCTGTGCTACAAATCAACAAATTAATTCATTGGTTCCATTTGAGAATTATCACAATAGTTTTGTTTATTTTGCCTTAGAATTCAGTTCCAATGTAATTAGTAATTTGGCAGGTAAACAAGCAGTTCCTATTGTAAATAAAACATTGTTTTCCAATGTAGTAATCCCGTTGCCACTTGAGAAGAAAGAACAAGAAAAAATTTCCGATTGCCTTTCTTCAGTTGATGAATTAATTGCTGGACAGGCTGACAAAATCAAAGCCTTAAAGGAACAGAAGAAAGGCTTAATGCAAGGACTATTTCCTTCTATTGAGGAGGTGAGTCGATGAGCACTAAAAGGTACACGAATTTAAAAGGGTTAGCACGCAATATCCGTGATACCCTTGGCACAGCAGACACACCCGACACAAAAAATTACTTCCTTCTTTTTGCTTATAATGGAACCGGGAAAACAAGACTTTCCGGAGAATTTAAAGATTTAGGCAAAAGAAGAATCCGTGGTAGTGAAGAAAAAGCACGAGATACTTTATACTATAATGCTTTCACAGAGGATCTTTTTACTTGGTACAATGACTTAGAAGCAGATACAGATAGGCAACTGCTTTTTAATACAAACTCTCGCTTTTTCGATGGTTTAAGAGATCTTGAAATGGAAACTCGTATACGTGAGTTTTTGAGGGTTCACGCTGATTTTGACTTTACTATCAATTATGAAGATGGCTATGTCAGTTTTTCACGAGAAGTCCAAAATAGAGAAGGAGCAGAAACTATTACTGGAATCAAAATCTCTCGCGGCGAAGAAAATATGTTTATTTGGTGCTTCTTTCTCGCCATAGTGCAACTGGTAAAGCTCGAAGCTCTGTCCTATGACTGGGTCAAATATATTTACATAGACGATCCAATATCATCTCTTGACGACAATAATGTTGTAGCGGTAGCGTGTCAGCTTGCAGAATTACTTAAGGATTGTCAAATCAAAACCGTTATTTCTACTCATCACGCATTGTTTTTTAATGTAATGTATAATGAGTTAAAAAAAGAGAGTACGGCAAGTCGTTTTTTAAGTTTTGACAAGGAAACATGCAAATATATAGTTAAGAATACAGGCGATACACCGTTTTTCCACCATGTGGCATTATTAAAAGAATTGAAAAAAGCAGCGGACAGCGGGAAAATCTATACCTATCATTTCAATATTTTGAGAAATCTCCTTGAGAAAACAGCAGCATTTCACGGATTTGATAATTTCTCAGCTTGCATAAAGCTAGAAGATGATGATTTAGACGGTGTAATCTATGCACGAATGACAAATCTACTAAGCCATGGAAATCATTCAATGTTTAATCCTGTTGAAATGGTTGATGACAATAAGGAAATTTTCAAAAAGGTATTAATCGGGTTTATGGAAACTTATAAATTTAACGATGACTTATTTACAGGGGAATAGAGGTGCCACTTATGAACAATATACAACAAAAAGAATTAGGCAAAACCCTTTGGGGGATTGCCGATAAACTCCGTGGAGCGATGAATGCGGACGACTTCCGTGATTATATGTTGTCGTTTCTTTTCTTACGCTATCTTTCTGATAATTATGAGACGGCTGCAAAAAAAGAGCTCGGTAGTGACTATACCAACTGTGAAAGGGAAATCGTAAACACTGTTGCAAATGAAACACACAATCAAGTTATTAGTAAATTAAAAAAACAGGTGATCGATTATTATGAAGCTTTGCCTGTTAATAAGCTACCTGTAAAAGAAGATGAAACTGATAAAAAAGTTATCCAAAAAGCAAGACAGACATTAATTGACGAATATGATAGCTTGCTTGAAAGTGGTAAGTTAACTCCCCTTGGTATTTGGTATATTAGAAATTTAGATCAGGTAAGCGTCTTTGAAAAGCAAATGCGCAGAAAGGTTCATTTTGTTATAAAGCCTCATTATTTGTGGAGCAATATATATGAATTGGCAAGAATACAAAGCAATCAGCTTTTAAAAACCTTGCAGAGAGGTTTCAAATTTATTGAAAACGAATCCTTTGATAGTACTTTTCGTGGTTTGTTTTCAGAGGTCAATCTTGACTCTGAAAAGCTTGGCAAAAACTATGAAGTGCGCAATGAAATGCTGTGCTCAATCATAACTCAAATTGCTAAAGGGCTTGCTGAGTTCACTAATGAAATTGACCTTTTAGGCAATGCTTATGAATATTTGATAGGTCAGTTTGCTGCTGGTTCAGGTAAAAAGGCCGGTGAATTCTACACGCCACAACAAATTTCCACTATCCTTTCCCGGATTGTAATACTTGATAGCCAAGAGCCTGAAAATGGTAAAAAACCATTTATCCACAATCTTTTAGACTTTGCTTGCGGATCGGGATCACTGCTTATCAATGTCAAGAAACAACTTGAACCTAATAGTATTGGGCAAATATATGGGCAAGAAAAAAATGTCACAACTTATAACCTTGCCCGTATGAATATGCTCCTTCATGGATTTAAAGATTCAGAGTTTCAAATTTTTCATGGCGATTCATTAACCAACGATTGGCCAATACTTAGCGAGATGAATCCAGCTAAAAAACTAAAGTGTGATGCTATAGTAGCAAATCCGCCTTTTAGTTATCGTTGGGAGCCAAATGATACTCTTACAGAAGATTTTCGATTTAAAAACTATGGCCTTGCTCCCAAGTCAGCAGCTGACTTTGCTTTTCTATTACATGGATTTCACTTTTTAAGTGATGATGGTACTATGGCGATTATTTTGCCTCATGGTGTTCTATTTCGTGGTGGAGCGGAAGAAAAAATCAGAACTAAACTGCTGAAAGATGGAAATATTGATACAGTCATAGGTTTACCGTCCAACCTATTTTTCTCTACCGGTATCCCGGTTTGTATTCTTGTGCTTAAGAAATGCAAAAAGCCAGATGATGTGCTATTTATAAACGCAAGTGAGTATTACGAAAAAGGAAAACGCCAAAATGTTCTTTTGCCAGAGCATATAGATAGAATTGTTGAAACTTACCAATTCCGTAAAGAGGATGACAAAAAGTATTCTCGCCGTGTATCTATAGAGGAGATTGAAAAAAATGGTTTTAATCTTAATATTTCCCGATATGTAAGTACGGCATCAGAAGAAGAAATCGTTGACCTTACTGAAGTGGGAAAAAATTTAAACAGCATTGAAGAGAGTATAGTTGCCGCTAAAAAACGACATAATCAGTTTTTAAGAGAATTAGGTCTTCCCGAACTGCAATAAAATTTTGTTTCTTTAATAAAGCTTTTATGGTGTAACGAATAAACAGGCTCCCATCAGCAGTTGTCAGGAGCCTGTTACCTATATCACATAAATTACATCACCTTTTATCTATAATTTTACCGGTGCCGTAAATGGTATATTTAACATTTACGTACCTTCTATTATATCCCCCTGATAGGAACAATTAAATTTTGGCTATCAAACGCCGATAGCCTATCCGTTGTGCAAAGTACTGCCCCTGTGCCACGCTCCAGAGAAGCCTTATCAATCACGCCGAATACTCGAGTGAGCTGGCTTTGGGGCGTAGCCGTTTTCTTGATTTCCATGGGGTACAACCTGCCGCTGTCTTCTAGCAGAATATCTATTTCCTTGGTATCCTTATCTCGATAGTAATAAATAAAAGCTTCTCGGCCGCAATTCTGATAGCTCTTAACAATCTCCGACACCACAAAATTCTCAAGAATCGCACCGCTCATGGCACCATTCATCAGGGTATCGCTATCGCTCCATTTGGTCAGATAGGCCACCAATCCACAGTCGTAGAAATACAGCTTTGGCTTTGTCACCATGCGTTTGAGCATATTGTTGAAGTAGGGATACAGATAAAATACAATTCCCAGTCACTCCAAAATGCCCAACCACTTTTTAGCGGTGAGCTGATCGATGCCCGCAGCGTCTGCAATGGTCTTGTAATTGAGCACCTGCCCGCATAGAGCAGCGGCAGCGGTGATAAATTCCATAAAACGGCTGTCGATAGCATCGGAGATTTCCTTTGCATCACGGTCGATATAGGTGCTGATGTAGCTTGCATCTGCAAATTTTTCGGCGTGAATTAGTTTATTCAATGTAGCGTACTTCGACCTTGAAACCATACTTCTCTAGGATATATTACTTGGTAAATTTATAGGTCACTCTATCATTCGGTTGAAACTTATCAGCTCGTTCCATAATTTTATCAGTTGAAATCTGTCCTTCACCCACGCCAAAGTCCACATCAATGTTGATGTAACTGTCTATTTATGTGGGATAAAAGAACTACCGTCTCCATATGTAATACTTAGTCTATTTCACACTTATACCAAATATTGATAAACCCAAGTATTTATGCGGAATAGTATCATTCCTATCAGGTCAACATTATATCCCAAGATCACTCCTCATACTATTAATTAGATTTATACGCGATACATGAATAATATTATTTATCGGATCTCCATCTTCCCCTGCATTTTGCCCTGAAATAAACACATTATGAATAACCACTTCAAATTCTACAAGACGATTTCGTACCTCTTGTCCTGCATAAAGATCAAATGCTACTTTATCACATTCACAAAAAGATTTATATTTATCTCTAGCAATATAATATTCATCTCTATTCTCTGATATCTTATTTTTTACATATTCTCTATTTGATATTTGAGTTTCAATATCACTTTTCCGTTCATAATCTAAATTCACAACATTTAATTGATTTTTATAATCTTCAGCTTGATAATCTAAGCTTCTTAGAACAGCATCATAATGTTCCATTGAATAATTTGGAGAATACTCAACAAATTTCATGATATCATTCGGTGATGAACTTGGATAAAGACTAATAATAGAAATTAATATTTTATAAACATCATTCAAGTTTTCCCTTTTGGATTGCAGCATTTTTTGCTGTATTTCCAATTTGCTCCTAAATCTTTCAATATAAGCATTTATAATTAGTGTAATTATAGCCACTGTTAAAGTTGCGCCTGCACTAATAAGAGCTGTTATCATTGTTTCTGATATTATAATACCTCCGCACTATATCATCTCTTTATTTTCTAACTATACTTCTTATCTTTTTGTACAGTTCCACCTTCTTCCTTAATCACATTACTTCGTTTCTTCTCTGCGTGAACTCTATTAAATACATTTGAGCTTATAATCCGCGGATTATTTTCTTTAACAAGATATTCAACATCACCTGTTATAGAATCTAGCAATCTTACATTGCCCATGTATTTTTCATTACTAAGCATTACATCAATTGTTCGTTTACACCATATTTCTTTGCCTGTGGATTTTAACTCCACAAAAAAAAACCTCTTTTATTGTATCACTTCACATGACTGTAAAACCAATTCTTAAATCCCACATTTCGAGCCGCATTATATACTGGCAAAAGAATATTCTCAAGGTTTTCTTGAAATTCGCCCTTTGATATACCTTCTCTATATAATTTCATAAGCACATCATTACTATTTACATGCTCTCTACTACATTTTAAAAATTCCTTATGTACAACATCATACTTCCACATCATCTGATAAGAAAAATACTCTTTGTCACACAATGCCGTAAAATATTTATTCCACTCTGGAAGGTTATTACTTTTGCTGCTATTTATACTTTTCGTAGTAGGATGCAAATTCCAAAATTCGTCATGGGCCACATAAGACCACGGAATAAAATGATCAATCGAAAGTGTTTCTCCCGTCAAAACTTTATTTCCATAAATATCAGTAACAGGAGTAATCTCCATAATTGTCTTCCAATACTTAATAACTTTATTTAGCTTCCTATCCTGAGGCGGCTCTAATTTACTGGAAATTCCCGGAACATTCGGATTTCGCCTTTGCAAGTACATAATTAAATTATATTGAATCCATCCCTTTAAAATCTCCTGATTCTTTCTTATATAAGTACACCATTCCTGTCGTACAGAGATAGAAGTACCCATTCCGCAGATATCAGAATAATAATACATCAATCTTTTTTCCTGATTCATTCTCGATGCAAGATTGGGTTTAGAAAGGTTCCATTCACTCCCCGCAAAGGCTTCAACAAAAGGAGCCTGTAAACGATAAGGAACAAAATAAGTCAAAGTCCGCTTCATCTCAAATATCTTCTTATCCTTACACTGTTCCAGATAGTTAAGAATATTTACCTTCTTTTCACTGGTTTTCATACCGCTGATTTCATAGATATAATGTACCAAAGCTTCCAGTGTATCAGATGGCCCCAAATTTAATTTATACTCTGACACCATATACCAGGAATCTGCAATCATTTCATTTATCAATTCTTGATATGTCAGTGTCTCTTTCCCAGAGATAACCTTATTTACAATTGCCTGAAACCAAAATATTTTATAAGATTCACTCATCTTATCAAACAGTCTTCCTAAACGCTCAACACTTAAATCTTCAGAATATGGTAACTGCATCATAGTATTCTCCGCCGCAATATCTCCCTTAAATATTTTTCAGATCCGGCATCTCAAGCCCCAATGCCCTGATAAAATCCTTTTCTGTCTCTAACTCCGCCTCTGCAATAAACCGGATAAATTTCTCCGGTTCTGCGTGTGCTCCTTCCAAAGCCTGAATATAGTCATTTCTTATATAAGGAGAAATAACACAAGGCAAATACCCCTTTTGTATCAAAGCCGTATTCATCAGCAGCCTGGCCGTCCTCCCATTCCCATCTTCAAATGGATGGATAAATATAAACCTCCGATGTAATTCTGCAGCAAAGGTAACCGGATCATAGTTGTTTCGCTCTTTTTCTATCCAATCACACAAATATTTTATCTCCTGTCCTATCTTGTCCGGTGCACAAACCGGATAAGATGAACCTGTAATAACGACACGTACCGTTCTATATACTCCTGCTTTGCTTTCAGATATTCCAGAATAAAAAAGCCGGTGAAGTTCCTTAATATCTGATTCTCGAATTGTTTTCTTATCAATCAGAGAAAACATGTAATCATAAGCGTGGCTGTGTCCATAAGCTTCCAATGCTTCTCTAAGTGATTTACCTCCAACTGTAATTCCGTCCTCCAGAAGCACCTTTGTTTCACTAATTGTCAATGTATTCCCTTCCAAAGCGTTTGAAGACCAAGTTGTAGAAATGCGAAAGAAATCACGTACCTGTTTCAACATCTCCCCTTCAAACGGTCTGGCTTTCCTTATAACCTGATGGCATAATTCCACCTTTTTTATAAAATTAGTATCCAACCTTTCCCCAACCTTTCTTAATTTAGGCTCTGATAGCAATGTCTCAAACTCTGCTACAATCTCCTGATTCACTAACTTAACCATCCCTTATTTAATTACTGCCAAATATTCTGTGCTTTATTCAAAGGTTTCTATAAACTCTATCTATTTTTTCTTATCTCTAATTTTGCATAATGACCTGTAAACATTATAGCATACTTTACCCTCTTTAATAATAATATCCTAACTATTTTCTTCTAAAAAAATATATTTCTTTCGCATATTGCTCCTATGGTCTTCAACCATAGGAGCAATTAACAGCATACAATGAATCTGATTTTAGTCTACAAGACTAATTCTACACTCGTGCCGGGAATACTTATAAATCCTATCCGATAACACATCCTCCTTCGGCACTTCACTTTCATTTATCTGGCCAACCGTTTTCTGCAACTCCCCATAATCCAAATTTCCATCATCAGGAACCAAAATAGTTTCATGCAGGCTGGACGGCAATATAACAATATCTGAATTCTGAGAATCAGCGAAATCCTTCAAACACCCATCGTATAAAATACACCCGGCGCCGTTAAGCTGTTTTCTATTTGAAAGGATATATAAGGGTGGCTTCTGCGAATCAAAATCCAACAAATCATCTACCATCTCCTCCATTTCCAATTCCTCTAAATGTCCTTTCAATATATCACACATAATCTCTTTCATTGTTTTAATTTCCGACGGCAGCAATATGGGAGTATTTCTCATTGCCAGACGATACAGTTCCTCTTTCTCCACTCCCCAAGGTTCCATATGAGAGTTATGAATCAATGCCGTCATCTGACCCCCTCTATGTTCATCCAGAATCAGATAGAACACCACTGCCAGGTCCAAAAATTCAAAATATGGAACATCCTTTAAAAGCTCCTTATTCTTTTCCCTCTGAATCAGCTTAAAAGCCACCTTATCCTGCAGATTAGTAAAATCCAAAAGCTCTCTTATATCACCAAAAACTACATCATTGTTCTCCTTATACGCGGATATAATATCTTCCAGAATTTCCTGCAGTGACATCCCATGGGTAAAATGCATATAATATGAATTTAAGTAAATTGTTGGAGCAATATTTTTACTTGCCTTTCCAATAATTAGCCCATCCAGCACTATTCCGTTATTTTTTGTAATTTTCTGAATGCGAATCTCATAATCACTTCCTAATCTCTCCTGCACTGCTGCTCTAACTTCTTCTAAAAACTGATTGTAATTCATTTGTTCTTCCTCCATTATCTTTTTCATATTTTAAACAATAAAAAGAAGCATCTCCTTAGAAATGCCTCTGACAGAAAAATCACTTATTCTTTTACCCATTTCACGTAGACAATCTCAAACTCATTTTCCAATGCAACATAAATGGAGCTATTATCTCAACCCAGACTATAGCTACTCCTCCCATGCTCAAGACTGTTCTTCATTCCCTCTTTCATAACCAAACCGAACTCTTCCCACCAGATAAATAGGCACGGTTATCTTCCGGCCTGCTATACCGCCATAAGTATCTCCTTTCAGCAAATAAACAGCCTCTACCTTTTCATCTTCTAAAATCTGCTGCGCTGTCTCCGTCTCTGATTTTCCATCCTTTACCTCCACGCCATAGCTATTATCATTTTCCCAACGTTTTATAAGGAAATCAATCTCCCCTTCCTTATAGGTTCCAGACATTGGAGCTATTCCTGTTATCTCAAATCCCCTGATTCGCTTCAATAGTTCAATATACACAAAACATTTACTTACCATTCCTCTAAGCGCAGGCAAATCAATTCCTACCACATCCATAAAATATCTGCATACTCCAACATCCATAAAATAAAAATGGTTGTGCAAAGATACGTTCACGGGATCACATCCATTGGCCTTGCCACAATAACCTATGATATCTGAACAATATAGCCAGTCTATAACTGCACTAATACTTTTCCTCGTGGTTCTATTGCTTTCTCCGTTATAAATAATACGGGATAATTCTGTAATTAAATCACCATACTCCTTTTTCTCCCGGACAGAAAGCTGTGCAATCGCAGGAAATATCTGCTCCAGTAAAATCATTTCCTGTATACCGCCTAAGACTCTTGTTGATTCTTCTATAAAAGTCCCGATAATCTGCGTCAAAACCTTTTTGCATTCTTGCATATCCTGTGTTTCCATATAACAATTTATGACATCCGGATAGCCGCCTATTTCACAATATATTTTATAATATTCTTTTAATTCATCATATTGCAAGGGATTACTGGAACCAAGCAAATCAACGCCATTATAAAGTTCCCTTTTTCCAAATGCCGCTACAAATTCTTCGAATGACAATGTATTAAGCATCAAATTCTCTGTGTCTCCTGCTGAAAGAAAATACCCCTTTTCCAATGTCTTCCCTAAGTAACTGCCTGCAACTATAAAATGGCATAAAAACTCTCTTGAAAATTCTCTGATTCTAGAATACACTTTCGCTGATTCCTGAATCTCATCTATAGCAATAATGGTGTCTTTATTATCCTCGAACTGGGAATCGAACAATCGGAAAGCTTCATGCAGCGCCTTTTCTATCCGCGGCTCTCCGGGCTTCCAGGCAGATGCCTGTTCCATGCAAGCCAGAAATTGTTCACCGGACAGCTGAGCCATATTGATATAGATATAAATTTTGTAATTTTCTTTTGCAAATTTATCCAGAATAAATGTCTTACCAGTCTGTCTGGCACCTTTTAATTCCAGGACCTTACCGCTGTCACGCTGCTTCCAACGAAGCAGATCATTGTAAATATTTCGCTTCAGCTCCACCAGAGTCATCCTCCCTTTTCCAATATTTCTACTGTAACACACCATAACCCTAATTCAAATTCTTTTCAGTAAAATATATTCCTGAAATCCTTATCTTTCATTATAGCTGCTCCCTTTATCATAACTTTAAAATTACTTTTAAAGCCCTGGCTCCATCTTTCATACCGGCAAGATACAGATAGCGGCTTTCTTCTGCCGACTGTATAACCCATTCATCCCAAAACTGCTCCATAGCAACTTTTGATTCCTCATCCAACCGTTCAAGAATATCTTTCATCTTGTGGTTTAGCTCCCTTTCCTCATGAAGGGTTTCATCAGAACGTGCATTTAACAGCATCTCAATACGGTCACAAATGATCTGTTCCAGTAAATCTTCCACATTCATATCATCACCTTTTCCTTCTTTTTTGCAACAAAAAAAGCCCCCGCAGTCCCACACCGCAAGGGCTAATCCTATTGTACTTGTTGAAACCAATCCGGCTCATTATGAGAAACGCGGACCGGAAGCCCATCTTTATAGATGGCAATTCTTCTAAATTCCTTAGTATTATCATACAGAGAAGCCAGATTACACATAGGAAGAACAATCGTCAAGTTCTGGAATGTTTCCAAATACCGTTTTTCCACATCCTTATCCGGTATTCCATGCCCACCTTTTGATACACGGTAGGCAATCCTCTGTTTTGCCAATTCTACAGAATCAATTCCTACATAATAAAGTTCAATGTAATATCCCTGATTCCTGGCCTTTTCTATTGTTCTAAAAATAGTCTTTCCACAGAGCGTTGTTTCCTGATAAAAGGAACTTCCGATAGATAGGCATTGATTCAATTCCTGAACAGCCCGTTTTCCACTTTCATAACATCACTGGTTATTTTCCAGTCCCCAAATGTTTTAAGAATTTCATCTATATTAATTCTAGGCATCTGATGATACTTGAGAAAAGTCTGATACAGCGTAGACTTCCCAGCCCCATTCACTCCTGCAAAAATAACATATCGTTTCATCAAAACCGATTCTCCTCAATGACCTTTCGCTGTCTCTGCTGAAGGACAAGGTCACTGATCATGGAATAAAATTCCTGCTCTTCTTCCGTCTCCGCCCCAAGGATTAACTGCGTAGTCTCATCAGGATCTAATTTCATGCACTCTTTGTACAACATTTTCAAGGTTTCATTCGTTGACATATCATCACTCCTTCCTTGTAAGTAAGTCCATTATATCATAGGAACATAATGAAATACAATGAGCACTCGAACATTTGTATCGACTTATGCCAGATACCCGATCATTTATGCCAGTACATTTTTTGCCACGTGCTCTGTAAATCAGCCTTCCATTTCATTCTGCTTCTGCTCCTTACTCAAGTCCACAAAGAGTTCCTCCTAATGTTCTTGTCCATAAATACTTAAAAATATTTCCTCCGCTATCTCTTTCTGTCCCAGGCTCAGTTTAAGAAAATCCTCTCCGGTATACCGCCGCCCGACAAGCTCTAGAATATAGCAAACTCCGAATAAAGAATGATAAAATGCCTCCCGGTTCTTATAAATCTCTCTCTTGGAAAAACATTTCTTTTGAAGTTGACTAAAGCTATTGCATCTTGAAAAATACGCCTATCACTCTGACTTACCTTTATCATGCCACCTCACCGCTTTCCAATGTTTCCGGCAAACACTCATTCCGTATCTCGCTCATATCAATGGAAAGCTGTGTTTTCACAGTTTCATCCAAGGTGATGGCTTTCTGAAAATCCGACTTAATCGGTGCATATTTTAACAGCTGCTTAATCACCGTCTTTTTGGCCATCCCCTCATAATTACTCTTCCACGGGCTAAAATCCGAAGTAAACGCTTTTGAATATTTGGTGGCATAAGCATCTACATAGCTTTTGCTCATAACTTCAAAGCGAAAGCCACCATTATCCAGCCGGAAGATTGCGTAAAAAGCCCTGATTTCTCCCGGCTCATCAAAAGATGGCCGATGAGTCAAAGATGGATGAAGGCCCAATTCATAAGAAAATTCATCATTTTCATACACCACCTGAGCCTCAATGCTCTGCATCCTGTCATTGCGATATGCTAAATCAATCAGTCCCCGATATCCCAGCTGAAACTGACACTCCAATATTCCTTTGTTTTTATAAGGGATTAAATATGCTTGTCCTAAGGGTGTATTCGGTTCCAGACCTAATTGTGCTGCGTTCATCAAAGCTGCAATAAAACTCATAGGCGTACACTCTGCCAACTTTGGTGTATTATTAATTGCAGACAGCGCCATTCTTGTAAATCGTTCCGGCGTAAGAATACTTGGAAGCGCCCGTTTGATTTCCGGTTCAAGGGCCTTAACCATATCAACGATTGTCATATTTTTTGTCAGCCTGACGGATTGACTTTGACCTCCGCCGCCTGCTGCCCTCTTCTCTAATTCCTGTTTTACATCTGACATTTTCTCATCCCTTTCATTTTAGTTCATTTAATTAATTTGGAAAGGACCATCCTGTATCCAGCAAGACGGTCCCTCTCCTCAATACTCAAAGTATCAAATTAACATAATTACGTCTGAAATTAACGACTGAATATATAATTTTGTATGATTCCTCTCTCTCATCTCATAAAAAACCAAATCATTTACCTGACTGTCCGCCTTTATATTATATTACATCACAGGTCGTGAGACCTCCCCACTAAAAGATTTTTGCGGATATCCGAAAATGTATCCTCTATAGAAGCAGTTCTTTCATTTTCCACATCATCCTGAGCTTCCGCCAACATTTTCCACAATTCCAATTCGGTTTTCATTTTTTCATACTGTACATGGCTCATCAAAACGGTATCCTCCCGACCATTTACAGTAATAAAAACTGGTTCTTGGGATTGCCGTGTTAAGGCTGATATCTCCAAATACTTATTTTGTAAATCAGATGAAGGTATGATTGCTTCCATTATGTGGCCTCCTCGTCATGATTTTATGGCATTATTATAACGTGATAACGATACATGTACAATCTGCATTTTTTCATTAAGCAAAACAAGCATCCTGTGAAGTGTTAAACTTGAGCCTTTACATCTTTAAACCTCAAACCATTACGCCGCCTTAACAGTAAATCGTCTTGACTGGCTGCATTTGGCAAAATCCCGGTAAAGATCTGGCCGTTCCTCCTTTAATCGCTTGCTGTCAATACGGACTGTATCCACATTGCTCCAGGAAACTCTATAGCGCTCATTAAATGCCATTTCATATTCGCCCATATAAAGCTTAAGCTGCTGTTCAATCTGATTCTGCTCCTGTGTCAACTTCTTTGCCAGAAGAATGATTTCTTCCCTCCTTTTTAACTGCTCATTTAAATGAGATGGAAGAGGAATCGTCTTTTTATAGGCCGTTGGAAAATACCGGTGAATCACTTCATTTGAAATATCACTGCCGTCCGGGTCCGGCATATTTCCTGACAAAACATGGCCCTCCCAGAATTCCTTTTCTATGACAATCAAATTTTGAATCAGCTCCTCATCACGTTCAATCTTCTTATACTTAAATTCCCTTCCCAAAATCACAACAGCCAGATACCAGGCCCTCGCCCCGGTCACCGCCATATAATGATGACATTGGATTTCATAATGGGCAGGGACAGACTCTCCGGTCCATTTATCTGCATTATAGGCACTGGCCGTTTTGCATTCAAGTCCCATGTTTTCCCCTGAAATAAGGCGGTCAACATTTGCTAGCATAAAGGGATATTCTTCGCTCTGATACATAACATTGGACCGTCGTACCTTTAAGCCTGTCTCTTCCATAAAGCGCCGGGCCACATATTCTTCTAGGTCTCGCCCCTGTCTCATGGATTCATTATCATGATCTTCTACTTCTAAGCTTGTTTTTTCATAGAAAATACTCATAGGGCTGACATAGGGATTAAGACCACAGATTGCACCTGCATCAGACCCACCGATTCCCTGCTTTCTGTATTTCAGCCAATCTTCATGAGATAAGCCGTTTGTTGAAATTAACTTTTTCATTCATGCCACACCTCCAATACCAAAAGGTTCAATCCTTTCTTCCCGGAAGCTTACATATCTGCCCTCCGAACCAATCACAATATGGTCAAGCAATTCGATTCCCAGCAATACTCCGGCTTCCTTAATCCGACCTGTAATGAGAGAATCCTCTCGACTTGGCATCGGCTCTCCAGAAGGATGATTGTGAAAGCAAATGATTTTTGAAGCATTTGAAAGAATCGCATGTTTAAATAAATCCCTTGGATCTATCCCACATGAGCTCAAGCCTCCCACTGCGACGATTTCCAAAGCGATCGGCGTCATTGCTGAATCCAATGACATTACCATCATCATCTCACGATCTGAATATTCAAAGAGATGCCTCACCATATCCGCTGCCTCTTTTGCTTCATGAAAACGTTCAGTTCCATAAACAGCAGTTCCTTCCCGAATCATTTTAAGCTTTATGATCCCTACTCTCTTCTTAGGAATAGGCCGCTTCATCATACCTATTACCTTTTCTTCCTGTGTTGCATTCTTCATAAATAATCGCGCCTCCTTGCAAAAACGGAGGCCTCCAGCATTTAAGAAAGAGACTCCCGTTTTCTATATAATTATTTTATTTTCAATTACATGCACAAAATACTCTCTTCTCATCAAGATTCCCATACTACCCTTTCACAACATAAGAGAGTATTATATTAACGAACTTTCCGGAACAGCATTCCTTAGAAAAGAGGGAATGCACTTCAATGCTAAAAACAAATTCATTTTTACAGCGCTTCCCACTCACCGATTTCCATCAACAGCATCTCAATATCAATGAGTCCCTCATACCAGCATACGCTTCTTGGAACTTCATTCAAATAACATTCTGTTAGCTCACCCATATTCAGATATTCCTTAATCTGCACTTCAAATAAATCAAGTATGTCCGGATTCGCATTCTGAACCAAGAATGGAAAATCTCTGCAATTACTTAAAGCTTCCCACCTCTCCTCACCCCCTCCTTCCGGCTCAACTGGGATACCTTTTTTCTGGCTCTGCTTTTTCACCTTGCCCTCACCAGCTCATAAGCTTTATCAATCATGGCGTTCCCTTCTACTGTGCGCGCAAAAAGACTTTCCTTATAATTTGCCCGTTCTCTTAAAGGTTTCGCATGAGTGGCAAAATCCGATACAGCATTCAGGAATCGCCAGCCATGCTTTCCAGCAAATTTTAAATCCGGCGCTTCAAAATACCTCATCTTCAAATCCTCTTTCAGTCTCATCAGATTCTTCTGCTGCTGTTCCGTAGGGTTATCAAGCAAAGGAAACAATGCATCAATATATTCATACACCTGATGGTCTGTCATCTTAATTCTGCTTAGTTCATCAATAGCCTTACCAAGCTCTCCCATGTACCTGTTGGCATAAAGGAGCGTATTTCTTGCATCTTCCATCTTTCCCTCTATATTTCCGGTATGGTTTGCAGACCAGGATCTCTTTGCTGTCGCCAGGGCCAGGTTTAAAGTATTCTGGCAAACCACCCGAATAGGTGTCACTGCAGCCTTTATACCGCCTGTTCCATCGTGAGAATTCATAAACACAAGGTAAGGTTCGATTTCATCTCCGCTTATAATATAATGCTGAGGAAGCTTTGCAAGTAGCCAGGTCTTTCGCCCTTCCTGAAGAGAACCCGCCGTTTCATAGGTAACACCTTCGCCAAGTAATTCATCTGTAAAAGCAAAAGCTTCCTCATTCTGAACCACTTTGTAGCGATCGGAAACAACTCCCAGAACCTTTTCATCCATGTCCCGAATATTTGCCTTGAAGCCGTTAATTGGTATACCATCCTCCGTTTCTATAGACTTCTGAATTACCTGCCAGTCCAACCCTGCTAAAGCCAGGGCTTCTGCAGATGCAGGTGCCTCCATCACCATTGTTCCCAGCCCGTGCCAGGGCTTTTCTCTTGTGTAAAACATTGACTCCACGTTCGCTGACATAATTAACCTCCTTTAATTGTTGATTTTTATTCTAAGAAATAATATATATTTGTTTTATATTTACATTGCAGAACACCTACATAACGCTTATAGCTCACCCCTTATAATCCGCTTTTAACCACTTATAGTTTATACATGTAGTTACTTTATTTTCATCACAGCTATAAACGCATTATCTGAAGCGTTAATATACTCGGATTTTAAAACACAAAAAAACCAGAACGAAAACGCTCTGGCTTATATCATATTAACCTGCAGGGGCTGCTTCAATAAGCTGTCCGGCAATGTATACAACTCCATTTTTATCAATATCAATGACGGTTCCATATACTGTTACATAGCTATCAGCGTATACGTTAGAATTGTATGCTGATAAAACTATATACTGTCCTTCGCCCCAAGCATCACTGATGTAATAGGCATCAAGATTTTTCATAGTAGCACTATCATACCATTGCTCCATACTAACAGAGTTTCCAGTACCAGCATAGGTAAACAAACCAGTTATATTTACTTTGCTGCCAATAAATCCATTATTTTTAATCATCTCAACGCCTGCTGTAAAGTAATCCTGATTGTATCTTATATCATCTGGATTTGTATTGTATCCAAAGTCATACTTTGCCTCTGTCGGACGACTGGAAGATTCATCAAAAGATTCCATATCATTTATTTCTGATGCCATAACATCATTGCCGCTATTGCCCCCGGGTGAAACCACTGCATCCGTTCCATCAACCACAGCTTCTTCATCCGTAAAAAATTCAGCCCAGATTATAACATCGCCTTTTGAATTTACACCAACCGGATAACCATATATCATCTTCCATTCATTCGTATAAGGCGATGAATCCTTAGAAATCACAATATAACCACCAGGAGAGTCACCACCACTGCTCATACAAGAATATGCATAATAAGTATCCAACAGGCCACTCCACTCATTTGCATCATAAGCCAGTTCTGTAACCCCTTCCATATAATCCTCTGGAATCGATTTTCCTATGATCAATCCCTTTACTTTAATTCCAATTCCACTGTAATCATAAATATTGTTACGAAGATCCTTAAACTCGGGAGTAACAGCATTCTGCATAAAACTATTTCTATCTACGGCTTTTGTTGTATAAGATTCAGGACCCCCAATACCATCACCATTTTGTGAAACTTCCGCAGATCCGGTATCCGTAGAAGGTGATTCCGCATTAATTTCTGATACAGCTATTGAATTTCTAACAAACATGCCTGCCAGTACAGTAATACTAAATATAATTCCTACTGCAATCAACAGCCCTTTACCAAAACATGAACGTTTCTTTGGTTTGCTTACATTCTGAGACTCTGATACCTTTTGAGCTGCTGTCTTAGGGTTGTTCCTCTGACCTAAATCTTCTTTATATAATGACTGCCCACATACAACACAAAACTTCTGTCCTGGTTCAAATTTTGTCCCGCATTTAGGGCAGGTATTAATAACCTCTACTTTTTCACCACACACACTGCAAAACTTCTGGTTCTCCTGAAGGTTGTTTCCACATTTCTTACAATTCACGATTTATTCCCCTCTTTCTTAAACCGATATCGCTTTATAAACGATATCAGCTTCTTCTTGTTCCATATAATAAGCTTTAATACTTGTTCCACTTTTCAATGAAATTATCATTGTCTTTTTTCTGCTTGTAAAGACGATCAAAGCAATCGCTGCTGGACCCACAATCAAAAGCGGTGGTATTACGAATCCTAAAAGAGTGGTAACAGAAAGTCCCGCTATTTGCACCTTTTCAAGCTTAGTGAGAAGCGAAGTCTTTTTATAAACAACGCTTCCTATCTCTTGCTTATTAAAAATCAAGGAACTAACTGGAGATGCCTTTGTGGTTTTCCTGTACGATGTTGCAGTCACCTCATTTCCAGTGACCTCAAAGACAGTTGTCAACTGTCTTTCTCCGTTTATAGCAAGCGCACCTGCTGTTAATTTATAAACCAAAGTATTTACCTGTTCACTCTGTGGTATAAAAACGCTATCTTCTTCAATCATTTTGCTTTGATCACCAGTCTGAGCTGGTGTCCCGCAATCAGGGCAAAAACTTCCATCATATTTTTTTCCACAATTACTGCAATACATATATTACCCTCCTGTTTTGGCAGCTACGCCATTTTTTATAAGTTTACGATTTCTATCCTCTGTTCCCATTTTTGAAACAACCCTGTACAACATTTACTATTTTACCTGTACCCCTGCTTTTTCCAGTTCCTCAAAAAATTTTTTTGTGCTGCTCACATTGGTCCTCCCGATATGTGTCATTTATTTAATTAATCTTTTTCTTTCTCTTGCTCCGCAGTCATATTCCGTCCGGCTTCAAGTCCCGCTATAAAAATTAATACTTTGGATACTTGCTCCGGTTCTAATTCCATAATCTTTTTTATTACAATATCTTTTTCTGTCAGTTCCATATTCCCCTCCATTTTGACCACATTAATCTAAATTGAATTTAGTTTATCATGATTGAATTTAGTTGTCAATATTACATTCTTGACTGAATTTAGTTACTATGATATTATTTTGGACAAAGGCGGTGAGCAATTTTGAATCTAAGCGAAAGAATTAGATTATTACTTGAGGAAAACAATTTAAAGCAAAAAGATTTAGCCAAAGAAATCGGGGTAACAGAGAGCTACATATCTGCCCTCTTAAACGGTAGAAACTCCAACATATCCCAGGCGCTTGCTACATTAATTGAGGAAAAATACGGGTACAGTAATTCCTGGATTCTGTACGGAACAGAACCCAAGCTAAAAATGGTAGGGAAAAACAAGACTTTATCAGACATCCATAAGAAAGCAATTTTACAAATAGAGAAATTGAACCCGGGACAAATAAAAGCCGTACTGGCCTTTGTAAAGGCATTGGAAGAAATAGAAAACGACTTCAGAGAACATCCTTAAGACCCGTAATATGTACCCACAGCTTGCCATGCATAGATGTACACCAATATGAAGCTAACATCCAGGACAGAGGATGCCTGAAAAATGAGTTACGGCTCATATGAGGCAGCCTCTCTTTACTTGCGTTTTTCCCTGCCTCAATTTTTTCATTTTATGGCAGTAAATCCTCGCTCCGATTTGAGGACACTAAGATTTTTTTGAAATATCGCTCCGTATATCCAAGCTCCTTTGCCAAAACCTTCCCATTTGTTCCGTCATAGCGTTCTTTTATCTGCTTCTCAATATATGACTTGCTGTATAGTTTTACTGGAAATGTAATCTGTAATCCATGCAGATGCTCATAGATACGGATTGTCGTCTCCACTCCCAATTGCTCTGCCAAATCTCGGTAAATACCGTAAAAATCCTTTGCATCCATGAATCTTCCTCCTTTGCCTTCCTATTATAAGGGTTTCATGAATACTATTTCTTCTGTCATTATCCTTATTTTTTCTCTTATAATTTTTCATATTACATTTCTACGAACCTCCCTATCCATAAATTTAACTTCTGGCATCAACTATCAGCATTACTTCAATAATATATAATTGGCCGTAGTCAACTTTACATAATAGTAGTAATGAAAAATCATTGCCAAATTTAATAATTAATAGCATAAAAGGTGCCATAGCTTCTGTACGCTATGGCTTTCTACGTTCCTATGTTCCCCTCATACAGCCATGCTGCAGATTAACATGGATATAATATATATCTGAAAATAAAAAAAAGACTTTTTTATCTTACTAAGTTATATATGAGAGCCCACTATTTATAACCATCATATCCAACACCACAGTTTTGCCTGCACTTACATTAAAAGCATATAGAACAACCTATACCCCGTTTTTCGCTCTCTAAATAATATGATCGGCCTTTTAAAATCAAGACCGGTCACCCCAAACTATATGCTGTATTTTACTATTCTTATTAAATTTAAATTAAAAAGAGCAAGGTACTATAATACGGTGCGTAAACACCTTATTTTCATATACCTCACTGCTCAATCTTTTTTATATATTCTTCCTGCACCAACTCAGCCTGTTCACATGGAAAATCTGAAAACAAGTAAACTGTACTAGGAAACCTTAGTAGTCTGGCACGTCCGATACTCTGCTCTAGTTCACTTTTTATAAAATAGAGCTGTATTTCTCGTAACATCGGGTTATTGTATGTGGTAAACCCAAATTTATATCCTCCATATTCTATTATTTGCCAATGCAATGCATCAGAAGCATGAACTCCTAAATGGAATGCAATTAACTTATAAACTGTTTCTGCATTATGTGGAGTGCCTACTACAGCAATATTCCTACCTGTAAAAGCATTTATTCCCTCAGTATTTCCAAAATGAAGTCCATATTCATTATAACCCTCTCCCATTCCTTTGAATGTTATTATTGGAATATCGCCACAAATATCCTTAATTGAATCGATTACCTTGCCACCTCTCTTAGAAATATCCTTCCGGCTCATGGAATAAGCTGAATATTGTATCAAACGCCCTAAATAGCAAGCCTCCTTCTTGGGATACTCCTTAACATACCAGCCAAGGAAATATTGTCTGTACAGTGCCGGTGATAATGAGGCTGATAAAATAATGTATTTTGATTTAGGCAACATCTTCGGGTAGAAGTACTGTACCCCACCATCTTTCTCTTTATAATAGACGGAGGCCTTTACTAAATCATTAACGTTTTCCGATATGCCATATTTATAGAGATCTTCTTCTGATATTACATCTTCTTCTGACATCGGCGTCACTTTTTTATATACATTATCCTTTGTATCTTTAATCTGTGACAATAATGTCTTTAACGCCAAAGGGCAATGATCCAAGCTCAGTACTTTTTCTACAGATTTTAAACTGACCTTCTTTATATTTTTAAATAAATATAATAAAATATCTTCATCAATAATAACGGTATAACCCTTTAATTCAGCCTCTGATAAGGTAAGTAACCTAGCATGAGTCGTAACAATATATTCAAATTTTGTTATATTCGAATAAAAACTTAAATACTCTTTGCATTTTTGAACTGCCAAGATTATTTCTGGGCTTCTTTCCTTCTCATGATCAATAATAAATTTTCTCAGAACCTTAGCTGCCATTCTGCTTATTCCAATATCATAATAATATTTAACCTCATCGACCAGTTCCCCGGGCACCTTCATTTCCTCAATAGAGGGGGTAACTACAGCATTGATTTCTCGTATATGTAATTCTTCTGCAACTTGTTGCTTTAATAAGTTTGTAGGAACTGCAATTATAATCTTCTCATTTTTTAGAGATTGTACCAGATTACAATATGCCTGGGTCTTACCGGAGGCAGTCTGGGCTGGAATTAGATATAGCCCATCCCTAATCTCACTTATAGCATCTTTTAGACAGCTTTCTATATGGGCATACACCTTTTCCACGCTAACATATTCCTTAGAATCATCTAACCTCTGAATCTTTTCTCTTTCTGCTATTGTCAGCACCATATTTGCTTTATGATTACAATAGTTGCAATACTTACAACCATTCTCACAAAACTGCGGTTTATATCCCATGGATTTAGCATATCCAAAATAAAAACTCCAATCTTCTAGATCCTCCCCCCGGTTTTTAATATATGAAAGGAATTTACTCCTTCCCCCTCTTATATTAACAAAATTGGTCAACAGAAAGAATTTTTCATTATGTTCAAGCTCCCCACCATTTAGAAACTCCCTATATAACGCACATTTTTTTTCGTTCTCTGACCATTTAACCCTAATTTGATTATTTAATACCTTATCATCGCGCTTATCAGTCTGGTAGGATGCCATTTTAATAAAAAATGAAGATTTTACGTCATTTCCTATTATAATATAAATAGGTTTTTCCGAATAATCTTCAATCCTACCAAGTTGTGATGCGCGATCAATTTCTAAATATGAACCTTTTAAGGCCACTTTGTTCTTTTTTGCAAATCCTTTTATCGTTCTGGAATAATTAGAATAGTTAGTAATGTATTCGTATTTCTGATATTGCAGGGCCAAGCTTGCTATATTAAACGTTTCTTCTTGAAAACATATCAGACCTTTACCGCCTAAGAACATTCTAGAGACATCTTTACATTGTCTATCAGCATCCGGAAAGATTTCAAGCAATAATGCTAGTATTACCTTTGCTGCAATAGCATTACTTACAGGACATTCATGAATAAATACAACTCTAAATCGTTCCGATAACTCCGTAGAGCTAAACGTATGATAGGCAAACGCAATTGGTAAGTCATATTTCTCTGCTCTGGTTCTTATCATTTCAAAAGTAACCTCTGAATCAAAATCAAGAGCAAATATTTGCATTTCATTAAATGCATCTGACTTTCTTTCTCCATTATTAAATACTGCCGGGCAAAATGAGCAACCATAATTACCCACATATGAAGCCAATTCCTCCAGCGATAAATTAACTGGTCTTTTTGCAATTCTTTTACTTATTTTAGCTATTTCTATTTTATCTGGCTTTACTTGATACTGTGTTCCATCTAAACTCACACTAATGTTCATAGTTGTCTGTACCTTTCTTATAAAATTATCATAGGGATTTTTATAGCTTTTATTGCTTCCAAATGATTTATTAAATTGTTAGAAGATTTGTAACTATTTAATAAAATAAATTTTAAAGGAGGTTACCGGCTATGTTAGAGCAATATGGTGATGTTATTTCTACAAATGAACTATGTGAGATATTAGGCATCGGTAGGAACCGTGCTTATGAATTATTACAAACAAACCAGATCAAAGGATTTCAAATGGGACGGCCTTGGAAAATACCTAAAGTTTCGGTCGAAGAATATCTGAAAAGAAAATCTTCTCTATAAACACCTATGCACAAACCCCCTATGAAACTTAATTCATAGGGGGTTTACCCATATTTTAAAAAAATTATTCTATTAATCTTTATTATAGGAGTACCTTTTATTACCTTTTTTATTTTATTTTTTCAGATCAGGGTAAATCTTCCTATTCTTGCTTCCTTTTATAAAATCTGTATATTGCTTTGTTTTAGGAAAATCGTTTGAGCGCTGAATTAAATCATACTCAAGCATGGCTTCTTCTATTTTCTGGTATATAAATTCATCAAAAGTTCTATTCACCTTGGGTCTACGCTCCATAATTTTGCTAAAATCCATATCAGCATAACGCCTACATTTTTCCACAAAATTATCACGCCTTATAAAATAAAAATAATACGCTATATTAAATTCTAATTGCTTCTGATAACTCCCACCTTTATTACCCTTTGTTTCTTTATCGTCTTTACTGTACGTACTCTCTATTTTTCCAACATCTTCACTTAAATGCTTCAAATATCTCCTATAATCCTTAACTCTTTCATTTTCTACCGAATTATCCACTAAATCATGATAGTATGAAAAGTCCTTATTATTAAGTATATATTTTTCTAACCTTATGGCAACCTTCTGCAAAGACGGTTCTAGGTTCTGTAGCGGAGCATTTTCATTCATAAGCAAATATTTTGAAAATATTGTCTGAATAACTGGCACTAAGCAGGAATTAATAAAAACGTACTTTGAAATATAAGGCTCTAATATCTTCCATCGACATTCACAATTATCACTTTGGAAAAATTGGTCAATAGCATTATTATATCCGTCCACTTCACTCTTACATAACTCATATGGTAATGGGAAAAGGAAGTTATAAAAATATAAAGCAGATTGAGCCTGTTCAGGTGAATAACTCTGTTTATAAGTAGACAAATTTGTAAAGCGCTCTAAATAATGAGTGCTCAAATAATCCAATGTAGAAAATGACAGGAAATTATCTATCATAAATGTATCCTTAATCTTTTCAATCGAATACCCTTGATTTTGATAAATGTTCTTTAAAAGGCTAAAACAATCATAAATTTCATCATAAATCTTATTAATATACATACCTCGCTGAGCAATATAGGTAAAAGGAAGTCTGTTTCTAGTCTTGAGAAGAGTATAAAACAATTCCGCATTCATATATTCAAATTTATATTCCTCTTTTTCCTCATCAGCCCTTAAGTGGTACCTTGAAAACTGCCTCACATAGATATACAATTCCTTAGTGGGAATTATATTATTTTCTGTATCTAAAAATAATAGTGCAGCTTTATTTATGGTATCCATTATCGCTTTTCTTCTTTGCGACCACTTATATCCCAAATCAGTTTTTAAAATAGGCGTCTTTATAAGTTGCTTTAATATCTCCTCATCTTTAAAGTCCGGGTCTCCCTTCAGAACGTCAATAACAAATTCTCCTATATTTTTTTGCGGAATTATTGCAAAATTGAAAGAAATGCAGGCAGAAAGTATAATATCATATTTTATTAGTTCCATTACTTTTTCAAGATTATATTGTTCATCCTCTTCAACAAACCAACTATTCAAGCAATTCTTCACCAAAAGATTCCATATATCTTCAATAGAAGAGCCATTACATAATCTTGATGCCTCTTCCCATGATTCCCTTATACGTCTTTGTAAGTCATTAGGAAACCATCTTTCATCTTCCAGAAATGTGTTAAGGTCTATTACTCTCATTTAATTTCCTCCTAGTTTTATCTATGTTGTAAGTAATATTAAACCAACTCCTCCTCAAAAACAATATAAAACATGTCCTTGGAGAAATTTATAGCTGTTATTCAATTCAAATTGAAAATCATAGCTGTGATGATAATCACAATATTGATTTTAATGAAATTCATAACCGTTATTCGATTCGAATGCTAAATTGAAACTATTGTGGTAACCTACATTTGGGGAAAATATGCCCTATTATTCAGACTAACTCATTTTGAGAAAGGAGAACTATCATGTCATATGAATCCATTCCGTATCAAAACTTCCTTTACCCTCCAAGCGCTGTTTATTACGAAAATACTCAGCTATCAATTTTAACTGATAATCAAAGAAAAGAAATCGAGTCTTTAAAAAGGCAATTAGCCAGTAGGGGTAATAACCTTGAATATCTCATCGAAAATACTCCCTTTAATAGTCTTCTCATATGTAAAACAAAGGGATTGAAAAATGAGACAGTTATGAATCAGCCTTTCGCTAATTTTATCATCACCCAAATAATTATCGTTGAGTTTCCTGAGTTCGCATCACTTGATACCATTTATTTAATGGTATTGAAAGTAGGGACAGAATGCGGAGAAAAAGTATGCGCAATGAAGCGTAAGGATTTTACCCCAGGCAGGGCGATAACCTTCTTGCGTAATATCTCCATTTCTTTTCTTATTGACAAGAGCGATTCACGCAAAGGAGAACTTGTAAGTGATTATATTAGCCAAAAGTTATCAAAAGCTACATCTATTTGTCTCCCATATTTCGCTGGCTGGTCCTTTAGTAATGCATCTCCAAGATTTCTTACTTCAGATTATGAAATCTTTTCATTGCTTCCTAAGGATTTACTTAAAATGCCAGTTAACAGCAGACAACTTGCACTTTCTAATATTACAGAACCAACTGAGATAATAGCATCATATTTCCACCGATTGTCCTTATTAAAAAAGGAAACGACTATTCCGATTAGTCTATTTTTTCATATGTCTATTTTGCGTGGAGTATTGGACAAAGCAGATATGTGGGCATTAGACAAATTTTTATATCTCCAAATGACCAATGGCCCCATAAGTATTGAAAAAGTTTCACAGTCATTACTCCAGGTCTTTAACAATGATAAAGGTACCAGTACAACCCTGGATTTGCCTTTCAAGACACTGCTGCGCAACGTTCTTACAAACCAGGATGAACCATTTATATTACGAGTGGATAATCCTACATGTAATAACTATAAGCAAAAGCTGAGGGTCAGCAATTGGGATATGATACATAACGTATGTCTAGAAGGAGTCAAATACAATTATGACGGTTTTGAAATTACATCACGAGCCTCCCTTGTTTGTATATCAAACCAAAATATCGTAGATATTCCTATGGAAAATGCGCTGTCGATTTATATTGAAAGCAGTGATATTAACATTGGTGTGTTACAAGAGGCATTATGCAACCCCTGTGCAATGGGAAATTACATTAATCTCTTGTGCCAATACATAAGTAGTAACTTTAACACTACAATTAAAATGCTTTCAGATGCATGGAATGAAAACCTTCAAACTGGTTTGGGAACCTTCGAAAAAAACGGAGTCGCATATTCTATTTTTATGACAGTATGTGATTTTATGGAAAAGTTTTTAAAACACTATAACTTTAGAATTGAAGACTTTTGGGGTACACGTAATGAAATAGAATCACTACTGGTAGACTTTCTATACCAAAATGAAATGTCCAGTGATATGGAAAGTATACCGGAACTCTTTATTGAAGGATTAAGGTCATTGATATCTGGCTGTACATTAATCAACCGGTTAAGGGACGATACTTTACTGGAAGGGGGCAATATTACCCTATACTGTGATGATAATTTCTTATACGTCTCTGAGCAAGATTTAAGAAATTATATCATACCCTCCATATTCCCTTTTCATATTACAGTGAACCAGTTACTTAAAAGTCTATCGGAGGCTGAAATAATCACCTCAGATCAGACACGGGTAAAAACATACTTAAAAACAGTATATTTTCCCAAGCATACCCCACCAACACAGAAAAAAATGGTAGCCTTCAATCGAACCAGAATCTGGGGCTTAGGAGATGATATTTATGATTAATACAAAACAAAAAGAAATGTTATTAGGACACACTAGATTAGGAGATCCCGTAACGATTTCTCTGAATATACAGGAAATGCCTAATTACCACATGACAATCCAGGGTGCATCAGGAAGTGGGAAAACTCATGCGCTAAAAAATTATGCGCTACAAGCTGCGGCTTTAGGTTTTCCTGTAATAATAATAGACTCTTCCGGAAGTTATAAACTTTCGGAAGAAGAAAAAGCATGGGGGTTCTCATCCGCAATCACTCCCGTAACTATAAATGTATACCAGCATGGTATTGATATAAATCCTTTTCAATCTTTGCAATTAGATACTGACTTAGAGGAAAGGAAGGTTGATACAGCTCTTAGAGTTACAGAACTTTTTTCCCATGTTCTCTGTCTTGGAAGCCGTCAAGAAAATACGTTGTATGAGGCAATGCTATCCATGATGACTATAATGCCTGGCAATATTGAACATAAGATTCAAACTTTACTTGAATTAATACATGACACCAAGGGAGCACATGCTAATAGCTTATATGGAAAACTCAAGCCGCTTTTTGATCAAAAAATTTTCACGGTGGATAAGAGTAGCTTCAACGCTTATAAACCTGGTTATGTTTATATCTATGACCTGCAATTTTTCACCGATGAAACAAAGCAGTTTTTATCTGATATTATATTGTGGCATATCTGGAACCAAGCCACGTTAAGGGGTAACATAAATCATAAGACGTTTATTATTTTAGACGAAGCTCAGCTCTTTAACCATTCCTCTCACTCTCCAATTGCCCGGATGCTAACTGAAGGGAGAAAAGTAGGCATTGGTTTATGGCTTGGAACACAGTTCATAAATAATAATTTTTCAAAGACTGCTATAAGCCGAATACAACAAGCCTCAACAAAGATATACTTTAAGCCAAATGATTGTGATCTTAAAGGAATCGCTAAAGAAATCGATCCAAATAATAACAATTGGACCCAGTTATTGAAAAACCTGAAGCTTGGAGAATGTATTGCGGCATACACAAAAAACACTTCGGCCGGAATGAGGTCCAAGCAGATATTATTAAAGGTTCCAGCAGACATTTAACAGTTATTGTAATAGTCAATTCTTTCATTCAGATATTATTATGATGATCTATTGAAACAACCAAACAAAGATTAGATGTATACAAAGGAAAGGAGGTAATGGCGGATGTGCCGTTCCGTAAGCCCATACAAAAAACAGAACGAAACAATTGTAAGTATACTGACAAGCAATCCGTCAGCACCTCTTACAGAATTAAATGACACTATCTCAGAACTGCAAAAGCAAATTTTCTATCCAGACGGAAAACTAACCACTGCAGCATGTCAGGCAATCTTGGAGTTCAATCAAAAAGAATCCCAAGTAAAAGAAGTCTGTGATCTCAAGAAAATAAAGCTCAGACCCGACGACAGCAGAATTTATCTTATTATAAAGCGAAAGCCCATAAGCAGTACCAACTACATAGGTCTGATAGAAAAGCTCTATGACCATTTTTTCGGTACTACTGCACTTACCATGGAAGTGTACTTTGAAACCTGGATGCAATGGCGGGCAACTGAAAGCAGTGTTACAGAAAAGACCATAAAAGAAAACCGTTTTCTGTGGAATGCTCTCCTTAAAGATCAGGAAATAACTAAAGTTCCTTTAAACAGCTTGTTAGTTAAGGATTACATCCGTTATTTCCGAATAATTACTAAAGACCGTCAGCTCACCCGAAAACGCTTCAATGATTTAAAGAGTATAATGAATGGCATACTCTACCTTGCCGTAGAAAACGAAGTCATTGACCATAATTGCCTAAGAGATATTAATTTTAAGCAATTTGCCTTTAAAGCAGAGGAAAATAACATAAAACCTTATACAGAGGAAGAGCGACTGCAGATTATAAATCACTTGGGAGATGATTTCTACGATCTGGCCATCAAGCTTGATTTTCATCTGGTGCTCCGCATCGGTGAGCTAAAAGGTTTAAAATGGGAAGACGTAAAGGGTGATACCATCTTTATACGCCGTTTTATCGATGACCAAAATAAAGTTATCGATGACATAAAAGGTCATAAAAGCCAAGGAAAGCGCCAAATGCCACTTACCGCCAATGCACAGAAGATACTGGAACAAATTCGTTGCCAGAATTCGGACAGCGAATATATCTTCATCCGCAACGGCCAGCCGCTGGCAACAGTAACCTTTAACCGCCACTTAAAAAAATGTTGCGAGGAATTAGGTATCGAGTACCGTTCCTCCCATAAGCTCCGTTTCTCCACCGCATCAATCATGTACAAAAACGGGATGGAGGATACTGAGCTCCAGAAACTTTTGGGTCATACCAGCCTAAACATGACCCATCACTACCTTCGAAGTCTAACTTCTCAAGAGGATACCGCTTCAAAAATGAGGGCAATCCTTGGCTGATTGTCCTCACTTTTTATAACTTTGTCTATTTTACCGAATAAACACAAGCTCCCCATTTTTCATATATATAAACTGAATGATAATAATTCCAATGTCATTGAGCGACTCAAGATTATTCATCAGACTTATTAATCAGTAAAAATTTGTTATAACTCTATTTTTCTTGACATATAAATATTAAAATTGTAATATACTATCATAGAGAGGTGTATGCTATGCGTAGAAAAATTGAAGAAAAACTCCTTACTTGGAGAAACAAAACCGAAAATCGGATGCCCCTGCTCCTCTATGGAGCCAGGCAGGTTGGCAAAACCTATATACTGACCAAATTCGGTGAAACACAGTTTGATAACACCGTTTACATTAACCTTGAAACCAATCTTTCCGTTGCTTCTTATTTTTCCGATGATATCTCCCCGGAACGGCTCATTCGCTTCTTGGAAGCAACCGTAAATGAAGTCATTACACCGGGCAGAACCCTCATTATTTTTGATGAGATCCAGTCTTGTGAACGGGCATTGACCTCATTAAAATACTTCTGTGAAATGGCACCGGAATACCACATTGCTGCGGCAGGAAGCCTGCTTGGAGTTGCAATCCATCGGGAACATTACTCCTTTCCCGTTGGCAAGGTAGAAAGCATGACACTTTATCCGCTGGACTTTGAAGAATTTCTTTGGGCAAACGGCGAAGAGCGGCTATCACAGGAAATTCACTCTGCCTTTGATCTGATGACTCCGCTGCCAGAGGCACTCCATCAAAAAGCTATCGAATTTTACAGGTACTACCTCATTGTCGGAGGAATGCCTGCCTGCGTTCAGACTTTTACAAACTCCGGAAAGTTGGTTCTTGTACCAACTGTACAAAATGAAATTGCAAACAACTACGTAGCGGACATGGCAAAATACGCTACTACAGCTGATACTGTTAAAATTCGCAGCTGTTTCAATTCCATTCCTGCCCAGCTTGCAAAAGAAAATAAAAAGTTCCAATACAAGGTTGTTCAGCGGGGCGGTAGTGCAGCACTGTTCGGTGAATCAATCGAATGGCTGGCACAGGCTGGCATCGTGTTAAAATGTCAGAAGATCGATCATGGCACAAGCCCTATCGCTGTTTACGCAGATTTGTCCTCTTTTAAGCTTTATATGAGTGATGTGGGACTTCTTGTCATGAAATCCGGTGTGCCTCAACAAACGATCCTGACTGGAGAATCAAATGTGTTTATGGGCTCTGTTACTGAAAACTACGTTGCTCAAGCGTTGGCCTCTAATGGACACGCCCTCTTCTATTGGGCAAGTGAACACAGTGCCGAACTTGACTTTGTATTACAAAAAGGTTCCGAGGTCATCGGTATAGAAGTCAAAAAGGGGACAAAGGTTCACTCTAAAAGTCTCAGTGTATTTATTCAAAAGTATAAACCCAGCTATTCCATTCGCTTCTCCGAAAAAAACTTGGGCAAAACTGAGAACATGCTTTCCGTTCCGCTTTATGCAGCATTTTGCATATAATTATACAAAAAAAGAACCCCTTACGGATTGGAATCAGTTTCCAATCCGAAGAGGTTTTACGAACTTCCCATAATGAAATCAAACAGATTAATAGCAAACCTGTATCCATACAATTTAGGATTACATTTTTAAATTGCAGTTCAGTCAGTTAAACAATTGGCATAAATATTACAATTTACCGAACTACATTGCTATTCTGAAAAACAGAAATGATACAAGCGAAGCATACATACTTTCGGGTCTTTTATAATTTATTATTTTATCATAGAAGACCCTATTTATAGAAAAATTTCAAATGTAGTGGTTCTTTATAAGATGCAAAATCTGCTCTTTGGAAACACCCACATTTTCAACTGCATCAAGCTTTAAGGCGCCCATTCTAAATGCAGGGAATGCCCATACACCAGACTTTTCAAAGGCAAGCTCGTTAGACTCGCCCAGCTTGCTGCGATAAGTTCCCAGCTGGAGTGACAACCGAAAGTCATCTGCATCAACCAAATCACTGACGCACTCAGTAAGGGCATCAATATTTTCAATATTAATACGCTCTATCAGAGCAGCCTGATACATTTGTTCATGATATTCTAAAATATCAACCCCATAGTCAACCGCATAAAAATATCCTTGTATGCACAGATCGCTATGGAGGCCATACGGATCCGGTCTCGGATGAGATTCACACGGATGCCAAACTATAGTAACATCCGGATAGTCTGGGATAAGCTCCCTTAAATGTTTATGTGCCTTCAGACAATAAGGACAGATATAGTCAAAAAAGACATGTAACTCACGTTTCAATCTTATTCACCTCTTATTCACATAATTTATTATGCTCTTTTCATCACTTCAAGACAGACAGCTTTGAGGATTACCGCTATTTCTCGTCAAAAAAAGAAACGAAGTCACTGTTTCTCTTTTAAACTGAAAGCATGCCATCACTTTCTTGCCTGAAAACCACGCAGATACTGCTCCGGCCACGGATATTCGACTTCAAGATCCCGCGCCGTATGCAACACCCAGTAAGGATCACGCAGAAGTTCCCGGCCTAAAGCAACCAGATCTGCCCGTTCTCCGCCCAGGATTTCCTCCACCTGATGCGGGTCCGTAATCAGACCAACGGCAACCGTAGGCAACCCAGTCTTCTGTTTCAGCCACTGGGCAATTTTTACCTGATAGCCTGGATAGATTTTCGTCGGCGGTGTTGACACAACTCCTCCTGTACTCACGTCCAGCACGTCAATATAGGGCTTCACAAGTTCAATAATTTCGGACATTTCTTCCATATGCATACCATCGGGTTCATAATCCTCAGCAGATACACGCAATAAAACCGGTTTTTCAGCCGGCCAGACCTCATGTACCGCCTTCAGTATTTCAACCAGTATACGGCATCGGTTTTCCGTTGATCCGCCATAACCATCGGTACGATGGTTGGCCAACGGCGACAGGAACTCGCTGATTAAATAGCCATGGGCACCATGAATTTCAATTGCATCAAAACCGATTTCAGCCGCCCGGGCAGCAGAGCTGCGGAATGCATTGACCGTATCTTGAATATCCTCTTCCGTCATCTCATGGGGCATGGGAAAAACCTGACTAAATGGAATGGCGCTGGGAGCGTAAATCACCTTTTCCTTGGCTCCACATTTGCGGCCCGCATGATTGAGCTGAATCGCCATTTTTGCTCCCTGTTTCTGGCAGGCGGTGACAATTGGCTTAAGTGCCTTCGCCTGATCATCATTCCAAAGTCCCAGACAATGGTCAGAAATACGGCCCCACGGCAGGACACCGGTGGCTTCCATAATGATCAACCCCGCTCCCCCAATCGCACGGGAGGTATAATGGGTAAACTGAAATTCATTTGGCATACCATCGGTTGCGGCACTGTACATACACATGGGCGGCATAACGATACGGTTGCGCAGAGTCATACTTTTTACGGTAAATGAGTTTAATAAGTACATAAGATATTCTCCCTTCTATAAATGTACAATTCGGTAAAACAACTTGCTTTATTTAATCATTAATCAAAATCACTATTGCCATAGCTGATCAACATTTCCTTTATCTCTGTCAACCACATAAAACAAATATGGAAAATCATGAGAAAAACCTACCTACGATGATTCCATCATTTATTCCGATTACTATTCTAACACCAATTGATACTTATGCATGTCCATTATAAAAATAATGGGAAGTTATTATCTCGCCCATTTTAAGAAAAATGCAAAAAATGGGTCAGTAATTGTAATAATATCATCATTCCTTTGCCAATCAATTACAGGCGTTGATGAAGCATCCGTATATGAAATTTCTGCGATCTTATCAAGAACACGTGAAACTTCATGTTTTTGTGGTGGGTCGCCTACAATTATATTTCTTATATTAGAGCGTAATAAATCATAGGCTACACTTTCAACTCCTGGTTGAAGTAATTTTAATCCGTTCATCACAACACCGTAAATATCCGTGGTTGAACCATCTACGAGTACTCTCTGCTTTCTATCAGTTCTAGCTCGCGGGCCTCTTTTAAGTTTTTCAAACATCGAGCGTCCACTATGCTCGGCAATTTCAGTAAAAATTTCAGATTCATCAATATTTTCTGAGATATAGTTTATAATATCACACTCTTCCTCAATGTCAGTTTTTATACACAGTGTCCTACAAAATTCTTGCATTAAGAATGGACTCCCGTACGCAGCACATGTTAATTTTCTAATAAGGCAATTTTTCACACTAACATTAAGTGCTGAAAAGCCTCTCATAGCTATTTCTTCCAATTCACATTCACTCCAAATCGGCATTTCAATATTTTCTATCCGACCAGTCATTTCACGTTCTACTTCTACTGCATCATATTTTCTATTTGGTATCGCAATAAAAATGATTGGTAAACCATGCATAATTAATGCTTTCAAGGCACGCACAAGATTCTTCTGAATAGGTTTAGATATATAGTGGAAATCGTCTACAACCAGTGGAATTAATTCAGAACGAAGTGCAGAAATTGCTGCAACTTTTGCACTTACATTTCTGCTACTTCTCTGATTAACTCCTGTGTTACATCCTAATTTGCTATTAACACTAGTTCCACCTTTGGCTACAAGTATATTTCCTTCTGCAGATATGTTTCCTCCAATCTCTGAGCTATTACCTTCACTTTCAGAATATTCTGACATAGTAAATAAGTTAAGTTTTTCAATTACAATATCCCAGAAACTCTGTTCATCAGTGATCATTCCACCATCGATCCATATAGCTGTTTCTTGAGGAAATATCTTGTCAACAAGAACTGTTTTACCGGATTTCGTCGGTCCAGTAACGACCATCAGCTTTGTAAGGTTGTCTTGAGCCAAACGAACATGATCTTCCAACTTGTGTTCTTCTCGTGAGATATAAGTGATTTTAGGAAAACCACCTGGTACAAAAACATGTGATGCCCTTAATTTTTTTTTCTTCATAACAATTCCTCCAAATGTATGTACTTATTGACCAAAGGTTATTAATTAATTCTTTAATTTTTCACTAAATTGATTTCGATGCATCTTTAATAGATTTAAATGATTTTAGGATTACATCCCATTATTGCTATAATACAAAACAATGTAACATACATAAATGTCAAATGAGCTTCTCTACATTTAGGATTATCTTTATTTTTTTGGTATCACTCCAATACCCAAAATCGGAAGCCCCCAATATTTTACACTGTGCTCAGAGACCTAGTCGGCTTAATATTATTGCCCATTTATCAATCATTATTTTGATAATATATAGTGTGTTAAAAATATTATTATTCTATTAAATATTGTATATATTATATATCCACATGACGAACGTCGCAATCAAATTCATATAAATTATAGAAGTATTTACAGTACTATGCTAAAATCCATTGAAAAGTATCGGACTTTACACCTCATAAAAAAATTTCATTTATATCTACCTCTTTGCTCTTAATATTAACTTTTATGTTCTACACAGCATCAAGCATATTTTGATTAATAATTGCGGCTACACCTACCATGAGATGAACAAACAATCTGTTTAAAATCGCAAGAAATTTACAATACAAACAGTTATTGAGTAACGAACTTTTACTGATTATCTGCGTTTTTTCCAACAAACTTTTATTCTTACTTATAAAAAGCAGATTGCACATTTTCAGGCATAATGCTATGATAATTCCATCGGCACGTTAATCATCATGAATATTAAATCAAAAGAAAAGCAGTTAAAAAGAGTTTGTGATTTATCAAAAATCAAAACCAGACCTGATGACGGACGAAAGTATTTTATTATCCAAAGAAAGCCAATAAGCAGCAGTACTTATGAGGGTTTAATCGATAAACTGTATGAACAGTTTTTCGGTGCTACCGCTGCTACCATGGAAACATATTTTGAAACCTGGATGGAATGGAGAGAAAAAGAGACAAGCGTAAGTAAAAAGACAATTAAAGAAAACCGCTTTATGTGGAATTGTTTATTAAAAAATAAGGATATTACTTTGATTCCCTTAAAGGAGCTAACAGCAAAAGATCTGATTATCTATTTCAGGAACATTACAAAAGGCCGCCAGATCACAAGAAAACGCTTCAATGACCTAAAAAGCATTATGAATGGAATTCTGTACCTTGCAGTGGAGAATGATATTATAGAACGAAATTGTCTTCGAGACATCAACTATAAACAGTTCAGCTATATGGCAGTAAATACTAAAATCACCCCATACACCGAAGAAGAACGTCTGCAAATTATAAATCACTTGGGAAATGACTTTTACTCACTGGCAATAAAGCTGGATTTCTACCTAATCCTGCGCATTGGAGAATTAAAGGGATTAAGATGGGATGATATTTCCGGATATTTTTTACATATCCAACGTTTTGTAAATGACAAGAATGAAATCATTGAAGATATCAAAGGTCATACAAGTGAAGGGAAGCGTTTCATGCCATTGACGCCGAAAGCCAAAGAAATTCTGGATCAAGTCCAGATTCTAAATCCAGACAGCGAATACATCTTTATCCGTAACGGCCAGCCTCTGGCAACAGTAACCTTTAACCGTCGCTTAAAGAAATGCTGTGAGGAACTCAGCATAGAATACCGCTCCTCCCACAAACTCCGCTTCTCCACCGCCTCCATCATGTACAAGAACGGAATTGAAGACACCGAGCTCCAAAAGCTCCTGGGCCACACCAGCCTCAATATGACCCACCACTATCTCCGAAACATCACTTCCCAGGAAGAAACAGCATCAAAAATGAGAGCAATCTTAGATTAACAGCCCTCAAAAACACAAAAAATGCCCACGCAAACAAGCGCAAACACCAAATACACAAAGTAAAAACCCCAGAAACCCTTATTTTATCAGGTTTCTGAGGCTTTCATCAGAGAGGCGACAACCAGATTTGAACTGGTGATCAGGGTGTTGCAGACCCACGCCTTACCACTTGGCTATGTCGCCATAAATTGTAAAACTAAATTCACTAAATCAGTGACCCCAACGAGATTCGAACTCGTGTTACCGCCGTGAAAGGGCGATGTCTTAACCGCTTGACCATGGGGCCGGACTTGCATTTCGTTCTCCTCATAGTCTTTGCTTGAGTATCACGAACTCCCCGAGTAGGACTTGAACCTACGACCCAACGGTTAACAGCCGTTTGCTCTACCGACTGAGCTATCGAGGATTATTGAGGCATATACCCTCAAAACCACACATTGCTACATATCTATCTTCATCCGTTCTTCCTCTTACCTAAACCAATCTGGTTAAGCCCTCGACCTATTAGTGACAGTCAGCTGCACATGTTGCCATGCTTCCACCTCTGCCCTATCTACCTCGTCGTCTTCAAGGGGTCTTACTCTTGCGATGGGATATCTCATCTTGAGGGGGGCTTCACGCTTAGATGCCTTCAGCGTTTATCCCTTCCCGACTTGGCTACTCTGCCATGGCTTTGATAGCCAACAGATACACCAGAGGTCAGTCCATCCCGGTCCTCTCGTACTAAGGACAGCTCCTCTCAAATATCCTACGCCCACGCCGGATAGGGACCGAACTGTCTCACGACGTTCTGAACCCAGCTCGCGTACCGCTTTAATGGGCGAACAGCCCAACCCTTGGGACCTACTACAGCCCCAGGATGCGATGAGCCGACATCGAGGTGCCAAACCACTCCGTCGATGTGAACTCTTGGGAGTGATAAGCCTGTTATCCCCAGGGTAGCTTTTATCCGTTGAGCGATGGCAATCCCACTTTATACCACCGGATCACTAAGTCCTAGTTTCCTACCTGCTCCACCCGTCGGTGTCGCAGTCAAGCTCCCTTATGCCTTTGCACTCTTCGAATGGTTTCCGTCCATTCTGAGGGAACCTTTGAGCGCCTCCGATACCCTTTCGGAGGCGACCGCCCCAGTCAAACTCCCCGCCTGACATTGTCCCCCAGCCAGGTCATGGCTGCAGGTTAGAAATCCAATACCGCAAGGGTGGTATCCCAACATCGGCTCCACAGAGACTGGCGTCCCTGTTTCATAGCCTCCCACCTATCCTGTACATGCAGTACCGAATCCCAGTATCAAGCTGGAGTAAAGCTCCATGGGGTCTTTCCGTCCTGGCGCAGGTAACCAGCATCTTCACTGGTATTTCAATTTCACCGGGTGCATTGTTGAGACAGCGCTCAAATCATTACGCCTTTCGTGCGGGTCGGAACTTACCCGACAAGGAATTTCGCTACCTTAGGACCGTTATAGTTACGGCCGCCGTTTACTGGGGCTTAAATTCAGAGCTTCGCGTTGCCGCTAACCCCTCCTCGTAACCTTCCAGCACCGGGCAGGCGTCAGCCCATATACCTCACCTTTCGGTTTTGCATAGACCTGTGTTTTTGCTAAACAGTTGCTTGAGCCTATTCTCTGCGGCCTGGTTTCCCAGGCACCCCTTATCCCGAAGTTACGGGGTCATTTTGCCGAGTTCCTTAACAATGCTTCTCCCGCCGGCCTTAGGATTCTCTCCTCATCCACCTGTGTCGGTTTACGGTACGGGCACATATCACACAATAGCGGCTTTTCTTGACAGCCCCTACAAAGACTTCCCTACTTATGTTCGGTACGCGTCACACCTTCCTGTTGCTGGGCGGATTTGCCTTCCCAGCCAGTCCAGTGCTTGCCCCGGTCTTTTCATTCCCGGGTTCTTCTTCGGTTCTGTGTCCCCACAGTTCTGATGATATGCGGTACAGGAATTTCAACCTGTTGTCCATCGACTACGTCTTTCGACCTCGCCTTAGGCCCCGACTTACCCAGAGCAGATCAGCTTTACTCTGGAAACCTTAGATATTCGGCCTGGAGGATTCTCACCTCCATCTCGCTACTCATTCCGGCATTCTCTCTTCTTAACACTCCACATCTCCTTACGGTAATGCTTCTGTGCGTTAAGAATGCTCCTCTACCAATGTGTATCAATACACATTCCACAGCTTCGGTGTCGTGTTTCAGCCCCGGACATTTTCGGCGCAGGACCTCTCGACTAGTGAGCTATTACGCACTCTTTGAATGTGTGGCTGCTTCTAAGCCAACATCCTAGTTGTCTGTGAAATCCCACATCCTTTTCCACTTAACACGCACTTTGGGACCTTAGCTGGTGGTCTGGGCTCTTTCCCTTTTGACTACCCAACTTATCTCGTGCAGTCTGACTCCCGTACATCATCTGGCCGGCATTCGGAGTTTGATATTCTTTGGTAAGCTTTGACGCCCCCTAGGAAATTCAGTGCTCTACCTCCGGCAGACTAATACGAGGCTAGCCCTAAAGCTATTTCGAGGAGAACCAGCTATCTCCGGGTTCGATTGGAATTTCTCCCCTACCCACACCTCATCGCCACCCTTTTCAACGGATGTGCGTTCGGTCCTCCATTTCCTTTTACGGAAACTTCAACCTGGACATGGGTAGATCACCCGGTTTCGGGTCTACCTTTACTGACTCATTCGCCCTATTAAGACTTGGTTTCCCTTCGGCTCCACACCTTAAGTGCTTAACCTTGCCAGTAACGGTAACTCGCCGGACCGTTCTACAAAAAGTACGCAGTTCCACCTTTAACGTGGTTCCACAGCTTGTAAACACAGGGTTTCAGGTTCTCTTTCACTCCCCTCCCGGGGTCCTTTTCACCTTTCCTTCACAGTACTATGCGCTATCGGTCACTAAGTAGTATTTAGCCTTGGGGGGTGGTCCCCCCGAATTCCCACAAGGTTTCTCGTGTCTCGTGGTACTTTGGATCCTGCTCGCTGACTATTGCTTTCCCATACAAGGCTTTCACTTTCTATGGCCGGTCTTTCCAGGACCGTTCTGGTAACAAATCGTCTCACTTATTGCAGTCCATAACCCCAGTATGCACGCATACTGGTTTAGGCTCCTTCCATTTCGCTCGCCGCTACTTTGGAAATCGAGTTTTCTTTCTTTTCCTCCGGGTACTTAGATGTTTCAGTTCCCCGGGTTCCCGACGTATGGCTATTTATTCACCATACGACAACTGAGGTTTGCTCAGCTGGGTTTCCCCATTCAGATATCTCCGGATCAAAGGATATTTGCTCCTCCCCGAAGCTTTTCGCAGCTTATCACGTCTTTCATCGGCTCTTAGTGCCAAGGCATCCACCCTGTGCTCTTTATAGCTTAACCAATTCGATGTTCACCTGCGGGTGCGGGCTACTAATCTAAGATACATAGCGTTGTATCTCTGGTCTTAGGTTGTTATTTCACCGTACGTTACGGTTACTTTAACGAGTTTTGTTTGGTTACATCTTGCGATGTAACACCTCGGATGTCTTGATATTGTCTTTATACTTTGACATATAAAAACTTTATCTAGATATATTTCAATATGTGGTTTTCAAGGTACATGCGTGATGCAATCAGAAGGATTATCAGTTAAAAATACACTTCGTAACTACACCAAATGGAGATGGAGAGATTCGAACTCTTGACCCCCTGCTTGCAAGGCAGGTGCTCTCCCAACTGAGCTACACCCCCAAAATACTTGGATGTGAGTCTACCCTGTAAAGGCAATCCCTATATTCTTTTATTATATTATCATCTGGTTTAATAAACCAATGGGCTTAAGTGGACTCGAACCACCGACCTCACGCTTATCAGGCGTGCGCTCTAACCAGCTGAGCTATAAGCCCATAAATAATCTGGCACCCACCTGCTCTCCCATGCCGTCTCCAGCATAGTACCATCGGCCGCTTAAGTCTTAACCATCGTGTTCGGGATGGGAACGGGTGTCTCCCCTAAGCGCATCGGCACCAGAAATCTTTTGTCTTTCTTGGTGTTTCTATTATTCTTTTTTACTTCTTTGAAAACCAAAGACTCAACAGTATATAAAACCCTTACTTCTTCTTCCTTAGAAAGGAGGTGATCCAGCCGCACCTTCCGATACGGCTACCTTGTTACGACTTCACCCCAGTTATCAGTCCCGCCTTCGGCAGCTCCCTCCTTACGGTTGGGTCACTGACTTCGGGCGTTACCAACTCCCATGGTGTGACGGGCGGTGTGTACAAGACCCGGGAACGTATTCACCGCGGCATTCTGATCCGCGATTACTAGCGATTCCAGCTTCATGTAGTCGAGTTGCAGACTACAATCCGAACTGAGACGTTATTTTTGGGGTTTGCTTAAGATCGCTCCTTTGCCTCCCTTTGTTTACGCCATTGTAGCACGTGTGTAGCCCAAATCATAAGGGGCATGATGATTTGACGTCATCCCCACCTTCCTCCAGGTTATCCCTGGCAGTCTCCCCAGAGTGCCCAGCTCTACCTGCTGGCTACTAAGGATAAGGGTTGCGCTCGTTGCGGGACTTAACCCAACATCTCACGACACGAGCTGACGACAACCATGCACCACCTGTCTGGAATGCCCCGTAGGGAAGGCCCCGTTACGGACCGGTCATTCCGATGTCAAGACTTGGTAAGGTTCTTCGCGTTGCTTCGAATTAAACCACATGCTCCACCGCTTGTGCGGGTCCCCGTCAATTCCTTTGAGTTTCATTCTTGCGAACGTACTCCCCAGGTGGAATACTTATTGCGTTAGCGGCGGCACCGAAGAGCTTTGCTCCCCAACACCTAGTATTCATCGTTTACGGCGTGGACTACCAGGGTATCTAATCCTGTTTGCTCCCCACGCTTTCGAGCCTCAACGTCAGTTACAGTCCAGTAAGCCGCCTTCGCCACTGGTGTTCCTCCTAATATCTACGCATTTCACCGCTACACTAGGAATTCCACTTACCTCTCCTGCACTCTAGCAACACAGTTTCCAAAGCAGTCCCGGGGTTGAGCCCCGGGCTTTCACTCCAGACTTGCATTGCCGTCTACGCTCCCTTTACACCCAGTAAATCCGGATAACGCTTGCCCCCTACGTATTACCGCGGCTGCTGGCACGTAGTTAGCCGGGGCTTCTTAGTCAGGTACCGTCATTTTCTTCCCTGCTGATAGAGCTTTACATACCGAAATACTTCTTCACTCACGCGGCGTCGCTGGATCAGGGTTTCCCCCATTGTCCAATATTCCCCACTGCTGCCTCCCGTAGGAGTTTGGGCCGTGTCTCAGTCCCAATGTGGCCGGTCACCCTCTCAGGTCGGCTACTGATCGTCGGCTTGGTGGGCCGTTACCTCACCAACTACCTAATCAGACGCGGGTCCATCTCATACCACCGGAGTTTTTCACACCGTACCATGCGGCACTGTGTGCTTATGCGGTATTAGCAGCCATTTCCAACTGTTATCCCCCTGTATGAGGCAGGTTACCCACGCGTTACTCACCCGTCCGCCGCTCAGTCAATTTTAATTCCGTCCGAAAACTTCCTTAAAATCGCTTCGCTCGACTTGCATGTGTTAAGCACGCCGCCAGCGTTCATCCTGAGCCAGGATCGAACTCTCAAATTTAAGCAGATAGTCTTTGAAAGCGGTCGGTGATTTGTAGAAAAGTCTGTTGAAAGCTCGCTTTCATAATGACTTTTTTGCGAATCTCCGAACATTTGCGAAGCAAATGGTAGCGAATGAAGCAAAGCTTCATGAGCGTACCGCTTGGACTTGCCATTCGGTTCAATCCGGGGTCAAAATCAACTAACTAGCTAATTTATTTCCCGTTTTACTTGTTGTTTGGTTCGTATACAATTACTTGTATTCGTTCTGAAATTTTCTCATTCAAAGCCATCAAACATGACTTGTTTTATTAGAATTTTCAGGGTTTTACATACTGTTCAATCTTCTGTTTTCAAAGTGCTTTTTTTGTGTTGCTGTCTGTTCATCGGCAACTCATTTACTATACCATGTGGCCGTTTCTTTGTCAACAACTTTTTTCATTTTTTTCAATCTGTTTTAATTGATTGCCGGTGTGGTCTGTCTCGCACCGGGTCTTTAATATAACATGTCCGTATGAGATTGTCAAGGGAATTTGTTCCATTTGTTCGAACAATTTTTCAACAGACTCTATACCTACTATATATAAGCATTCTTCCTTATTTTTACTATATTTAGTGGTTGAAAAACAAATCTGCAAGCAAAGGCGATCCCGCCTTTGCTTGCAGATTTGTTTTAATTGAATATATGATAGATACAATTCCTGTCTCACACAAAGCTGCGCAATACCCCCAGAACCATCAGATTCAGGAAATTATGGGTATAAATAAAGGACAGCCATTTACTCGCTTCGATCTGCCGGGTCAGCATTAAGCCCCACTCAGTTCCGGAGAAAGCAGTGACCAGCAGACAGGCAATCCACAGGAATACAAGTCCCTCCAGGCCTCCCAGCAGGGCGCCTGCTATTTTGTTGATTCCTGATATGATAGGCAGCCTGGAAATAATATCCAGCCACCTCATGACCAGCCTTGAGAACACATAAATGCCAGCAAACAGAAGAACAAATCCTGCGGAATTAAGAATTACATCTGCAAGATAGTTTCCAACATAGTCCGTAAATGCCTGAACTCCCAGCATCTGATACACCTCACTGTTGTTATTTTCAATGAGTGCATTCTTGATATTTTGGGGCAGCTTAAGATTTTCAATAATCATGCGCTGGGCTGAGGGAGCTTCCAGGGCTTCCCCGGACGGGTTTTCTTCCTGCTCCAAACCAATGGATTTTTTCATGTTTTCAGAAATAGTCTGCTGAAGACTTGTATTTTCCTTTAAATACCCTGTTACCGAGGGTAAAGCGACCCGGACAATGGTCAAGGATAAGACCACTGCCAGCATTGATACGACCAACCGGATAAATCCTCTGTGATGGCCATAAAGGACCATTCCCAAAAGATAAACCCCGGCCGCTACAGATAACCAGTTTTCCATATATAGCTTTGTCATAATTTGTCTCCTAATGAATCAACTGGATATGCTTACATATCCAGTTGATTCACAAACTCAAGGCTGAAGAACACTTTTCTTTCAACCTTTTGCTTCCAATACCAAATGATCAATAGCGGATGCCACTCCGTTTTCATCATTGGTATCCGTTATATAATCAGCAGCAGCATGAAGCTCTTTGCTTCCATTTTTCATAGCCACTCCGATTCCTGCCTTTTGGATCATGGAAAAATCGTTTTCTCCATCTCCAATTGCCATTGTCTGCTTTCCGTTAAGTCCTAAATGGGAAGCAAGCCTTAAGATTGCTTCTCCCTTTGTGGCACCGAGCGCATTGATCTCCAGATTGTTAGGTAGGGAGGAGGTGACCAGAATATCTGTCCTCTTTTCCAATTCAGCCCTTAGTCTGGCGCGTTCTTCCATATCCGGGAAAAACAGGTTGATCTTCTCTACAGGCTTATAGCTTTTCTCCACAAACTCTATGATATTGGGATAAACATCCCTGGTCATGCGGACCAGTTCCTGTAACTCGGCAGGTAGACAGTATTCTGATAGGTGTTCAATAAAGCGGGGTTCCGTTATCCCACGCCTGTCTATGTAGGGATCATACATGACATGGTAGGAATCTACCAGGTGCAAAAGCTCCAGCGCATGTTCCCTGGATAACATCTGAGTGTCAATAACTGCTTTTTCTTGCATATCCTCGATGACCGCGCCATTGGTGGTAATTGCATAACGGATTCCAGAAATGCCTTTTATTTCTTCCGGTATTCCATGTACTGTCCGGCCGGTGCACGGAACAACCCATATTCCTTTTTGGACACATTGAATAAGAGTCTTACGGTTGACATCAGACAGTCGTTTTTTACTGTCTAACAGGGTACCATCCAAATCAATTGCAATGAGTTTAATATCCACGTCTACTACTCCAATTTAATAAATAAAATGTTCCTCTTTTAAAACAAGAAGGCCGTCTTTGTCATATTTTGTGGAAAACAAACCTTTAATCCGTTTTCCAAGGGAAGGCTTTTCTGCACGGTCAGCCGCTTCTTCAATCAGACCTTCCGCATTGGCCCTGTTGAGAGGAATTCCGTCTTCTTCCATGATTTCAATTCTTTCATACAGTGCCAACATGCTCTTTCCGGTAATGCTGCAGTCGATCTCATTGGCATAACGACAGGCATATTGGGCGAATTCGTCAATATCCATCTCTTCTCCCTGAAAGCCAGGGCCTTCCTCATCCCGGACAGACGGGCGGAATTCTTCACCCTCTTCGTAGAAATCGCTGTCTTCACAGACACCGTTTTCATAAACACTGCCCTCGTAAGCCCCATCTTCACAGACACCGTCTTCATAGGCGCCGTTCCCCCTATAATCGTTCTTCTGCCAGGAATCATATTCATAATTATATTCCTGTTTCCCATAATCCTCGCAGGGTTCTTCTCTTAAATCTTCCTGTTTAAAGGAAGGGGTTAAGAGTTTATAAGCAGGTGCCTTGGCAGCTCTAACCGGTCGTTCCTCCCGCACTGTTTCTCTTATACCGAAAGCCGGAGCTTCTTCTCCGCTTCCGATGCATTCAAATTTACTTGCAAGTGCCGGATGTTCCCGGTGGAGGGTTTCCATTTGTTTTGGGTTATCAATAAGAACCACGATCATTCCGCTTGTATCCTGATCCATCAATTCATTTAACTCTTCAAGCGCTTCCCTGGTAAGATCCCCGGCTTGCTCAATAACCAGATCCTTTCCTGCCAGCCTGTCTGCAGACGCCAGCACTCCCCGCTTGGATAACTTGGAGCCAGTGATTTTTGCCACCGGATTCTTTACGTTATTTTCAATATGGATCTGTTTTAAGGCTTCAACAGCCATATGAAGTCCTTTTTCAGGAGTTCTTGCCTCTATCATGAGATGATTCTGAACAGGAGTTTCTTCTGGTTCGTCTTCATCTTCTTCATACAGATCCTCAAACTCCAGATTATCCTCATCGCCGTAGCTCTGGAAGTTTTGGTCCCAGGACGGGGTGTCTTCCTCGTCTGATGCTGGATTTAAAGATTCATAAGGCTGCTCTTCCTCTTCCGCTTCATAATAAGATTCATCTGGCTGATCATAATCATTTTCTTCATAGCCATAATCATCCTCCGGCTGATCACCGGATTCATGAAAATTATCGTCTGTAGCGGCGAACTGCTCTCTGGCCTCATCCAGTTCTTCATAGTCCCCTTCACCGTCATAATATCCGCCAATATAGGACTCTTCCATTCCAGGGCCTTCCGGTTCCTCTTCCTCTATAACAGGCCCAGAATGATACAAAAGAGATTCCTCTTCTGCAGTCTCATAGAGACTCCTGGGTTTTGGTATGGCAGTTACAGGGCGGCCTACTCTCCGGATATCCTCCAGCACTCTGGTGTGTTCCAGCCTGGGTTCTTCCTGTATAACGGGTTCTTCATAGGAGATTTTTGACATTTCTCTTGCCAGCGTTTCCTGAACTGCAGCCTCCTGAAGCCTCGCTTCCAGATTATCCTCCACAGGATTCTCTCTAAATAACATGGCAGGCTCCTCACGGGGCTCTTGCTCTTCTTCATAATATTCTTCTTGCGGCTCCGGCTCTGGACTACGTCTTCTTCCTGAACTGTATTCCTGTTCAACCGCCCGCAGTTTGGCTTCGTATTTGTCCCGGTTCTCCACAAGATCCATCTGGTAGTTGGTAAGCGGTGCATACTGTATTTTTAAATCCATGGCCTTGTCCACATATTTTCCAAGGCCAAACATCAGCATGATCCGGTCGCAGGTTTCCACACAGCGGTCAGGTATGCCTGCCAGGCTATACAGTTCAGCCAGTTCATACAGCCATTTCTCATCCAGCTCCACACTGGTATAGGATTCCAGGGAATGAATAAGCTGCTGGGCCGGCGCTCCTTTTGCTTTTAAAATCATATACCGAAGCAGCTGCTGCCTGGGATCATCAGATGCCAAGTCGCCAAATTCCTTGTAATAGGCCTCTGCCTCTTCGATATTTCCCTCCTTGATCGCCAGCTCTGCCAGCTTATAAAGAAGGCGTTTTCCAATTGGAGCACGTTCAAAAGCCTGGAGAAGAATCTCCTTGGCTTCCTGGTAATCTTCATTTTTCTCATAAACCATGGCTACCATGGAAAGCAGATTGGTATTGCGGACTCTCTTCCAGTCTATTGTGTCGGCTATTTTCATAGCCGTATCATAGTCGTTTTTGCCGACCAGTTTTTTAATCTGTTCAACCTTTATATTAAACTCGTACTTATCCATTATTTGTCTCCTAATGAATCAGGCGGATATGCTTGCCTGTCCCGTTGATTCATAAACTCAAGGCTGAAAGGTGTATTTTCAACCTTATATCTCCTAACAAGGCAAATGAGCTACAGTTCAACCCGGCCTTCCAGGGCCCGTAACAATGTCACCTCATCTATGTACTCCAAGTCTCCTCCAACGGGAACTCCGCTGGCTATACGGGTAACCCTGATTCCTGTCGGCTTGATCAGCTTGCTGATGTACATGGCTGTCGTCTCTCCCTCAAGACTGGAATTGGTTGCAATGATCACCTCATCCACATCCCCCTGCAGTCTCTGCATCAGTTCCTTCAGCTTTATGTCACCAGGTCCAATTCCCAGCATGGGAGAGATAGCCCCATGCAGGACATGGTAAACGCCATCAAATTTTCCTGTCTTTTCATAAGCAGCCAAGTCCCTGGTGTCTTCCACTACCATAATTACCTTGTGATTGCGTTTTTCACTCTGGCAGATGGGGCATTTCTCCTGATCCGTCAAGGTAAAGCATTCCTTGCAGTAACGTACATTGCGTTTTGCTTCTGTAATGGATGAAGCAAGACCTGCCACTTGTTCCTCCGGCATATTGATGATATGAAATGCCAGACGCTGTGCGGATTTACCGCCAATACCCGGTAGCCTGGACAGTTCTTCAATTAATCTGGTTATTTGACTGCTATAGTAATTCATAATTTGTCTCCTAATGAATCAAGCGGATATGCCTGCATATCCAGTTGATTCACAAATTCATGGTTGAAAAATGATTTTCTTTCAACCTTTAGAACGGAAAGCCTCCGCCTAAACCGCCAAGGCCGCCGGTCAGCTTCGCCATGGCGGAGCTGCTTTCTTCTTCCATCTGGCGGAACGCTTCATTCGTAGCAGCCATGATCAGGTCCTCAAGCATCTCGATATCATCCGGATCCACAACTTCCTGGGATAATTTAACCGCAGTCACTTCCTTTTTTCCTGAAACAGTGACTGACACAGCTCCGCCGCCTGCTGCGGCCGTATATTCCTTGTCCTCCAGCGCCTTTGTTGTCTCTTCCATCTGACGCTGCATCTTCTGAGCCTGCTTCATTAAATTATTCATATTGCCAGGCATTGCGCCTGGAAAACCGCCACGTTTTGCCATGGTGTGTATCCTCCTGCTATTTTTATGATTTTTTAATCTTCAATTGTTATATCCATTAAAATATTTGTTTTTAATTCTTCATCGCTGACATAAATGGTATCAAACCGTTCCTCTCCGCCCCGAAGCCTGGTCTTAAAGGTTATGGACTTCTGGTAATGGTCTTCCACATACCGCCCAATCTCTGAAACAGTTGCTTCCCTGCTTCCGATCATGTAGTTGCTTTGATCGGAAAAGACTACGCAAAGACAGCTCTCGCCTGCAGGCTCTACAACCGTATCCCGGAAACTGGCCCGGATCGGTCCTCCAAGTTCCCGAATGATCTTCCCCCATTCACTGCGGATCAGATTCAAATCCTCTAACTGGCCTTTTGGTAAAGCCACCCGCTCTGCCGGGGTCAATTCGTGGACAGGGGCATTGCTGCCGTCTTTTCCTTCCGCCGATTTTGAGCCATCGGGGGAAGCATTTACCACGATACCGCTTTCCAACTGCTTTTCTATATTGCTGATCCGCTGAAGTATGGAATCCAGATTCTGTTCCATCTGGGGACGGGTCAGCTTTATTAGGGCAACCTCAATTAAGACCCGTTTCTGGAAAGCATAGCGAAGCTGATTGGACAGATCTGAGAACACCCGGATATACCGCAAAAGCGTATCATTGTCCGTACGTTCGCTGTCCTCTTTTAACAGGTTCTGATTCTCCGTTGACATATCAAGCAGATTTTCTCCATGATCGACGGATTTTAGTATTAAAAGGTTTCTTAAATACCAAATAAAATCAATGACGAACTGGCCCAGCTCTCTGCCCTGGATCACCATCTCCTCAAGGCAGGCAATACAGTCTTTTGTCCGGTTTTCCACGATTGCGCGAAACATCGTTCCAAACACGGTGATGTCTACGGCTCCCAGAACATCCAGGACATTGTCGTAGGTGAGAAGCTCTCCGTAATGAAATGCAATGCACTGGTCCAGAAGGCTTAAGGCATCACGCAATGCGCCGTCAGCCGCCTTGGCGATATAAGTAAGGGCGTGGTCTTCCACCTGGATATGTTCTGCGGCTGTCAGCCCTTTTAAATGCTCTACAATGGTTTCCACCGTAATGCGCTTAAAATCATATCGCTGGCACCGTGACAGGACCGTCACCGGAATCTTCTGGACTTCCGTAGTTGCCAGAATAAATATGACATAGGATGGAGGTTCTTCCAACGTTTTTAACAGTGCATTAAATGCTCCTGTTGAAAGCATATGAACCTCGTCAATGATATAAACCCGATATTTGCCTTCTGTGGGAGGATACTGGACTTCTTCCCTTATCTCCCTGATATTCTCCACGCCATTATTTGATGCAGCGTCAATTTCAACCACATTCAGGGATGCGCCGGCTGCGATGTTCTTACAGGTCTGGCATTCCCCGCAGGGACTTCCGTCTGCCGGGTGCTCGCAATTAACCGCTTTTGCAAAGATCTTGGCAATACTGGTCTTACCGGTTCCTCTTGTTCCGCAGAATAGATATGCATGCCCAATACGTTCGGATACTATCTGATTTTTTAATGTTTGTACGATATGGTCCTGACCCTTTACATCCGAAAAGGAAGGAGGACGCCATTTCCGATACAATGCCGTATATGACATGCCTGTTAACTCCTTATTCGTCGCCGAAGCTGATGCCTATCATCTTGGCCTCCTTAACGATAGAGCTTTCCGGATCGACGGTTTTTAATTTTCCGGCTACATCGGCTAACGGAATCTTAACAATCTCATTGTTATTCACCGCTACCATATATCCGTATTCTTTGTTATTTATGAGCTTTGCTGCCTCAGCCCCAAGGCGGGTGGAAAGCACTCTGTCAAAGGGGCATGGATCGCCGCCTCTCTGCATATGGCCTGGTACGGTAACCCGCACTTCTTGTCCGGTGCGCTCCGTGATCTGAGCCCCGATCTCATATGCCACAGAAGGGTAAACCACTCCATTTTTCTTTTTTTCTTTTAATTCTTTTTTCGTCAGGCAGGCATTTTCCTTGGAAATTGCCCCTTCCGCCACGGCCAGAATGGAAAACTTCTTGCCGTTTTGGGTCCTGCTCTTTAATGCTTTGACCACGATATCCAGATCATAGGGAATCTCCGGCAGCAGGATGATGTCAGCTCCGCCGGCGAGTCCTGCATGGAGGGTAAGCCAGCCGACCTTGTGTCCCATGACTTCCACAATGAATACTCGTCCATGGGAAGCTGCTGTCGTATGGATGCAATCAATGGCATTGGTAGCCACATTGACCGCACTCTGGAATCCAAAGGTAATATCGGTTCCCCACAAATCATTATCAATGGTCTTGGGAAGGGATACTACATTCAGCCCCTCTTCCCGAAGGAGATTGGCCGTTTTCTGGCTTCCATTGCCGCCTAATACCACCAGGCATTCCAATTTCAGCTTTCTATAGGTGTGTTTCATGGCTTCTACTTTATTAAGACCGTTCTCGTCAGGTGTCCTCATAAGTTTAAACGGCTGTCTGGAGGTACCGAGGATTGTCCCGCCATTTGTCAGGATCCCGGAAAAATCTTCCGGCTTCATGATACGGTACTCTTCATAAATCAGCCCTTTGTAACCGTCTTCAAATCCAACAATCTCAATATCGCCGGGCATTCGGTACAGTGCCTTTGCTACGCCGCGCATGGTGGCATTCAGGCTCTGGCAGTCGCCTCCGCTTGTAAGCATTCCAATTCTTATCATGAAAGCACACCTCTTTTTTGATTAGATTTATCATTTGGAAATAGGTAGTATTATACCCATTTTATAATTATAATACAAAGGGGAATGTGGGGCAAGGGAAAACTTTATTTCATAAGAAATGTAAGAAAATATTAAAAATGGTAATTACTAATTGCAAAAGACACCGCAAAACAGTTTCCTGCTCTCCGGCGTCTGATAATTCTTTATATTTTAATCCGTGCGTCTCACTTTGAACCGCTATCACAGACGTTACCCTGGCAGTTAACTCGGTCCAGGCACCCTCACGGCACACAGAAGGTTTCACTTAGTGCTGCTGCATTCCTGCCCTGACACGGTTCATGAAGATCTGTTGCGTAAGACCCAAACGTCATCGCCACTTACCAGGGGCAGCCCTACAATAGACAGCCCTGGGTGAGACATCACCCCTGCTAGAGCGGATTGCAGGTACAGGGCACCGCTATCTCCCCGGCTGCACGGAAGCTTTATGACATGATTTGGTTTAATCGCACTTTAGTATACATGGAAAAGGGCAGGTTGTCAAGGAGTTGAAGGGGATTTGTCTTCCAGTTTCTTCTTGTTCCTTTCCCTCAGTTCTTTAAAAAAATCTTTCATCATTTGAGAACACGCTTCTCCTAAAACCCCTGTCTCTGTTTCAACCTGATGGTTAAAGCCTTCCTCATGAAGCATATCAAGCACTGATCCTGCACAGCCGGCCTTTGCATTCATGCAGCCGATGACCACTCTGGGGATCCTGGCCTGGACAATGGCTCCGGCACACATGGGACAGGGTTCCAATGTAACATACATGGTGCAGTTCTCAAGTCTCCAGTCCCCTATTTTTCTGCAGGCTTTACGGATGGCGTTGATTTCTGCGTGGGATAGGACATTTTTATCAATGGTGCGGCGGTTATATCCGCGGGCAATGATTTTATCTTCATAAACAATGACGCAGCCTATGGGGACCTCGCCTATGGCGCCTGCCTTTTCAGCCTGTCTTATTGCTGTGCGCATATATTTCTCATCTGTTGTCATATTCATTCCTCTTTGCTCGACAATTTTATTGCCCACATTTTCCAGACATATAAAAATGCATGCGGTGCGTTTCTATCTTGGTTCCCATGCTTTTTAGGCATAAAGATATATCCCCGGGATAGTTAAATGTGGTATACTGTTATAGTATATCACGAAACAAAGGAATGGTGAAGATATGAAACTATGCGGTCTTCAAAAAACAACGCTTCTGGACTTTCCCGGCCACGTAGCAGCCACGATCTTTCTTGGCGGCTGCAATTTTCGCTGTCCCTTCTGCCATAACAGCGAACTGATCGGAAGCGAGGCAAAGTCCATATTCAGCGAAGAAGAAATTTTAGGTTTTTTAAATAAACGAAAAGGGATTTTAGAAGGCGTCTGCATTACAGGGGGAGAACCCACCCTGGCTGAGGATTTAGAACCCTTTATCCGGAAAATACGGGATCTGGGCTATCTCATTAAACTGGATACCAACGGTTATCGGCCGGAGGTCTTAAAAAGCCTTGTTTTAAAGGGACTTTTGGACTATGTAGCAATGGATATTAAAGCCGGCAGGGAAAATTATCACAAGGCGGCGGGAGTAAAGGGTCTTAAGATAAAGGACATTGAGGAAAGCGCTGCTTTTCTCCTTGATGGAACCCTTCCTTTTGAATTCCGCACAACGGCCGTAAAAGGGATTCACAGCCTCAGGGATTTTGCAGATATCGGGAAATGGCTGGCAGGTTGTCCCCATTATTATCTGCAAAACTATGTGGACTCGGACCAGGTCCTGTGTCCTGGCTATCAGTCATTTTCCAAGGAAGAGCTGGATAAATTCTTAAACATCTTAAAACCCCTGATTCCCAATGCCATGCTTAGGGGTGTTGAAGGTTAATCAGGACATGCCGATAGGGGGCTTAAATTAGCCCCCTAATTTTACATCGGTATACCAGAATCCAAACCGGCCATCTTCCATTGGCTGCTCCTTGGACAGCACGAAATTCGGAAAACCGAACATGGAAGCCATATATCTCTCATTGCTGTAATAATGCCCTGGAATCCCCAGAAGGTAACGGGGCATCCCGTTTGGGTTCAATAGTTTTGCAAGGATTAAGTAACGGTAATTGTAGTATCCATGCAGAAGGAAGCTGTTATTGCCATAAACCCAGGCATCTCTCGGAAGGACACCGATATCCTGGGGCTTGATGGTCAGAATTTCGCAGCCATCCTCATAATCAAATGCAAGAATCCTTGTATGTTCGCGTTTCAGCTTCTCCCAGATCAGATTATGGGTATTATCTTCCTGGATCTCATTTTGGCGCAGGCGCTCTAATTCTTCAGGATTTCCCAGCTGTGGCCGCGCCTCCTGATTGCCCATGCTTTCTTTTATCACAGCATCGGTCCGGTAACAAATGGTTTCACCAATCTCATCCTGGCCGCTGCAGGGATAAGGCTCACTAAATACTGCTTCCCTTTCCTGGACATCCACGGAAGCCCCAGCCTCTTGCTGGGTTTCTTTCTCCTGCATTTCACTGGGTATGTCTTCCTGTCCGTCATTTTGCCAATCTCCGTATGCTGGCTCCGCCGCAGACTGCATGGCACTCTGTTGGACTTCCGGCTCCCCGGCTCCCACCAACTCTCCAATTGATTCCTCGGCTTCTGCCTGCTCCAGGCCCGGCTCTTCCATGTACTGTACGTCTTCTTCCGATTCCTCAGCATACTGCAGGCCGTCTTCGTCCGCTATTGCCTCATTCGACATGGCTTCCTGTTCACCATCTTTTGATTCCACATTTAAAAGTTCCCCGCCGTCAGGTACGGCAAAATCCATATCCCCATCAACTGGATCCTGATCTTCCTCCTCCAGGTTCTCTGCCTGCAGGTTCTCTGCCTGCAGGTTCTCTGCCTGCAGGTCCTCCTCTTCCAGAAGTTCCTGTTCTTCGGCCTCTGGAATCTCCTCTTCAACCGTCCGGTCATTGGAGGAAGCTTCCATCTTTTTATCCTCCGGTGAAATCTCTGACTGGGAAGCCTCCCGGAGTTCATCAGACTCCAGTGGGAATTCTTCCGCGATTTCACGTACCGCCCGTTTTATCTGTTCTTCTGAAATAACAGCCTGTTCCTTCTGCGAAACAACCTTGGCCGAACTCTCCAGATCGACTTCTGCCGCATGGGCAACGGCATCTTCCCAAATGGTCGTATAGGAACGCCATGTATTTTTCACATCATGGATGGTCAGTCCATAGCACTGATCCATGTTAATTCCGGAGTGCTCTATATCATTTGCCGATACCACAGTCCTGAATTCACCGGAACCGCCGCGTATAAAAATATTGCCCAGGAGTATTTCCTGGTCTGCGGCTAATAAGTATACTCCAATATCATTGCCGCCCACATATATCCTTTTGACACTGACCGTAATTTTGCATTGGACCCCTCTCGTTTCTATCTTGGCAAATCCAATGTTTTTTCCTTTGACTGCGCCTTCATAGGCATAAATATATGAGATTAGTCTTCGATAATTAGGCATGCCATCACTCCTTTATAATTATTTTATGCAAAATGCCATTGCATCTATGACACAAAAATGTTATCCTTTATGAAAAGAATGTATAAAAATTTTTTTCTACGTATGGAGGGATAGAGAAATGAAGCTTTATCGCGCGAAGGACTACAATGATATGAGCCGTAAGGCCGCTAATATTATATCTGCTCAGATTATTATGAAACCGAACTGCGTTCTGGGACTGGCTACCGGTTCCTCTCCTGTCGGCACCTATAAACAGTTAATCGAGTGGTACAACAAAGGGGATCTGGATTTTTCCCAGGTAAAGACTGCCAATCTTGATGAATACAAGGGGCTTACCAGGGATAATGACCAGAGCTATTATTATTTTATGCGTGAGAATCTGTTCCGCCATGTAAACATTGACGAAGCAAATACTAATATACCAGATGGTATGGAACCTGATGCCAATAAAGAGGCTGCCCGTTATGAGGAAGTAATTAAAGGTCTTGGCGGTGTTGACTTACAGCTCTTAGGACTTGGTCACAACGGTCACATTGGCTTTAACGAACCTTCTGACATTTTCCCAAAGGATACCCACATTGTGGACCTTCAGGAAAGCACCATCGAAGCCAACAAGCGCTTCTTCGCATCAATTGACGAAGTTCCTCGCCAGGCTTATACCATGGGAATCGGCACCATTATGAGAGCCAGAAAGATCCTTCTGATTATCAGCGGAGCTGATAAAGCGGACATCCTTTATGATGTAATCTGCGGACCAGTTACTTCCCGTGTTCCTGCATCTATTTTGCAGCTTCATCCGGATGTTACCATTGTTGCAGACGAAGCAGCTCTTTCCAAGATGGAAAACATTTAAACCCAGACTTATATTTTTCCAATTACAGATTATATGACAATAACTGCCCGGCTGCTTTTGCGCCGGGCTTTTTTATGCCCACTTTCAGATTAGACATTCTCAATGAGCAAAACCGGAGCTTCACGTTTCCGGAGTTTTCTGAGAGCAGATTTTTCCTTAGTATGGCTGGGAAATTAACAGTTGGAATTTTCCTGGAAATGGTGTAGAATGAGTGTAAAACGCAAGATAAGGAGACTATAAATATGGCATATACATTTACAAAAGATTTAGAAACCGGCAACCCTTTAATCGATTCCGAGCATCACCAGTTGATTGATGCAATCAATAACCTGCTTGCCGCCTGCTCTACAGGAAAAGGCCGTGCAGAACTGGCTAATACTGCAAAATTTCTGCAGGACTATACTGCAAAACATTTCGGCAATGAGGAAAAACTCCAGCTGCAGAATCAGTACCCAGATTATGTAAACCACAAGCGTTACCATGAAGAGTTCAAAAAGGTGGTGGCAGGAATCTGCGCTAAGCTGGACAAGGACGGTCCGACCATCGCCCTTGTTGGTGAGGTCAACAGCGCCATTGGGGGCTGGCTGATCAACCACATCAAGAAAGAAGATGTCAAGGTGGCCGCCCATATTAAAAGCAGGTCTTAGATTTCCAGAGTAAAAACGCATCTCATTGAACCGATATTTTGACAGAACAGGCTGGGAAACAAAAACAACGTTCCGGCAGAAGGAAGGAACATGATTATGAAAGATCCAAATTGCGCATACTGTATGAAGGGAGAGCTTGTTGCAAAATTCGGCTATCCCATTTGCGAAATGGAGACAGGATTTTTATATTTATTTAAAGAGCAGAGTAAAAAAGGCAGAGTTATTCTGGCTTATAAAGACCATGTCAGCGAACTGGTGGATATTAAAGATGAAGAAAGAAATGCCTTTTTTGCTGATACAGCCAGGGTTTCCAGGGCCATCCATAAAGTATTTAATCCGGATAAGGTCAATTACGGCGCTTACGGCGATACCGGCTGCCACCTTCATATGCACATCGTTCCGAAATATAACGGCGGGGATGAATGGGGCAGTACCTTTACCATGAATCCGGACAAAGTATATTTAACGGATAAAGAATATGAGGAAATGGCGGCTGCCATCCGCGCTGCATTATAAAAAAACTCTCATGAGGAGGATGTCGGATCATGTTAGATGAAATCAGAACACAAGCCACAATGGCTGCAAAAGAGTTACTGGAAGCGGCACATTTAAATGAGAAGGACTTAGTCGTGATCGGTTGCTCCTCCAGTGAAATATCCGACCACAGGATCGGTTCCCATTCCAGCGCGGAAATCGGACAGACTGTATTTTCTGCCATTTATGAAGTTTTTAACCAACAGGGGATTTACGTTGCAGCCCAGTGCTGCGAGCATTTAAACCGGGCCTTGATCCTGGAAAAGGAGGCCGCTATGCGATATGGCTACGAGCCGGTCAATGTAGTACCCCAGTTAAAAGCCGGCAGCTCCTTTGCCACTGCGGCTTACCAGACCCTGCATTCTCCGGTGGCGGTAGAATCAATAAAGGCCCATGCCGGAATTGATATCGGCGATACCTTAATCGGCATGCACTTAAAGGCCGTGGCCGTTCCGCTCCGAATAAAGACCAGGTACATCGGCTCGGCCCATGTGGTCACCGCCCGTACCAGGCTCAAGTATATTGGCGGAGCCCGTGCCTGCTATGACGATTCCCTGGGATAAGCAGGGGGCGCAATACCAGGCGTATGGGACGAAAGTCTGCAATAACCTTGGCACAGCGCAAAAAAGCGCGCCTTGAAGCTGTTTTTACAGTTCATCAAGACGCGCCTTTTTTATGCTATTTTATAAAGCTGTTTTATGACGGTTCCTTTGGTTCCAGCCATTATTCCATGGTAGCATGTGTAAAGAACCAGAAACCGTAGGGAGAGTGCCATGTGCCCTTTAATTCAGGCTTCTGTAAATAGAAATCGCTGGAGTATACAAGCGGAGCAACCGCTGCATCTTCCATGATCATCTTTTCTGCTGCATGAAGCTTCTCATAATGCTCTGCCTTATCAGCCGTATCACGGGCCTGTTTTAATAAGTTGTCCACCTCAGGATTAGAATACTTTCCGTCGTTGTTTCCGCTTTCCGTGGTGAATAAGTTAAGCATATTGGAAGGGTCGTCATAGTCGTATACCCAGCCGCCACGGGCAATCTCGAAGTCACCGGCCCGGCGGGTTGGTGCAAAGGTAGACCATTCAACAATCTTAATATCCATTCTAATGCCCAGCTCGCTCCATGCACTCTGTAAATATTCTGCAATCGGCTTATTGTAACCGGCTTCGTTGGTCATATATTCGATCACCGGGAAGCCTTCTCCGTTTGGATAGCCTGCTTCTGCCAGAAGTTCTTTTGCCTTATTAAGATCTTCTTCATAATTGCTTACGTTAAAGTAATCACCGCCGTTATTCTTTCTGGTGACTTCTTCAAAGGAAGAACCGCTTTCCGCATCAGAAATACCAGGGCCTACAAAGTTGGCAGCCGGTATAACCGTTCCTGCCATTACGGTACTGGCAATGTACTCACGGTCAACTGCAAGGTTTAATGCACGGCGTACCAGCACATTGTCAAAGGGAGCCTTTTTTACGTTGAAAATCGTATAGGAAGTAGCCATACGGGGTTCCAGGTGATAATCCGGCCGTCCCTGAAGGCTTGGGATCTCATCAGTAGGAATTTCCTTGATCATGGAAACTTCACCAGTCTGATAAGCGCTGTAAGCTGCATTGGCATCTTCCATAAGAACAAATTTTAAGGTATTTAAGGTTACAGTATCTGCATCCCAGTAATTTTCATTCTTAGCAAAGGTAATATGGGAACCTGGTACCCATTCGATCATTTTTAACGGTCCGTTGGATATATAGGTATCAGGAGTTAAAGACCACTGGTCTCCCTTTGCCTCAACTACATCCTTTTTTACAGGGGCCATGCTGGCATGGGTAACAATTTTATCAAAATAAACGCAGGGAGATGCCAGTTCCACTACAATAGTTTTGGCATCAGGCGCGGATACTGCCAGTGCATCAACGTTTCCTGCTGCTGCATCCTGATATCCTTTTACCATGGAAAGCATGTCTGCTCCATAAGGAGCTGCTGTCTCAGGATCTGCCAGACGCTTCCATGAATATATGAAGTCTTCTGCTGTGAGATCAGAGCCGTCGCTCCATTTCAAACCATCACGTAAATGAAATGTATATGTAAGCCCGTCATCACTCACATCATAGGTCTCTGCCTGTCCGGGAATAATATTATTATCCTTATCAAAGGTTAAAAGTGTCTCAAATGCGTGCAGGATCATATTAGCTGCGTCAATTGACGAATTTAAGGCCGGATCAATGGTTTCCGGATCAGGACCGATCTGTACTGTCAGATCAAGACCTCCTGCAGTATTTCCTGCTGCTTCTGTTTTTTGTGTTTCGTTGCCGGCTGTACCGGATTTACCGGAACCGCCGCATGCTGTCAGGACCATCCCTGAAGCAAGGACTGCCGCTAATACAAGCGCCATTTTCTTCATAACTGTTCCTCCATATCTGCTTTTTCTTGCGTCCGTCCTTCACAGACAACGCAAGTTTTAGCATACCACAGAAAAAGGGTTCTTGCAACGAGAAAATTTATGGCGTCCGCGTATTAGCGTAGTAAATCGATAAAGGGCCAGATATTTCCGGGTAGGGAAATGTCTGGCCCAAGAAGACATTTTTGTATTTTATCAGCGGTATGAGGTCTGCACTGCCTTCATTAAAACCTTTGGCTCCTTCACATAAGGGGTGACCGGACAAATCTTTTTATTTGCCCCCATCAGCGTGTAAACAGCGATTCTGGCTGCCCGGACTGAATATTCCTCGGTAAATACCATGTCGTCCGGAATCTCCACAAACTGGCTTACCATGGCGAAATTGGTAGAGCCGGCTGGAACCACCTTCGGGCGGTCAGTCATTTTGCGGGGCTGGAACTGGGCATCAACATAAGGCATCATGCAGGGAATGACGTTGACTACATCTGCCAGGATCTCATCCTTACGGTTTTCCATATGAAGATGATGGAGAAGCTCGATAAGCATTTCTTCACCGGTACAATCCTTCATGGGTTTCTTTACGAAATCCCCTTCACGGTCTGTATAAAGTCCATATCCCCAGAAGATCGTCTGGTCCATAGGCTGATTGATAAAGTGAGGCTGGGCAGCCACAACAATGCTCATCAGCCAGTTAGAATCCTTAAAGGTCAGAAGGGCTCCGCTTCCAGGCACATTACCTGAGTAATCCTCAATCATTTTAAGAAGTTTATTTCCGCGGCTTGTTACGGTAAAGCTTTCCCAATTGGTCTCATGAACATCGCCGAAGAATGGATAAGGATTTCCAAGGCCAGGCTTCTTTGCAGATACCTTGGTCCATAATTCCCCGGATATTGGCCTTAAAACAGGCTCCGGAGCCGGGGTATGCAGATCTCCAAGGGTCGCGCTGTCGGTCATACAGGCATTGGTCATGATGCAGATATCGCCCTCCTGAAGCTCGATCTGCCTGTCTATGCCATTATCCTTTAAATAAAGCACCTTAGCCGTAATCCCTTCTCCATCTGCAAAGTCTATATCAGTAACCGTACAGTTTTCCGCAAAAACAACTCCCTGCTTTCTTAAATAGTTTTCCAGAGGGCGGATGACGCTGTCATACTGGTTTAACGGTGTTCTTGTTACCCCTTCCAAAGTTTCAATCCTGGAAAACTCCAGAATCATCCGGCGCATGTAGCGGCGGAATTCAAAAAGGCTGCTCCATTTCTGGAATGCAAAGGTGGTCTGCCACATATACCAGAAATTCGTTGTAAAGAAATGAGGCATGTCAGCAAACCATTCCTCAATGGTCATATCGTCAAGCTTTTCTTCCGGAGTATTCATAAGCTTTAAAAGCGCCATGCGTTCCTTCTGGGTAAATCCCATGCTCTTTACATCAAGGATGGTTCCATCCTTGTCCACCAGTCTGGCCTTTGCATGGGTGGGATGGGCATGATCAAAGCTTAGGATCTCTTCGGTAACGCTCCGGGATGGGTTATTTAAAGAAGGGATGGAACGGAACAGCTCCCAGAAGTTTTCGTATGTCTCTTCATTAAGCATACGTCCGCCCCGGCATACAAAGCCTTTTTCCGGAGTTCCGATGCCATCGTTGCTTCCTCCCAGAATATGCATTCCTTCAAAAATCGTGATCTGGTCTCCCGGCATATTGCAGTCTCGTATGAGGTAAGCCGCTCCTGCCATGCTTCCCAGACCGCCGCCTACAAAATACGCTTTTCCCGGGGTCTGGCCGTTTTCCTTATGTCTCATGACTTCTTCATTTTTTAAATCCATCTGTTTTTTTGAATAATCATAGGCTTTTTTTGCGGCTACTCCTGCCGCAGTTGCCGCAGCTCCCCATGCAAGTACTTTTCCGAAATTATTTTTTCCTTTCATATACAACGCTCCATTCTATGAATTGTGATAACTAACTGATACGCTTATATTATCATACTTCATTTCATTCGTCACCATACATGGTTTTTTAGTTGTATAAAAAAACGACATCAGGAAAATGATGTCGTAAAACCATACAATTTTGGGATTTTGTCTATAGAAGATTTTTTTACCTTCATTTAAAATAAATATAATGAAAAAGGAGGACTTTTTATGTCGACCACTATACACAAACATATCCGGGAGTCCGTCCTGAAAACGGCGCTTTTCCACCAGTTAAAAAACGGGCAGAAATCGCCGGAGCGAACTGCCCGGAATTTAGAAGAGCTTTTGGATAAATTCAGCCCAATATCCGCAGAGCTTTTTTCTTATTCTGATCTGGTTGCGCTCATCAAAAACTGTTCCAGAGAAGAATGTCTGGATATCATCATGCATAAGCTTTCTTAAAGCTTCGCCTGGCCTCGGAGATAACCGGCCCGCGCCGTAGCCCTGGCCAGGCTTTTTAAACGATCCGCCACAAGCCGGGGATCCGTCTTCATTCCTTTCTCCACCCAGTCAACAATAATCCCACAGATACCATATGCATAAAATTCTGCGTCAAAGTCCCTCTCCTCCATGGTGAGCTTCTTTTTTTCATCCAGCTTTAAAATCGCTTCGGAAAACAGGGCTTTTGCCATCTCAAACAGATAACTCTCAAAAGTATGCTCCTGTTCTTTGATGGTATTGATATAAAAGGCTTTTTCCTCTTTCATATTTTGAAGCAGTTCATAAACCTTCTGGTTCCAGTTCTCAAGAGTAATGTCTTCTGCTATTTTGGCAAAATTCTCATTATAATAGATCCAGCTTAAAAGTTCATATTTATCCTGAAAATGATAATAGAAGGTCTGCCGGTTTAACCCCCATACGGATGTGATATTTGTTATGGATATCTTATCAAAGGGCTTTTCCCTGCATACCTGTTTTAAGGCTTCCGCTATTGCGCGTTTTGTAATCAGCGAATCTGCCATAATCCCTCCTGGTTTATTATCTTTTCATTCCTGTAAAATAGTTGCTAAGGGATGCAAACTGCTCTAAAGTCAATGCTTCTCCCCGCACGGAGGGCCCAAGTCCCAGGCTTTTAACTGCCTCCGAGATTTCTTCCTTTGTGAAGGGAATCTCCGGCGAATTGTTCAGTCCGTTTTGAAGGGTCTTTCTTCTCTGGTTAAAGGAAGCACGGATCAGACGGAACATAAGCCCTGTATCCTCTGCCTTTACCGGCGGCTCCTTGTGGCGGGTCAGGCGGATTACCGCGGAACCCACATTCGGACGGGGCATAAAGCAGTTAGGCGGGACGTTTGCAACAATATAGGGCTTTGCATAATACTGGACAGCCAATGAAAGAGCGCCGTAATCCTTAGAACCAGGCCCTACCTGCATACGGTCTGCCACTTCCTTCTGAACCATGACCGTAACATTGTCTATTGGCACCATGTTTTCAAAAAGGCCCATAATAATAGGAGTTGTGATGTAATACGGCAGATTTGCAACCACCTTGATCGGACGCCCGCCGTTATACTCCTTTGTTATCTGGTTGATGTCAACCTTAAGAATATCATCATGGATAACGGTCACATTCTCATAGTCTGCCAGGGTCTCTTTGAGAATGGGAATCAGGTTTGAATCGATCTCCACAGCTACCACATGTCTGGCGTTTTCTGCCAGATACTGCGTCATCGTGCCGATCCCCGGCCCGATTTCCAGAACACAGTCCTCCTTTGTTACGCCTGCCGCGGCTATGATCTTATCTAATACGTGGGTGTCTATTAAAAAATTCTGTCCGAATTTCTTTTGGAATGCGAATTCGTATTTCTGAATGACCTCGATTGTTTTTTGGGGATTTCCCAGTGTCGCCATGAATGTCCTCCCTTTTCTTTTATAGCTGTTCCGAAAGCCTGTATAGCCTTTTGGCATTCTGATTGGTGATTTCAATGACCTTTTCTTCCGGTATTCCCTTAATGGCACTGATTTCCTGCACCACATAGGGAAGATTTAAGGAAGAATTACGCTTTCCCCTGTTGGGTGCGGGAGCCAGATAAGGGCAGTCTGTTTCCAGTACCAGCTGTTCCATCGGCATATACTCCACCACTTCTTTAAGCTTTTTAGCATTCTTAAAGGTAAGGACGCCTCCGATTCCCAGATAGTACCCCATATTTAAGTATTCCCTGGCGATCTCCTTTCCATAAGAAAAGCAGTGAATCACTCCTCCAATGTCCTTTGCCCCCTCTGCCTTCATGATATCTAAGGTGTCCTTTGCCGCATCCCGGCTGTGGATTACCACAGGAAGCTTCACTTCCTTTGCCAGGTTCAGCTGGCGGATAAACCACCTTTTCTGGGTGTCATGATCCGGCTCATCCCAGTAATAGTCAAGGCCGATCTCGCCGATTGCCACGATCTTTTTATGGGCAGACCCTTCTTTCAGCCAGGTTATATCTTCTTCGTCCAGCTCACCGGTTTCATTGGGATGAACACCGATCGCTCCATATACATATGGATATTTCTCCGCCAGTTCCAGGGTGTTCCTGGAAGTTTCCATGCTGGCACCTATATTGGTAACAGTCTCAATTCCATGGTCAAAAAGGCTTGTCAGCAGTTCCTCTCTGTCTTCATCAAATGCCTCATCATCGTAATGGGCGTGTGTATCAAAAATCATAGGAATCTCCTTTAAAAAGCAGGTCCCTTCAGCCATGAAGGTGCCTTTCTTACTTTATAATAATCAAACGCAGGATATAAAGCAAAACTAAGTGAGCAGGATAAAACCAGTAAAAAAGGTATTTTAAATTCCTTTTTCCTCTGGCTCCGCTATACATGCGGATGGGGATGAAGGCCAGGATAGCCGCCCCAAAACAGCTAAGGCTCTGGACGGCTGTCAGGATACCTGCGAAAATGGTCTGCTTTTTCTTATCTTTATAAAAAACATAAAATAGCAGGATCATAACTATCCCTATGATATCATAATCACATTTCAAAAAAACAGCCGCACCGCATCCGGCCAAAAATACCAGGGTCTGCCTGATTGGGTCTCCCATAGCCTTATCATACCAGTAAAGAACACATAGGCCGATGAACAGGGTAAAATATACATTCTGATAATCTGGATAAAACCATTGATCAAAAATTGCCAGATCAAAGGGAATCTCGGATATAAGGGCGAATAAAAAAAGCCTGGCTCCATATTTTTTAATATTCCTGGTATGGAAAAAACCTTCTACAAGCAGAAAGCAAAAAATAGGGAATGCAACTCTTCCAATGGTACGAAGCACCAGGTCAGCCATGTCCCACAGGTTTTCTCCCTGCAAGCCAAAAAGCTCCCAGGCAGTAAGATTGTCCTGATTTTTTAAAATACCGTTTTCAACAACAGCCACGCCGATATGGTCTATGAGCATGGTAACAATGGCAATCATCTTTAAAGTATTTCCTGTTATTCCTTTTGCACGGGCACTGATTGACTCTTTCATGGAATCTTCCTCCTTAAAACAACAAGGCCGGATCAAGTTACCCGGCCTTTCGCTGTTTTCTATCAAGTGTCCCCAGACATTCCCTTTTAATTAGCAGATTTCTGCTCCTGCCGGCATTGCTTTCTCCGGAACCATAAGAGATAAATTGCCTTCTGCATCCTCCGCGCAGAGAAGCATGCCTTCAGACAGGACTCCAGCCAGTTTTGCTGGTTTTAAGTTTACCACAACCATCACCTTTTTGCCAACCATTTCTTCCGGTGAATAGTGGGCTTTGATTCCGCTGACAATCTGTTTTACCTGGCTTCCGATCTTCACCTGGGAACACAAAAGCTTCTTTGACTTTGGAACAGCCTCACAGGCAATGATCTGGCCTACCTGGAACTGCAGCTTGGCAAAATCGTCGTATTCGATCTCTGCTTTGGCTTCTATATCAATCACGGCGGAAGCATCTTCTTTGGCAGTTTCCTTGGATTCTTCTTCCTTTGGTCCATACATGGCTTCCACCTTCTCCATAACTTCCTTAATATCCATACGTGCAAACAGGATCTCCGGCTTATCAGTCACCTTATTTCCAGAGGGATATACACCGAATTCATTCATCTGGGACAGCTCTCTCTTTGAAGTATTAAGCTGATTAAGAATCTTTTTAGAGGTATCCGGCATAAAGGAATCAAGGAGGGAGGCTCCGATGGCAATGGCTTCCGTCAGATTATAAAGAACGGTTTCCAGCCTGCCCTTTGATGCTTCATCCTTGGCAAGGGTCCATGGAGCAGTTTCATCAATGTATTTGTTGCTCCTTCTGAAAATATTAAAGATTGCTGTCATCGCATCAGCGACACGGAGTTTCTCCATCTTCTCCTGAACCTTTTTCACCTCTTCTAACACCACTGCCTTAAGGTCTTCATCAACAGCCTCCGCTGCATTTCCGTCAGACACGATGCCGCCAAAGTATTTATTGGACATGGAAATGGTACGGTTTACAAGATTGCCCAGGATGTTAGCCAGGTCAGAGTTCATGCGTTCCACCATAAGCTCCCAGGAAATAACCCCGTCATTATCAAATGGCATTTCATGAAGGACAAAATAACGGACTGCATCCACGCCGAAGAAATCCACCAGGGTATCCGCATAGAGGACATTTCCCTTGGATTTACTCATCTTGCCGTCCCCCTGAAGCAGCCATGGATGGCCAAATACCTGCTTTGGCAGGGGAATATCAAGGGCCATAAGGAAAATGGGCCAGTAAATTGTATGGAACCGGATGATATCCTTACCGATCAGGTGAAGGTCTGCCGGCCATAATCTGGCATACTGGTCACTGCTTTTGCCGTCACAGTCATAGCCGATTCCGGTAATATAGTTGGTCAGCGCATCAAGCCAGACATAGGTGACATGCTTCGGATCAAAGGACACCGGAATCCCCCACTTAAACGTGGTCCTGGATACGCAAAGATCCTGAAGTCCCGGAAGGAGGAAATTGTTCATCATCTCATTTTTTCTGGATACTGGCTGGATAAAATCCGGGTTCTCATTGATGTGCTTTATCAAACGGTCCGCATATTTGCTCATGCGGAAGAAATATGCCTCTTCTTTTGCCGGCTTCACTTCACGTCCGCAGTCCGGACATTTGCCGTCTACAAGCTGGGATTCTGTAAAAAAGGATTCACAGGGCGTGCAGTATAAGCCTTCGTAATGTCCCTTATAGATATCTCCCTGGTCATAGAGCTTCTTAAAGATCTTCTGAACCTGCTCCTCATGTTCCTTGTCTGTGGTGCGGATGAATTTATCGTAAGAGGTGTTCATCAGATCCCAGATATTCTTAATTTCACCGGCAGCCCTGTCTACGAACTCCTTAGGCGTGATCCCTGCTGCCTCTGCCTTTTCCTCAATCTTCTGGCCATGCTCATCGGTTCCTGTCTGGAAAAACACGTCATAGCCCTCTGCCCTCTTATAACGGGCGATGGAATCCGCTAATATTGCCTCATAGGTATTGCCGATATGGGGCTTTCCTGATGCATAGGCAATAGCCGTGGTGATATAGTATGGTTTTTTCTTAGAGTCTTTACACATTCTGATTTCCTCCTGTTTATAAAATGGGATGAGCAAAAAGGGGGCTTCCCTTCCTGCAAAGAAAAACCCGTCTTAAAATATCCTTTCGGAAATTTAAAGACGGGGAACTGTCCCGTGTTACCACTTTAATTTATCCGTACCTTACAGTACGGACCTTACCGGCTGCGTTGGTTCCATAAAGTCCGCTTAAGACCTTATGGTTACTTAATAACAGTCTGACACGATAACGGGTGTAACCGTCGAAATTTAAAGGCGTGCTTCGCCAATTCAACTTCGCTGCTCCAAGGCCATGTTGGGAAATACGCTCAAGCTTCCTTTTCAGCTTCCGGAAGTCTCTGCACATGAGGTTGATTTCTTACTCTTCTTTTCTCAGCATTCTCATATAAATAGATTGTCGGTAACCATAGTTTAATGGTTTCAGTAAAGTTTGTCAAGCGGGTAAGCTGGTACATCAGTGCTTTTGTCATGACTTTTTTAATATCATCATATAAATAATAATAGTGAATCACGGAGGAATCATATATGAAGAACATCGTTTTGAAACAGGGCCGCCGTTTTCTTTCCATCATACTGGCTGTTTCCCTGCTTTGTGCCTGTGCACCCACCAATAAATCGCCTGCATCGTCTTCATGGAGCGGGTACGAACAATACCATGCCAGGGATTTATCCGCTCAAAACAAGTTTGATCAATTTACAAATGACCTGTTTCGTGACGAGATCAGTGAATCCGGAATCAGCTTCCATTTCAGCATTGCAGATCCGGCTTCCCGGGGATTTGACACAGTTCCTTTGACCCTGGGGGATTTTTCTCTGGAAAAAATGAAACAGGGAACAAAAGACCTTTTGGAATTAAAAAAGAATCTGGATGGTTTTAATCCCCGCCAGTTGACCGACGAACAGCGGCTTACCTGGCAGATTCTCCGCTCCTACATAGAAACAGAACTAAGCTCTGATGGCCTGGAGCTTTATGCCCAGCCTTTAACAACCACCATCGGAATCCAGGCACAGCTTCCCATCCTGTTCTCAGAATATGCCTTTTACACCCGGGATGATGTGGACCACTATCTTGCGCTGCTTTCTACCATTGATAATTATTATGGGCAGATCCTGGAGTTTGAAAAGCAAAAATCAGAAGCCGGCCTTTTTATGTCTGACGCTTCCGCAGACCATTTATTAAAGTCCTGTGAGGCATATTTGATCCAGCCTGACCACAGCTTCCTTGCAGACACCTTCAACACCCGGGTGGATGCCCTTACGGATTTAACCGCGGAAGAAAAAGCTTCCTATAAAGAAAAGAATCTAAAAGTACTGGAAGAGCATTTTATACCTGCCTATAAAAATCTTATCAACGGCATCACCGCCCTTATGGGAACCGGGACCAATGACAAGGGCCTATCCTGGTATCCCAAAGGAAAGGAATATTTTGAATACCTGGTGAAATCCAACACCGGAACCTCCTATGATTCCATCCGAAGCCTGACAAAGGCAATTGAAAAACAGTTAAACTCCGATATCCAGGCCATAGGACAGATTACAAAGGAGCATCCGGAAGTGCTGGATCACCTTGAGAACTATTCCTTTAGTTATACCAAGCCGGAAGAGATCCTGGAATCTTTAAAATCTCAGATTTCAAAGGATTTTCCTGAGCTTCCGCCCTGCAACCATACGGTAAAATACGTTCCCAGTTCCCTGGAGGCATCTTTAAGCCCCGCCTTTTACCTGGTTCCTCCTCTGGACCGTTATGAGGATAACGTCATTTACATCAACGGTAACCCGCGTTTTCAAAATGATGACCTATACACTACCCTGGCTCATGAAGGCTATCCGGGACATTTATATCAAAATGTTTATTTTTTAAGCAAGAAACCTAACGACTTAAGAAGCATCCTCTCCTTTTCCAGTTATTCGGAAGGCTGGGCCACCTATGTGGAGTTTTACTCCTACACCTTAGATAACGGACTTCCTCCGGAGCTTGGTGAGCTTCTGGCACATAATACTGCCGTTACCCTGGGCATCTATGCATATCTGGATATTTGCATCAATTATGAGGGCTGGGATAAAGAGCAGACAGCCAAATACCTTGGCACGTTTTATAATATTGAGAAAACAGATATTGCAGATTCCATTTACTCCAGCCTGATCGAAAATCCCACCAATTATATGGAATACTACGTGGGATATATGGAGATTATGGAAATGCGGAACACCGCTAAGAAGATCTTAAAGGATGATTTTAATTTGAAAGATTTCCACGCCTTTTTGCTTGATATTGGTCCTGCTCCGTTTTCTGTCATCCAGCCTGCGTTCCGCAGCTGGCTGTCAAAACAGTTAAGAAACCCATAAATTTAAAAGAGCAGAAGCTTGAAATATGCCGCTTCTGCCCTTTTTTTGTCTTTATTTTATTTTCTTATAATTCTTAACATATTCCAGATAGTCACTATCTCCCTGCTTGATCTGATCATTGGAATAATTCTTTCCATTAACAAGAAGCTTTAATTTATCAAGTTCAAAATTTTCGATAAAGGTATTACCAACCGCTGTCAGGGTAAGTAAATCCTCAGTTGAATCCTTTTCCGGCATCTTAGATAAATCAAGAGTGGCAGTTCCATCTTTCTCTTCAAATTTCAGAACCTTTGTATCTTCCTCTAATACGCCGTATTCAATCAGCTTGTCCACCATGGCATCTGCCGTCAGTTCAGATACTGCATCCATCGCCTGATTTAAACCGGTGGCATCATCATTCCGGCTGTATACGGAAATGATCTCCATAGGCTCTGCGTTAGGATCAGGAACTTTATCACTGGCTCCTCCCGTTGGCCCCATCACATCAGGACCAGGTGCTGTGGTCTCCATCTTAGGCTGTGTTGGCGCACATGCCGCTAAGGACATCATCATCATTGCGCTCATTAAAAACACGATGAATTTTTTCATAATTGCAAATTGCCTCCTTAAATTCTGTTAAAGGCTCCGAAACCACAGGTTTAACTTGGTCAGAGCTTTGATCAAAACTTCTATCTCATTTTCACTTAAGCCTGCAACAGCGCCGGCGATCATCTCCTGATGAAATCTGGCATGGTGCTCATAGGCTTCTTTCCCTTTTTCTGAAAGAGAGATATATACAACACGCCGGTCCTCTTTTCCTCGCTGACGGGTCACATACCCCTTCTTTACAAGACTGTTCATGGCAATGGTCAACGTACCGACCGTAACAGACAGTTCCCTGGCTATGGCCGACATATTCTTTGGCTCTCCAATACCAATGGCCTCGATCACATGCATATCATTATTTGTAATGTTGTTAAATTCCTGTGTAATGATAGCCTGTTGTTCTATATCCATAATATCCCGAAACAGTCTTACCAAAACTTCGTTAAGAGTCCCGTAAGTATCCACGTTTATCCCCTTCACATATGACAATAAAAGCTTCTTCGTAATTATACATGATTATGTATCCCAAGACAACCACCTGAATTCTTATGAAATTCTTAAAATCGAAATAAAAAAATACCTTTTATACCAGAAAACGGGATATGATGACGCTGGCAGCAATTCCTGCCACTGTTGCGGCCAATGCACCGCCTAGAGTATACCGGGTTTTTTTGATCTTTACGGTTCCAAAATAGATGCTTAAACAGTAAAATAAGGTCTCTGTGCAGCTCATGATCACGGAGGTCAGCATACCGATATAGGAGTCAGTTCCATATTTCTTAAAAATATCAAGCACAAGCCCTGTTGCTGCTGAGTTTGATATCAGGCGCACTAAAATAACCGGTACAACCGGTGCGGGAAGAAAAAAGAAAGCAGCCGGCTTTGTCAGGCATTTTGCAAGAAAATCCAGAAAGCCGGAAGCCCGTAGCACCCCCACCGCAGTCATAAGCCCGATGAGTGTAGGCATGATTCCTGCCACTGTTTTCATTCCATCCTTAGCCCCATCTATAAAATCATCAAAAACCGGACGTTTGGACAATATGCCAAAGCCTACCATGTAAAAAATGATAAGCGGCACTGCCGCTTCCGACAGAAATAATAAAAATTTCATATTTTCACCTGAAAACCCATGATTGTTATAGTTTATTCTAATTCTTTCCTTTTCATTCAAGGCATTTTGAGGTAAACTATCCACGAAAGCAATGAGCAGTGCGGACTCACCCCATTAACCGAAAGGAGATGTACAGATATGAACGTTTTATTTTTACAATATCCCCCCTGCAGTACCTGCAAAAATGCAAATAAGTGGTTGGATGCCCATGAAATAGCATATGACTCCAGAAACATTAAAGAAGAGAACCCAAACGCCACAGAGCTTGCAGACTGGATCAAAAGAAGCGGCCTTCCCATGAAGCGGTTCTTTAATACCAGCGGAATCCTCTACAAGGAAAAGAATTTAAAAGAGCTTTTGCCCGGCATGAGTGAAAAAGAGCAGATCGATCTCCTGGCAACTGATGGAATGCTGGTCAGGCGTCCCTTAATCATTGGCAAAGATTTCGTACTGGTTGGCTTTAAGGAAAAGGAATGGGAGGCAGCATTGCTCCGGTAATCCTTATCCCATGAACAAAGCTTTCCCACAGCCGAACATGCAAAATACCCGGCGGGATTCAGGATTGTCTCCTTTCCGCCGGGTATTCTGCCATAAAATTTCACCGTTCCATTTTATGGGGCATATTATTAATCATTAAAACCGTGATCCCAAGATGTTCTTTCAATTCTTCATTTGCATTTGACATCTTGCCCTCTTTTAGTACCTCATTTCTGCTTTTACTGGCATTCTGGTCTTTTAAGCGGTACTCATGGGCCTTTTTTGCCGATGCACCGATTGAGGAGGCGGCCAGTATAATCAGGACCACCATTACGATAAGAAACGGCTTTTGCAGAGAACCCACAAATTTGTTGCCGTAATACAATACCCTCAGCTGCTTTCTTACCAATGTTTCCGCCCCCCGCCGGTTAATCTCCGCCATAATTTTCTGAAATTCGCCTGGAGGAGGGGTGGGAGGCTCAGGTGTTAATTCCGGATGCTCCTGCATATAATCAAGCAGATGGGCTTCTAATTTCTCCTGAGACGATACATAAAATTTCATCCGTTTTAAAATAGAATATTTTTTTCCATGGTTTCTCTCCTTCTCCACGTTACACCTCTTAAATACAAGTTATCCTTAAGTTCCCACAAGCTTTGGGGTTGACTTTTTATCGCTAACGTTTACTATAATAGTATATCGAATTTGGGAGGCAACGCTTTATGAAAAAAATCATCTTAACTGGCGGCGGTACAGCCGGCCATGTTACCCCGAACCTGGCTTTAATCCCCTCATTAAAAGAGCGGAATTACGATATTCACTATATAGGATCATACCAGGGAATCGAAAGTCAGCTCATTAAGAGAGCCGGCATTCCCTATGACGGCATTTCTTCCGGTAAATTCCGTCGGTATTTTGACTTAAAAAACTTCTCTGATCCCTTCCGTGTATTAAAAGGATATGGGGAAGCATTGAAACTGATAAAAAATTACAAGCCGGATGTGGTTTTCTCAAAAGGAGGCTTTGTAGCCGTTCCCGTGGTGATGGCAGCAAAACGCTGCAAGGTACCTGTTATTATCCATGAATCAGATATGACTCCAGGGCTTGCCAACAGGCTTTGTATTCCGTCTGCTGTAAAAGTATGCTGCAATTTTCCGGAAACCCTTCCTTATCTTCCAAAAGAGAAAGCTGTACTCACAGGCTCTCCCATACGGAAAGAGCTTTTAAAAGGGGATCGCATGACAGGATTAAAATATGCAAAGTTGTCTGCAAACCGGCCAGTTATCCTGATCATTGGCGGAAGTCTTGGTTCCGTAACGGTCAATACTGCCTTACGGGGAATTCTCCCGAAACTGCTGGCAAATTATCAGGTGATACATATCTGCGGAAAAGGCAATCTGGATGAAAGCCTGATCGGAACGGAAGGATATGTACAATACGAATATGTAGACGCCCCTTTAAAACATCTTTTTGCTGCTGCTGATCTTATGATTTCAAGAGCCGGAGCCAATTCCATCTGTGAAATTCTCGCACTTAGAAAACCAAACATTCTGATTCCTCTTTCCGCTGCCGCAAGCAGGGGAGATCAGATTTTAAATGCCAGATCCTTCGCAAAGCAGGGCTTCAGCTCCCTTCTGGAAGAAGAAAACCTAACCGGAGATTCTCTCTTGCAGACCATCACCGAAACATTTGCCAACCGGCAGGCTTTTATCTCAAAAATGGAGCAAAGTGAATTATACAATGCGGTTGATACCATCATTGATATGATCGAATCCCTGGTTCAGAATTGATCTTTACACATGAAAATTAGGACCGAGGATCTTTTTTAAGCAAACTCTTGTACGATATATCCGGGAGCGGCAAACCGTTCCCGGAATTTTTAGGATTTCGCAAATTTCGGGAATGGTAAGCTGTTCCAGAAAATAAAGAACAGCCATTTCCTTCCACTCTTCTCTCATATTGGAAATCTCCCTGGTTATCCTTAAAAGAGCTTCTTCTCCAAGGATTACATCCAAAGGATCAGTGACCACATATCTCGTAAGCATTGCTACCTCATTGACCGCGTCTCCCTCATCCAGGCTCACCTTTTCATAATGGCCGTTTTTACGGAGGCAGTCAATCGATTTACGCTTTAAAATCTTAATCAGCATGCCTTTCTTTCGCGTATCTGTCCATGATAATGAATAATTTTCAAAATATGAAATAAAAGTTTCCTGCACCACATCGTCAAGTTCCATGTCTGGCACATTGAGTGTTTTCGCTATCCTGCGGAGCAGTCCCTGATATTCTCCGTATATAGACTGCAGCAGCAAATTTTCATCTTCATGTATGCTCATTGATTATGTCCCTCTGATTGCAGGGCGCTCCTTATAGCCGCTCCTGTCTGTGTCAATTCTTCCGGATTTGCCTCGCTTTGCACCCATGAAACCATAATAGGCCCGTCTTCATAACGAGGAATCAAATGCACATGAAAATGAAAAACCGTCTGTCCTGCTTCTTTCCCATTATTCTGCACAACATTAAATCCGGCACATCCTAATGAGTTTTTCATGGCGTTTCCTATTTTAGCCGCTAATGGGAGGACCTTTTTTGCCGTTTCTTCATCCAGCTTACAGATATCTTTGTAATGCTGTTTTGGAAGAATCAAGGCATGGCCTCTGGAAGCTGGCCCTAAATCCAGGATCACACGAAAGGTGTCATCCTCGTATATCGTTTCAGAAGGTATCACACCATTTGCAATCTTACAGAAAATGCAACTATCTTCCCTCACTTGCTCACCTCCTTCCAATTATATTATCCCCATATTTCCATATCCTGACATCTTCTCGGCCTGCGGTAAAGGAGAATCCCCATAACAATGCCTACAAGCAGCCCGCCAATATGGGCCGCATTATCTACGCCTGTGCTGGTAAATCCAAAATACAGGGAACATGCAATCACAACTACCAGCTGTCTGGCACTTAAGTCCTCCAGCCGGCCGCGGTTGATAAGTACCGCATATAAAAGGCCTCCGATCACGCCAAAAATAGCGCCCGACGCCCCTGCCGAGACTACAGTCCGGTATTCTCCAAGGTTCACAATCATGGACACCACATTGGCACCCACTCCGCAAAGCAGATAGAAAAACAGGTATTTTATATGGCCCAGTGCTCTTTCCAGATTATCACCCAATATAAATAGAATGAGCATGTTATTCATGATGTGGTTAATCCCAAAATGCATAAAAACAGAAGTGAGAAGCCGGAAATACTCTCCTCCCTCCAACACAAGCGGAGCATACATCGCTCCATGCGCCACCATAAACTGCGTATTTTCCGTGGAGCCTGTCAGCTCCAGATATAGGAAATAGATGACATTTATTGCGATTAAACCAACGTTTACAAATGCCTTCTTACGCCTGTACAAGTCTTTCATTGCCGCTCTCCTTGATAAATATTATGCTTATTTTAACACAGCCTGACATATTATGTAAATATAAACGCGAAATTTGCGGTAAAAACTTCACCATTTTACTCCTTCCTGAAAATTTTTTCGTTAAAAGTCCGGACGGCAGTTTTTAAAAAGCTTTCTAAGATTCCTCCCTGCCAGGCAAGGGTTCTGAAAGGAGCTAAAACCCTTAAAAAAGAGGGAAGAAACATTGATAGGCAAAAAATGCGAAACATTCGCAAATTATCTTGACAATCTTCCAATTCCGCAGTACACTTATTTGCAAATAATTCGCAAATTAGGAAGTGATCCCTTTGGCCAACTATATGACAGCACAAAGAAAACAGCTTTTCGCATTCTTGCAGGAAAACCCTGACAGGCAATTTTCCGCAAAACAAATTGCAGACAGCCTTTCCGGTTCTTCTGTCAGTTTAAGTGCGGTGTACCGTAATCTCACTTATCTGCAGGAAAAGGGGCTGATCAACCGCTTTACAAAAGAAGGAAGCCGGGAGATCTTTTATCAGTATATTCATTCAGAAGATTGCCGTAATTGTATTCATATGAACTGCATAAAATGCGGAAGAACATTTCATATGAATGCTCACATTGCGGACAGGATGCTGAAAGACATTTCAAGAGTCGACGGATTCCAGATCAGAAAAGAGAAATCCGTGCTATACGGGATCTGCAAAAACTGTATCTGATGTGTTCATCGTTTTAAAGGAGGAAGAGACATGGCAAAAAACAAAAAACTGCTTGCCGGGCTTATTACCCTGGCGGTTCTTTTTATGCTGCTCTTTTCCGTATTTTTTATTACTGCTGAGACCCGCCATAACTGCATTGGTGAAAACTGTCCCATCTGTCTTGAAGTTCAGGCCTGCGTCCAGGCACTGAATACTCTTGGAACAGGCCTTGCATCTGCTGTTGCTGTATTCGCGGCCGCTCACTTTTTTGTAATCTTAGTGATTCAGGTATTTCACCGCAACCCTTCACACACTTTGGTTTCTCTTAAGGTAAAGCTGACGAATTGAATATTGACTTTCACAAGGGAGTATTCTGCCCATTTAGTGGCAGAGACCGATTGATCCATGCTTCCTTGTATTCTTATGCCCATTTTTAATCATCAATATTTATCCGGAGGTTTTAATAATGAAAAAATTAATCGCCTGCCTGTCAGCAGGACTTATGATAATGGGAGCCCTTACTGCCTGCTCCAACACAAATGCAACAACAAAGACCAGCAACAACCATAAACTAAGCGTGGTATGCACAATTTTCCCGGAATACGATTGGGTGAAAGAAATTCTCGGCAGCCATGGCAACAATGGGGAAATCACCATGCTTATGGATAGCGGCGTGGACCTGCACAGCTATCAGCCGACAGCGGATGATATCATCAAAATCTCAAACTGCGATATGTTTATCTATGTGGGCGGCGAATCCGACCACTGGGTAAAGGATGCCTTAAAGGAAGCCAAAAACAAAGATATGGTAGTGGTCAATCTCCTGGAAGTTCTTGGCGACACGGTCAAAGAGGAAGAAATCGTTGAAGGAATGGAATCAGAGGAAGAAGAAGCCCAGGAGGGCCACGATGAAGGCCCGGAATATGACGAACACGTCTGGCTGTCACTGAAAAATGCCAAAACCTTATGTAATCATATTGCATCAAAGCTGGGCGAAATCGACAGTGCAAACGCTGCAGATTATTCCGCAAACGCAGATGCCTATGAAAAAAAACTGGATCAATTGGATGAAAGCTACCAGCAGACAGTAAACTCTGCAAAACAGAATGCAGTGCTGTTTGGGGACCGTTTCCCCTTCCGCTATCTGGCAGATGATTACGGACTTACCTATTATGCTGCTTTTGTGGGCTGCTCGGCTGAAACAGAAGCAAGCTTTGAGACCATTGCCTTTCTTTCAAAAAAGGTTGATGAATTAGGTCTTAACGCTGTGCTCACGATAGAAGGCACTAAGCATAAAATCGCCGAAACCATCGTCCAAAACACAAAGGACAAAAATCAGGCAATACGTTCCATGGATTCCATGCAATCCATCACTTCCAGAGATGCAGAAAGTGGTGCCACCTATCTTTCCATTATGGAGGCGAATCTGGAAGTGCTGAAAGATACATTAAATTAAGAGGAGGAATTAAAGTGGCACAGCTAACATGCAACAACTTAAGCATTGGGTATGACGGTAAAACTGTCCTGAAAGGACTTGACTTTTCCGTAAACAGCGGAGATTATCTCTGTATTGTGGGAGAAAACGGCTCCGGTAAAAGCACGCTCATGAAAACCATCCTGCACCTTCTGACTCCCCTTGAAGGAAGCATTGTTATAGAAAACAGCCTGCAGCCGGGGGGATTTGGATATCTGCCCCAGCAGACAATCGTGCAAAAGGATTTTCCTGCTTCAGTCAGGGAAATCGTCTTATCCGGCTGCTTAAACCGCTGCGGGCTGCGTCCCTATTACAATCGGGAAGAAAAGCAGCTTTCCCTTGAAAACATGGAGAAAATGGGGATCTCTCATTTATCCAGACGGTGTTACAGGGAATTGTCCGGAGGCCAGCAGCAACGGGTTTTGCTGGCCCGGGCGCTGTGCGCCGCCGGAAAAATGCTGCTGCTTGACGAGCCTGTTTCAGGTCTTGATCCAAAGGCTACTGCCGAGATGTATGAATTAATCCGTAACTTAAATGAGGAAGGCATCACCATTATTATGATATCTCATGATATTGGAGCCGCCGTAAACTATGCAAGCCATATCCTTCATTTGGGAAATCCCTGTTTTTTCGGGACAAAGGACGAATATTTAAGTACCGGCATTGGTAAAGCATTTTCAACTCAGGATGGAGGCAAAGAAGCATGAGTGCATTAATTGAAAAATTAGCCTTGTATTTTGAATATCCTTTTGTACGTTATGCGCTGATTGTAGGAATATTGATCGCTCTCTGCTCCTCTCTGCTGGGGGTTACACTGGTGTTAAAGCGATTTTCCTTTATCGGCGACGGACTTTCCCATGTTGCCTTTGGAGGGATTGCAATTGCAACAGTGTTGAAGCTGACCAATCAGATGCTGCTCATTTTGCCGGTCACGATTGTGTGTGCAATTCTTCTGCTTCGCACCGGACAAAACGCAAAAATCAAGGGCGATGCGGCTGTCGCAATGATTTCCGTTGGCGCTCTGGCCCTGGGCTATCTGCTCATGAATATTTTTTCCACCTCAGCCAACCTGGCAGGAGACGTATGCAGTACCCTGTTTGGCTCAACCTCCATTCTGACATTGACAAAGACTGAGGTATGGCTTTGCGCCGCCCTTTCGGTTGTCGTTATAGCCGTATTCCTTCTTTTTTACCATAAGATATTTGCGGTCACCTTTGATGAAGACTTTGCAAAGGCCACCGGCACGAAAGCGGACCAATATAACCTTCTGATCGCTGTCATCACAGCCATTATCATTGTACTTGCCATGAATCTGGTAGGCTCACTGCTGATCTCCGCTTTAGTCATCTTTCCGGCGCTCTCGGCAATGCGTTTATTTAAAAACTTTAAGTCAGTGATCCTTTGTTCTGCAATCCTCTCCGTTTTCTGCGCCGTACTGGGCATTCTAACGTCCATTCTGGCCGGAACACCGGTGGGATCAACCATTGTTGCCGCCAATATCGCCGCCTTTTCCATATGCTCCCTCATTGGTTGGATCTGGGGAGGTGTCAGGGGATGAGACATAGCTTTGGAATAATTCTGTTGCTTTTAATGGTGAACCTGGCATTAGCAGGCTGCGGGAAGAACGCCGATACTGTTCCCGGTCCGTCGCTGCCACAAGGGGATAGGACAGACTCCGGTCAATATGGCACCTCAGACTCTGAACAAAACGAATCGGAGAGCGCTGAAGACTTTGACATCAATTCCTATCCTTCTGATTCCTTTGAGCCAGCCACGGAGCAATTCCAGGAGAGCGAAGCCGGTTCTCTTAAGGATTATCCGGCTGACTCCACGAATAATACCGGATTTGATATTGATCTGACAAAACTAAGCAGCACCATGGTTTTTTCCGAGGTATACAATATAATGATATCGCCAGAAGAATATGTGGGAAAAACAATTAAAGCCCAAGGGATGTTCCAGGTTTACCAGGATTCGAAAAATAAGAACTTTTATGCTTTGATAATTGCCGATGCCACTGCCTGCTGTCAGCAAGGGCTGGAATTAATCTGGAACGGGGATCATACTTATCCGGATGATTATCCGGAAGAAGAAAGCGATATAGAAATAACAGGTGTGTTTCAAAGCTATGTAGAAGAAGGCAATACATATTATTATGTGCTGGTAAACGATGTTAAGGCGGTGTAGGATATCATTCCCATACCGCCTTTATAAACTGCTATAAATGTTTCTTTGCGCTTGACACCTGACAGGTATATAAGGTTCCACTGCTTTTTCCTATAGAACATGGCATCTAAAGATCATGCCACCGGTAAGTCATTCCACCAGTCGATCATGCCATTGGTAGATCATGCCACCAGCACATCGGTATAAAAAACGGCCGGCGCTGCTTAAAATTTGGAAAATAAGATTTATGTTATGTAAATATAAACGGGAAATTTGCGATAAAAACCTCATCTCCCTTTTTCAAAGCAACTGTCTCATTAGTTTCTAATAACCGTCCATTGACTGACGTTCCATTGGTAGAATTTAAGTCGCTGATACGGTATTCCTCTCCTTCCCGATCTATCCTGGCGTGAATCCTGCTGACGGCTTCTCCGGTAAGGACACAGTCAACCATGCCTTCCTGCTTTCCAATTAAAAAGGGAACATAAGTAATTACAATGTCTTCCACATCACTGCCAACCGCACGTAAATACCGGAGGTTTTTATCAGCCGTTGTATCGGTCAACAGGACCGTTTGAATTACTTCCTCATCTCCAGTTTCATGTTTAGGCGCCTTTTCCTTTATTTCTTCTTCAAACGTCATTTGCCAGTCAAAGTCCGCCCCTGGCTGATGATCCCCCTCTTCCCTTTTTACCATGATCTCCTTTAGCTGCCCGGACTCTTTCTTCCATACGGTAAAAACTGCTAAAACTGAGAAAACCCCGGCCAAAGGCACCCCATACCAGAATTTCCTGATCCCTTCCATGCCAAAAACCAGCCATAAAGCTGCGGCTATGCCAAGCATGGCTAATATTGGGATAATAAGAACAGCTCCTTTCTCTTTTATATTAAAAAAACTATTCCTTTCTTCCATTTCCTGGTTTAGAAAATAGGGTTGAGGAGAGATATGGCTTTCTTCCGGTTTGTTGTCTCCTTCCGGCTTGGGGAGACTTTCATCGCTTTCGTTTCTCCTTGCACAATTTTTTCCGGCAATTTCAAGAAGGTCCTTTATCCCGTAATTTTCCTTAAGGCTTTCCTGATAAAGGCCATAAGCCATTACTACGCATTCTTTATCCTGATGGTTGACCTTACCCAGAAGATAGCGAAGCAGTTCAGTCATTTCCCCCGGAAATCCTGCCTGACTTCCAGGAACAAGGCAAAGGGAAACCGTAAACTGCTCCGGTTCAACATAAATATATTCCGGTTCCAGAAGGATCTGTTTTTCCTTAAGCAGATAAGCTTCCAGCTTCTCCAAAGTCCGCCCAATATCTCCTATAAACTTCTTAAGCTCCTCCCCTCCAAGGCTATGGCATTCAAGAACTCTGTTTAAAGGCTGCTTAGAAGTGATCTCATAATAATAAAACTTCCGGTTATCCACCTGCTTTACATGGAATTTCAGCAATCCTTCTATCCTGTTTGCCGCCATCATATGTATTTCATAACTTTCATATCCGGCTTCCTCTGGTTCCAGGATTAAATAATTGTGCTTCATTTCCCGTCTGTATGCTGCCTTCATTTCATTCCTCCTGATTGATGAGAGTCAACATCCTTAAAAAATTCTCCGGATCAAACACGCCCTGTTCCATCTCCAGCTTCCAGGTTCCCGCCCTTCCACAGGCTTCCACCTTTTTGCCTGTTACAGGGTTTCCGGCCATCTTAATCTGAAAATCGTATTTTTTCCAGGAAAAGGGGGTCCCGGCCCTTTTGGCTGCCCACACCGCTGCTTCATCCGGCGGCTCGGTTTCGTTATGGCGCAGCCTTTGCACAGATTCCTGCAGTGCCATTGATCCCACTACTTCATCCCTCAGCCGGTAAGCCGCCTGAACAGAAACCATTAGAGCCCATAAAACAATTGCCATAATAAAAGCCGCTTCAACAGTATAGCTTCCCCGCAGTTTTCCCTTCACAGCATCACCAGTCCAATCCATACAGGAACCAGAAATGGAAGAAAGGGTACTGATTGCTTTTTTACATCCCTTCCCCGCAGCCAGGCCAAAAGACAAATTCCACCACAGACGATACCGTTTAAAAAGATTCCATAGATCAATAACTTCAGGTTCAAAAGTACTCTTAAAAAAAGGCCGCTGACTACAAAAAACCAGCCATCTCCCATGCCAATTGCCTCACCTGTTAACCGGCTAAGGAGCAGGAGTCCCACCCCAACCATACAGCTTAACAGCCGTTCTGCTCCAATATCTCCCCGTAAAAAAGTCAGAATTACTCCGGCTATGCCTGCCGTCTTAAAAAGCCACACGCTGACAGCCTTTTCTCTTCCGTCTTCCCAGGCAGCCGCCAGTAAAAATACCCCAAATAATATTTTATTTATGCTTTCCAGCATAGGACACCCCCTATTGTGAACAGTACGAACACGCTCCCAGATGACTGACCTGGGATAATGGAACAGCCTCCACATATGCCATGATGGAGGAACAGTTCCTGTCACTGTGATACCGCTCTCCTGACGGCATGATGTATACACTGCCGTTTCCCTCTGCAAATCTGCCGCATCTGCTGCAGGGCTTATATTTTCCACCGGATAAATTACGGGCATTCTCAACTTTTTTAAATGGAATCTGTTCTATGTCATTGTATAAATAATGACAAGTCCGCTGCCGGTGGTATCTCGTACTCGCCTTTCCAATGTATACAAGCTCATCATCCTGCCCTGTTTTTCTGCTGCTTCCTCCCTCCTGACCGATCCAGGCTCTGCGGCAGCATCTGGCTGTCATGGGTATACTGCTTAAGCCAAAAACGGAAAAAGGAATTTTGACCCGGTAATCCATGATCAGATCAATGGTCTCTCCATCTCTTAAAACAGCAGAACGTGCAAAAGATGTTGATTCAAACCGTTCAACCTCTGTCCGTCCCTCTACCCGCTTTCTCACATAGAGAAGTATTCCCTCCTCTGTCAGCCCGTCTAAAAACTCCTCTGAAAAGCCGTCGAATCCAGTGGCCTCCAGCCTTTCTCCCAGCTTAAGCCGATGCAATACATAAGCATACTGGCTTACCTCCTCTCCTGCCGCCTCCAGGGCGGTTTGAATGCGCCTCCCCTCCTTCATCACCCCCATGGGAAGCATGAGGATCACCATAAAAAACAGAAAAAGGGGCAGGACAAGGGCAGCCTCTATAGTCAGGCTCCCCTTTTTTCGGAAGCAGGAGGCAGATGATAATACCCTTTTTACAAGGAATTCTTGTTTTGTGAAAGGGATTTGTACCTGGAGAGTAACAATTTTTTTATTATTTTTTCTTTGGAACTCCTTGAAAAAGGGCATGATCATCCACCTCCTTTCCTATTTTTTACCCAACTGACCGGGCATAACGGTATGCCCGCAGAGCGTCCTTTAATATGCTTTTTCTGTCCGGACTTCCACCGGATAGAAGGGATTATTCCCTCCGAAAAACATATGCCTTGATCTCACAGTTCCTCTTACCTCTGCCTGATAAACGCAGTGCACCATACGAAAATCCGCCTGTTTCCTGCATAAATTCATCTGGATCACATCCATAAGACGATAATGCTGCTGCCCAGGCTCTCCCAAAAAAAGAAGAAGCTTTAAATAGCTTGTATAACCAATTCCATTTTCATCATCTTTTCCGCCTGTACATGTTCCCGTTCTTCCTAATTCCAGAAGACCGTCCAGTGACAGCTTCCAGGTAGCTCCTGATTTAAGAAAGGCCACCTTTTTTCCCTCCAAGAGCATTCTCACATCCACGATCGCCTCCCCAAGTGCCCAGATGCTCATTACAAAAAATGCAACAATTCCGGTAAGAGGAGCCAGGCCCACAGATCCGGTAATAAGGCCGGCTAAAGCCATTGCCTCTTCCCGTTTCTGGCCGTCTGAAAGAATATGAATTAAGTTCATGCCTTCCCTTATCATGAGAATATCTAAAACCGTCTGCTTTAAGTTCTCCTCATCTGTTTTCTTCCCTGAAACCAGATACTCCACTTCATACTTTACCTCCTTATCCTCCTCTGAGAGAAAGCTTGTGAGAAAATGGCCGCAATACTCCCCGAACAATATCCGGTCTATAAGGCCCGCCTCCAGCACCTGACCTTCCCCACAGGTGACGGAAGGAAAAGAACCGTCAGACAAAATGCCTTTTGATATTTCCTTTCCATCAGGCAGAATCATAGATAAAAGCCCTGTCTGCATGAATCCTTCCACCTGTTCCAGAAGTCTCTGTTTTTCCGGGTCCTTCACTCCATTGGAATAAGAAAGGAATGGGAGGTCTGCCTTAACCCATATTTCCCCTACAGACCCCCACAGTTGGGACAGATCAGGACCTTCATCCTCTTCATCATCACTGTCCCAGTTATCAATAATGCTCTCTACCTCAAAGGAACGTTCCCTTGCATGGTCCATAACCTGTTTCAACTGTTCCATCCGCCCGGGAAGAGCCTCAATTTCCTGCCTTCGCTCCCCATCCTGGTTTACATAGGATCCATAGCAGGAGGTATCACCGTTCAAAGCCTCACGGACTTCCTGGCTTAATTCATCCTGAGCTGCTGATAAGCCTTTGTTTGTTTCGCTTATGCTGCTTTTTAATTCATCTGCCCTTTTCCCATAAGTCTTTACTAGGCCAGGGATCCTGTTCATTTCCCCCTTTAGCCGATCCGCCTCTCTTCGGAATCCAGGACCGTCATAATCCCTGATTCTTTCATAGGCAGCCTGCCAGTAAGCCTTCTGCTGCTTTAAAGAATCATTGATATCCTCCAAAGCCCTTTCCAGCCGGACAGCTTCCCGTTCATGGTCACGGAAAGATCCGGATAACTGTTTCACGGCTTTTGCTTCCTTTAAGTTCTTAAGCAGGTCTTCTGTACTCTTTTCATCTGTCATACTTTCAAAGATTCCGTACTTCATGTAATCCAGTATCTCCTGCTTTAAATACTGCCCTCCCCCGTCGGTAATACGAAAAAGCTCCATTGTATCTGCCTTTTCCACATCCATGGAATACCAGCCGGAGCTGTCCATATAAGGCTTCATGAATCCCTTCCATGCCTCCTCCAGCTCATCATCATTCTCACATTCCAGAAGAAAGAGACGATATGTTTCCCAGGCTTCTCTGTGGTATCTGCTGAATACAGAGTCCATGGCAGAATCTGCCGCAAGCTTTAGATAGCTCCTGGATCCAGCAGTCCGTGCGGACTCTATAAGCCCGCACATCAGGCTGAATATGCATAAAAGGGCCATACTGAAAAACACTGTTACCTGTCCGCTTTTGCGCATCAATACACCTCTTTAGACTGACTGTTAATTTCCTTAAATACGTTATCAAGAAGAGTCGTTATCTGCTTTTTAAATATAATAACAAGTCCGATTAAAACCACCAGAATCAGCACTACTTCTATAACACCTACTCCATCTTCTTCCCTTAAAAAATCCCTGATCTGTCTGTTTACCAATGTCAGCATCCTTTCACCTCCCTTCTAATAAAATGCCAGGAACGCAGGAACCACAATCATGACCATGACCACTCCCAGCATCATAAGCAGAGGCAGCAAAAGCCTGGTTCCAGCTTCTTCTCCCAGCTTTTTCGCCAGGTTCTTTCTTTGCTCAAAAGCCGAGACCATCTCAAGCTCCAAAGCAGGGCGTAGCTGTCTGCTTCCGTTTTTCTGACTTTGTTCCAGAAGAGCGGAAAGTTTTATGTAGACCTGTAACCCGCAGCGCCTTCCAAATTCACTGTAAGCCCGTCCTTCCGACAATCCAGTGCCAAGCTGCCAAGCTGTTTTCACCATCTCTTCATACGCCGGACGCACATTTCTCTTTCCCTGCTTCACCGACTCCTTATAGCCAGCCGCAATCCTCTCCCAGGCTCCCCGGACCGTAAGACCTGCCCCGATGTATACTACCAGCTTGGAAACTACCTCAGAATAATCCAACAGCAATTGCTGCTCCCGCATCTTTGCCAGGCTTTTCCTGTCAAACCCTTCTTTTATATGTAGTAGCGCTGCCAGTAAAAGTCCCAGTACCGGTAATATCCGGAAATCTGCCGTTTCAGGCAGGAAGTACTTTAGCCTTTTCCCCTCATAAACCGACGGCAGTAACAGGCGGTCTTCCGTCTGCTGTTTAAGATCCATCTGGCCTATCCACTGGAGAAAGGCAGAGGCAGCCTTTTCTTCCTGGGTAAGGGCGGGCGGATAGACCGTCACTTTAAACTCATATTGGCCTTCATGACCCCCAGCCTTTATTCTGGCCCTTAGCCAGACCGTTTCTCCCTCTTCCGGTATTTCCTCATTGTGAACGATTCCAAAGGAATCGATCACCTGGGGATTATCAGACTCCCAGCTGATTCTAAGCCCATAATCTCCCAGGCTGTTCTTTAAATTTAAGTCTCTTCTCACCTCCTCCAGGGACTCATTTTCTCCAAGCATCTGCTTTATCAGCTCAGGCTGGATCCTCTGAAACAGCTCCCTTACTTCTTCAGCCCCATACTGCCGCTCCCTGACAGGAATTTTAACCGGTATCTTCCTGTCACCACTCTCCCGGTCAAGCCCGGATACCAGAATATCGTAAGTAGTTTCTCCCCGGCCCGGCTCTGCCCGTTTAAGCCCTCCTCCTTCAGATACCGCCTGCCCGCCTGGTGAAAAAAACAGCTTCATGGCAACATATAAGGCAATCCCGGAAACTAAACAGGCTGTCTGTACTTTAGAAAAAGGAAATCTCCATGTTCTGCTGCCTTTTCTTAACATCTGTCCTCTCCTTTCTATATCTCAATCCTCATAATCCGCTTTGCAATCCCTATGGCCACGATGTAAATGACCATGCACAGGGTCATAAGGACCCTTCCGATCCCCGTACTGTACATGATGTTAAAAAATCCGGGAGAAGTTATATCAATGTAAAGGACAATAAAGAAAGGGATTATGCTCATGATTTTTTGTTCAAACTGTTTTGAGGCTGTCATCGTTAAAATCTCCTGTCTAACCTGTACCTTATCCCTTATTACATCCGCCGTGTGGCTGATGATCGAAACCAGCTCTCCCCCGCTTCGCTTTGCCGCGGCAAATACCTCCGCAAAGTTTTTAACATCATCAAGACCGCTGCGGCCAGCAAATTCAGAAAGCGCCTGCTCCACCGAACGGTTCATCCGGATCTGGCTCTCAATATGGCTGAATTCCTTAGAAACCATCCCCTCCTCCCCATAAAGTAAAATCAATTCCTTTACAGAAGCAGAAAACGCGTTCTCCACAGAATAACCGGCACTTAAGAAGGAAGCTAAAAGCAGAATGCCCTCTTTAAATTCCAGATTCAATTGCTGAAGCCGGCCTTCCTTTAACTCTCTTTTTTTAATCATAGGGAAAATAAAAACCATTGGAACAAATAACAGAAATGACGCAATGCTGCGGTAAAAGACGTAAGCGAAAAGCCCTGCAGCTGCCAGGCCCTGAAATCCATACAGGCACCACTGAACCGGTGTCAGAACATAGTTTTCATATCTCAATGCCTGCTGCTTTAAGTTTATCGGTGTTTTGAATGACTCCCACCTTTTTAAGACTGCCCCAAACAGCCGTTCCTCCCTCCCGGTTCTCATAATCTTCCTCAAACTTATATAACGGATTAAGCCTGATTTCTCCGTCTTCATAACCAATTACCTCCACAATGGACAGGACCCTCCTGCTTTTATCTCTTAAGCGCCCCAGATGAATTAAAATATCAATTGCCGCCGCGACCTGGCTTCTGACCGCTGCCAACGGGATATCTGTTCCCATAAGCACCATGGTCTCCAGCCTGGAAAGCATGTCCCTGGGGCTGTTTCCATGACCAGTGCTAAGGCTTCCGTCATGTCCGGTGTTCATGGCTGATATCATATCCAAAGCCTCCCTTCCCCTCACCTCTCCAACAATAATTCTGGAAGGGTTCATCCTCAAAGCGGCCCTGATCAGGTCTCCCATGGTCACCTCTCCATCCCCCTCCCCATTGGCCTCTCTTGTTTCCAGCCGCACCAGATTTGGAATATGGGTAATCTTTAGTTCTGCGGAATCTTCAATGGTTACAATCCGCTCTTCCCGGGGGATGTAAGCGGATAACGCATTGAGAAACGTGCTTTTTCCCGAATTGGTTCCGCCGCTGATAAAAATATTATAGCCTGCCTCAACAATACATTTCAGGAAAATTGCAGCCTCTTCTGTGACCGAGCCCAGCTTTAACAGTCTTGTCATGGTAATGGGCTTCGGGAATTTCCTGATGGTCACTGCGGGGCCGTCCAGTGCGATAGGTGGCAGCACTACATGAACCCTGGAACCGTCAGGCAGCCTGGCATCCGCCATGGGTCTTGATACATTTACCGTACGGTTTACCCTGCTGACGATCTGCTGGATGGTATCCTCCAGCTGCTCCTGGCTGTCAAAGGCTCTGTCCCACTTCTCCATGTGTCCATTCCTCTCCACATAGACATGGCTTGCCCCATTTACCATGATCTCCGTCACATCCTCGTCATCCACCAGCTCCTGAAGAACCCCCAGCCGCCGGAAAGAATCAAAAAGCCTGCCCCGAAGCTCCATTTTTCTTTTCAGGGGAAGAAAGCTGATTTGCCCATACTCCAGAATTCTACGGTCTATGATCGCATAAAGCTCCTCATCAGTTACCTGCTGCCGCTCATCCAGCTCTCTCATAATTTCTTCCCGCAGCTTCCTTCTCTCATCATCGTCCATGACTGTTCCCCCTTAGCAATCCTTTTACAGCTTACGGCTGTTTCCTAAAAGCTGTCTTGTATAATCCCCCAATTCTCCCCATAAGAGCTGTTCCAAATAGTTCTCCCTACGATTGAAGCTGCAATGGTAGGGAGGCTTTATTTTCTGAATCCGGTCTTTAAGGAATCCGCGGCCCGATGACTCCAGATATTCCTCAAACTCTTCTATCTTTGCTGTGGATACGCAGTCATCCTTTACAGGCATGTATACCACATCGCATACCTCCAGCACCTCTGCCGCCTTCTTTCCGAATTGGCCTAAATCCAGGATAATGGACTCATAAGCACTCTCCCTGGCAATGTGGCTTACCAGTTCCGCCATCATCTGCCCGGTCACCTGGCAAAGGTCCTCAGGATATTGCACCGGCGGCACATAATCCAGTTCTCCCCAGGTATAGACGACGGATCCAAGGCGTATCCAGTGAAACCCCTCCTGGCTGTAATAATACAAAAGATCAGATAAACCTCCCCTGTACTCTTCTCCGATCAACCGCCGGAATCCGGAACAATCCTCTAAATTTAAATAAAGTACCTTTAAATCCCGGGCCAGCAGCTGTCCCATTGCAAGGGCAAAAGAAGTCTTTAAGCAACGGTTGATAGGAGAATATACACCCATGATCCTGCCTGTCTTTGAAACCATGGCATATCCCGGATCTCCGGGATCGTCACAATAATACTTCATCACCTCACGCATCAGGCTGTCTGCGGCCTGATACTTATAAACACCTGGATACTGCCCTTCCGGAGGAACTGCCTCACCGTCAGTCAGCATGACCACAAAGGCAGCGCCTGTCTTTTCTATTTCCTCCCTGGAAATGGAGGAACTAATGAGCAGGAGTTCTATCTTATGGTCTTTTCCATAAGCCGTTAGTTGATCCAGGTCAGTAAATGCCATCACCGTGAATGAGACCTGCTCCTTCTGGCTTACAAATTCCGTGAACCTCTCCGTATACAAAGGATCAGTATCATAAACCGCCATCACTCTCTTTGCCAAAACCAAACCTCCTTATTTTGTATACTAATGAAACAAGCGGATAAATTTGCATATTCAGTTATCAGCATGGGGAGGTTGAAGGAAGTTCTTCCCTCAACCTTATCCCCAAAAAACCATATAGCCCAATGTCCCCAAAAACAGGCACAGACCCAAAGGTATCACCATATCATACCCGTCCCGGACAGAATCGTAGTAGGTTGTAAAATTTCCTGTTTGAAATACGCGCCTGATATAGGCAAGAAGACAAGAAAGGCGGAAAAAAAGGCTGCCACTCCCTGTCAGTTTGATAAAGGACCAGAAAGCCCCTATAAGAAAACCAAGTCCAACTGCCAAAGCGCCCTCTCTAAGCCCCAGAAATCCGCATATGAGAGCAGCCAGCTTGATATCTCCCGCACCGATCATACGGCACAGGAATAATAAAAAGAATATCCCGGTCACAATTACAAGCCTCAATAAGAAGAGAAGGCCCCCAAAAAGCTTTTCTGATCCGGAAACTTCAAGCAGAATGCCGAGGATGATTCCTGAAATCACCAGCCAGTTAGGTATACGGTGCTCACGAACATCATAAAAAGCCCCTGCCCCTAAAATCAGCAGCAAAATAACATATCGAACGATACAATCCCCCTCTTTACTTAAAATTTTAACATTGGAATTCATGCTGGAAAATCAGCCTTGGATTATGGAATCAAATGTCCATAATTCTTTGAATACTTTTGAAATGCTGTATGCGGAACGCATATAAGAATGTGCCTTTATTATGCACAAAGGGAAATGAAATGTCAACTGTTTTTTGCAAGAAATATTGTATACATTCTTTTTTATGGTTTTCTGAAACCAAAAGCCTCTCTGTTATTTTATTGTCATTTTTAACAATTTTTTTCATTATTTTACCTTTTTCGCAGCATAAATCACAAAGTTTTAGTTATAAAACATTGACGTTATGCTGCTGGGATGATAAAATATTATTAGTTTAATTTTTTAAACCAAAGGAGGAGTCCAACCATGCATGCCGAGGATTTTAATGAACTTTTCCAGAATTGCATGCCTATCTTTATCGCTCTGGGAGACGAAATCCGGCTGACCATTATTGAGGGGCTCGCCAATACAGGTCTTTATGACGACCTGGGAAACGGCGTTGCAAATACCAGTAACGGCTTAAAGCTACAGCCCAGGCAGGGAATGAATGTAAAAGAAATCACGGAAATGACCCGGTTGTCCCGCCCTGCCATTTCCCATCATTTAAAGATTTTAAAAGAAGCAGGTCTTGTGAATGTCCGTCAGGAAGGAACAGCGAATTATTACTATCTGACCATTGGCGACAGCACAAAAAAACTTTGCTCTCTGGGACTGTATTTACAGGAGTTAATGAACCGGGTTTCATGAATTATCAAAGATATACAGGTAATATATGAATAAAATGCCAATTTCCAGACATACTGAATTTATAGCATTCGGTAAAAATTATAAAATCTGGAGATGATAAAATGAAACATGGTCTTTTAAAAAAACATCTGGTCCTATCAGAGGAAGAGCGGAATTTAAGACGTGAGATCGAACGTTCCAAAACCGCCATTGATTCCGCCAGAAACCACTTTGAGCAGGTGGTTGACCCAACGCTTATTGATTGTTATATTTACGAACTTAACGCGGCACAGCTGCGTTACCAGTTCCTTCTGCGCCGTTTTAAAAGCCGGGAGGTATAAACTACTATAATCTGGAGGATAAGTATATGAGCAAGTGGTATGAAAGGGGTATTTTTTATCACATCTATCCCCTGGGGCTTGTGGGCGCTCCGAAAGAGAACAGGGAATCTTCTGTTATGTACCGGTTTGGGGAGCTTTATGAGTGGATTTCCCATATCCGGTCTCTGGGGTGCAATGCGATCTACATCGGGCCACTGTTTGAATCCTCTACCCATGGGTACGATACGCGTGATTACCAGATGGTTGACCGCCGTCTTGGTGACAGGGAAGGCTTTCAGGAGTTTGTGTCCCGCTGCCACAAAGCGGGCATAAAGGTGGTCGTTGACGGCGTCTTTAACCATACGGGACGGGAATTTTTCGCATTTCAGGATATCTTAAACCATAGGGAGAGTTCTTCCTACAGGGAATGGTACCGGGGAATCAATTTTGCCGGCAACAGTCCACTGGGAGATTCCTTCGGATACGAAGCGTGGCAGGGACATTTTGAGCTTCCTTGCCTTAATCTTTTTAATCCCGCAGTCAGGCAGTATTTATTTGATACCGTACAGTTTTGGATCAACACCTTTGACATTGACGGAATACGTCTTGACTGCGCCAATGTGCTGGACTTTGGATTTATGAAAGAGCTGCGGCAGCGCACGACGGAAATGAAGGAAGATTTCTGGCTCATGGGGGAAGTTATCCATGGAGAATACGGCAGATGGGTCAACCCCGGCATGCTGCATTCTGTCACCAATTACGAACTACATAAGAGCATTTATTCGGGTCATAATGACCACAATTATTTTGAAATTGCACACAATGTAAAAAGGCTGGAATCCATTGGTTCCCAGCTTTATACCTTTGTGGACAATCATGACGAAAATCGGATCGCAAGCAAGCTTAACAATACGGAACACCTCTATCCGGTTTACACCCTGTTATTTACCCTTCCCGGAATCCCCTCAGTCTACTATGGCAGCGAGTTCGGAATGGAGGGCAAACGGACCAATACGGAGGACTCCATGCTGCGTCCCCAGGTTTCCATTTCTGAAATAAGAGAGCTTTCCTGTCCGCTTAAGGACTTTATCAGCAAGCTTGGTCATATCCATGAACAGAACCCGGAATTTCACGGGGGGCAGTATCAGGAACTTCTTCTCACCAACCGGCAGTACGCATTTGCACGGTTTCATGAAAAACAGGCCATCATTACTGCGGTAAATAATGATGAATCTGACGCATATGCCGAAATTCCCTGTCCTTGTGAGGGAGGCACTGCTGTCAATCTTCTTGATGGAGAAGTATTTCCAGTGATTGACCATAGAATCGGATTGACCATACCCGCAAACCGGGGCGTAATCTTAAAGATCATGGAGGGATGAGCGAATGGAAAGTGACAAAAATGAAATCGGATTGGGCTTTATTACAGAGGTAGACCGGTATCTTTATAACAATGGAAGGCATTACGAAATCTACGAAAAACTGGGCGCCCATCCGGAAAACTACGAAGGAAACGACGGTATGTATTTTGCAGTCTGGGCACCTCATGGTGAGCAGGTCAGCGTAGTCGGCGATTTTAACGGCTGGGATCCGGAGGCAAATTCCATGACACTGCTTGCTGATTCCGGAATCTGGGAAGCCTTTGTTCCTGGTTTAAGTGTTGGGGAGCTGTATAAATATGCGATCACCACCAGGAGCGGCAAGATCCTTTTTAAAGCGGATCCTTACGCATTTCAATCGGAATACCGCCCCCAGACCGCCTCTGTTACTGCAGACCTGTCGGGATTTCAGTGGAAGGACCTGGCCTGGCTGGAAAAGCGGAAGACCAAAGACCCGTTGAATGAACCGATCAGCATTTATGAGGTACATCTAGGCTCCTGGAGGAAGAAAAACAGGGATGAAAAGGAGGGATTTTATACCTATATTGAAGCGGCTCATGAACTGGCAGACTATATTCTCCAAATGGGTTATACCCATGTGGAGCTGATGGGAATTGCAGAGCATCCCTATGATGGCTCCTGGGGTTATCAGGTAACAGGATATTTTGCCCCCACTTCCCGGTATGGGACTCCGGGGGAGTTTATGTATTTCGTCGATTATATGCACAGAAAAGGAATCGGTGTTATCCTGGACTGGGTCCCTGCCCATTTTCCAAAGGATGCCCATGGCCTGGCGGACTTTGACGGAGAAGCCTGCTACGAATATGCGGACCCCAGGAAAGGGGAACATCCCGATTGGGGAACAAAGGTCTTTGATTACAGCAAATATGAGGTGGATAATTTTCTTATTGCCAATGCCCTTTACTGGGTGGAGAAATTCCATATAGACGGGCTTCGTGTGGACGCAGTCGCTTCCATGCTTTATCTGGATTACGGAAGAAACAACGGGGAATGGGTGCCAAACCAGTACGGTGGAAATGAAAACCTGGAGGCCATTGAGTTTTTTAAACATTTGAACAGCGTTATCAGAAAGCGTGGAAACGGGGCAATGGTCATTGCCGAGGAATCTACCGCCTGGCCAAAGGTTACCGGAAACCAGGAGGAAAGGGGTCTTGGTTTCACCTTCAAATGGAATATGGGCTGGATGCATGACTTCCTTGAATACATGAAGCTGGATCCTTATTTCCGCAAATACAACCACCATAAAATGACTTTTGGCCTTACATATTTTACCAGTGAAAACTATATACTGGTATTATCCCATGATGAGGTGGTGCATTTAAAAGGTTCTATGATCCATAAAATGCCGGGGCTTTTAGAAGATAAATTTGCAAATTTAAAATTGGGATATACGTTTATGCTTGGCCAGCCCGGTAAGAAGCTTCTGTTTATGGGACAGGACTTCGGGCAGTTCCATGAATGGGATGAAAAAACCGCCCTGGACTGGTATCTGTCTGAGGAACCTTTAGGCAGGAACCTTAAGGATTATGTAAAGGATCTTCTGCATCTGTATAAAAAATATCCGGCGCTTTACGAGAAGGATTATAACTGGGAAGGTTTTTACTGGATCAACGCCAATGACAGCGAACGGAGCATCTTCAGCTTTATCAGGTACAGCAAGGACCATAAGCGCAGCCTGCTGTTTGTTTTAAACTTCACTCCCGTACCACGTCCCGATTACCGGGTAGGGGTTCCGAAGCGGGGAACCTATACTCTTGTTTTAGACCAGGATCACGGACTGTACAAGCGAGGTGAGAAAGCACCTGCTTTCCGATCTGAAAAGATGGAATGGGATGGGCAGGAGTACTCCTTCCCATATCCTCTTCCGGCTTATGGCGCGGCTGTTTTCCGCTTTTAGCTTACATGTGAATTCAGTAATATTTTCCAGATAATTCTAAAAACAAGCTATACTTTTTATGGATTTTGTAGTAAAATATAAGTACAGAATCATTACTTAACGGTTCGGACTAATGGTTGGATGGAAGGAGAGATTCTTATGGCAGCAGAATTAATTGCTACAACTGCAACAAAAAAGGTTTTTCGTGATGGCGAAAAGGCGATCAAGGTTTTCAACGCTGATTTCCCAAAGGCAGATGTATTGAATGAAGCATTAATTACCGCCCGTGTGGAAGAAGTTGGTGGGATCAACGTCCCCAAGGTTCAAGAAGTTGGTGTTTTCGAAGGCAAGTGGTCCATTACCTTTGATTTCATTGAAGGCAAGACTCTCCAGCAGCTCATGGATGAAAATCCTGATAAATTACCGGAATACATGGAGAATATGGTAGATCTTCATTTGAGCATTCTTTCAAAGCAGTGCCCGCTTCTTAATAAGCTGAAGGATAAGATGTCACGGCAGATTCTGGATTCGGAAGAATTAGGCGATGTGACCAGATACGATATGCGGACACAGCTGGACAGCATGCCAAAGCATACAAAATTATGTCACGGGGATTTTAACCCCAGCAATATTGTGGTAAAGGATGACGGAACCATGTATGTTCTGGACTGGGTTCATGCGACCCAGGGTAATGCCAGCGCTGATGTGGCAAGAACTTACCTGCTGTTCTGCCTGCAGGACCAGAATAAAGCGGATATGTATATGAACCTGTTTTGTAAAAAGACCGGTACGGCAAAGAAATATGTGCAGACCTGGCTTCCCATGGTTGCGGCTGCCCAGCTTTCAAAGAGAAGACCGGAAGAGGTGGAATTGCTGCAGCAGTGGGCCAATGTTTGTGATTATCAGTAAATTCGCATCATAAAAACCAAAGCGCGTCTTGAAAAGGCTTTTATCCCTTTATCAAGACGCGCTTTTTATGCACTGTTTTTTTACGCACTGGCTTTCTATAATCCCATCTTACAACAGTCCGACAGGCGCTTTAATCCTCTTCTGTCTTATTTGCTGCTGACATGGCATCATGTTCTTCTTTAAGCTCCAGATACAGGTCATAAAATTTCCATTTGCAGTTGGTATCGGTAATTACCGCTTTTAAGTCGATTTTAGGAACTCCTGCCCGCCTTAGGTTTGAGAGCAGTTCATCGATCCGGCGGCTTGAAAAATTTTTCATTACCAGAATCTCCTCTTCCACATCAGGGCATTCCATCTGTTCCGTCTCTTCAAAGCCTTCAAAGCCTGCCAGATATCCTACGGTCTGGCCCACCTGGTCAGGGAAAATATTTTTGATCCGTATCCCCATACGGACAAGAACCGCCTTTAGTTTCGCAGCCTTTGTATCATTTCCACTCTGCCTGTCCTTCTCAGGCTGGTAATAAAGGACCATTTCTTTTCTCGCTGCCATTCTCTGTTCCTCCTGCTCTGATTTATAACAGACGTCCTCTCAGCTCTTTTCCGCTGAAAGCGCTTAAATATGCCGGAGCAATATCAAGCACGGTTTTACATCCGCTCTGGCCTTCTTTATTCAGACGGTAAGCGGCTCTTGCATAGGCCGTCAGCACGGAAGCCGTAAATTCCGGATTGGAATCCAGCTTTAAACTGTATTCCACCACATGGCTGTTCTCATCCTCCCAGCCTGTCCTTCCGGTCCTTATGACAAAACCTCCATGCGGGATTCCCCTGTGATCCCTGTTAAGCTCCTCTTCACTTATAAAATGAACCGTAGTTTCATAATCTGCAAAATAATTTGGCATTGACACGATTTCTTCCCGGATCCGGTCCAGATCTGCATTTTCTTCCACCACTACAAAGCACTCACGGGTATGCTTTTCTCTGGTGGACAGTTCCGGATTTTTCCCGCTCCGGACCGCTAAAAGGGCACCTTCCACAGGAATGGTATATTGTCTGGCATCCTTTACGCCTTCTATCCTGCGGATCGCATCGGAATGGCCCTGGCTTACGCCCCGGCCCCAGAATGTATAATCATGGCCGCCCGGTAAGATGGCCTCCCCATACAGACGGTTTAAGGAAAACATGCCCGGATCCCAGCCAACGGATATGATCCCGACCTTATTTCCTTCCTTTGCCGCCTCATCCACCGCTTCAAAATGCTGTGGAATCCGGGCATGGGTATCAAAGCTGTCCACCACGTTAAAATATCTGGCAAGAAGGGGAGTCTGTACGGGAAGGTCTACGGCGCTTCCGCTGCAGAGGATCATCACATCAATGGAATCCTTCTTTGAAATGGCTTCCTCCATGGAATATACCTTTACACCCGGAGAAAGAGGGGTTATTGATGCCGGATCTCTTCTGGTAAATATAGCTGAAAGCTCAAGATCCGGGTTATGGCGGATGGCGCATTCCACCCCTTTTCCCAGATTCCCATAGCCTGCAATACCTATTTTAATTGTCATATTTTCATCTACCTTTCAAAAGTTATTAATTTATTATAACCCCAAAAAGAGTGACCTGTAAATCCTGTATTTTAGAAGAGTCTGCATAAAAAATCCGCAGGCAGAGTCTACCCCTGCCTGCGGATTAAAAGGCTTATTAAGCAAATGTTGACACATCCGGCATCTCCAACGCCGTGGTCTCATATTTATCCAGGATGACTCTCTGGATCATATCACGCGTGTCGGAATTAATGGGATGCGCAATATCACGGTATTCCCCATCAGCAGCCTTCCGGCTGGGCATAGCAATAAATAATCCCTTCTCCCCTTCGATTACCTTGATATCATGAATTACAAATTCATTATCAAGTGTAATGGATACAATTGCTTTCATCTTTCCTTCTTTTTCAATACGTCTAACCCTCACGTCTGTAATCTGCATGTCAAGCTTTCCCCCGCATTTCCTTATAATGTGTATCTTTCGTTTTTTTCTAAGACAACTTTTATATTGTCCGGTGTCCCGATATGGGTGGTATTGGCCCGGATCGTGTCCCGGCTTTCCACAATACAATTTTCAATAACCGTATTATCACCTATGTAAACATCATTTAAAATGATGGAATTTTTAATGACACAGTTATTGCCTACATATGCCTTTTTAAACAGAACAGAATTTTCAACCACTCCATTGACAATGCTGCCGCTGGATATCAGACTGTTCTTAACCACTGCACCCGGATTATACTTTGCCGGGGGCAGATCATCTATTTTAGAATAAACATCCGGGTACTGGCGGAAGAAATAATCCCTTACTTCCGGTTTCAGGAAATCCATGTTGGTCTTATAGTAAGACTCAACGGAAGCGATATTCCTCCAGTAGGTGTTCATCTTATAAGCATAAATCCTCTTTAGATTCCTGTAACGTATCAGAATATCGCTTACAAAATCATAACGGTCTTCCATCGCACAGCGCTCAATAAGTTCGATTAATTGCCGTCTGCGGATGACGTAAATGCCGCAGGATACGATATTGGAAGATGCCACCATGGGCTTTTCTTCAAAATCCGTAATCCTTCCGTCTTCATTGGTCCTGACAAGACCGAACCGTGTAGTATCCTCTCCCTCCGGAAGCTCTGTACAAACAACGGTAATATCCGCCTTCTTTTCAATATGATATTCCAAAACTTTTCCATAATCCAGTTTATAGATGCCGTCACCAGCTGCAATGACCACATAGGGTTCATGGCTGTTTTTTAAGAATGTAAGGTTCTGGTAAAGCGCATCTGCGGTTCCCCGGTACCAGTCGCTGCTATCTGCAGTTATGGTCGGAGTAAATACAAACAATCCCCCCTGCTTTCTTCCGAAATCCCACCATTTGGAAGAGCTTAAATGCAGGTGAAGCGATCTGGAATTATACTGGGTTAAAACCGCTACATTCTGAATATGGGAATTCGTCATATTGCTTAGGGCAAAATCAATGCTGCGGTAATTTCCTGCAATGGGCATGGCCGAGATCGCCCTTTTATTGGATAATTCCCGCATTCTCTTACTGTTTCCGCCTGCTAATACAATTCCTATCGCTCTCATCGTATTCCACCTGCCTTTATGATGTAGTCTCCGCCAGCCAGCTCGCCGTCAGCATAATCTTCTGCTGTTGTCTCACCGACAATTGCCGTATTTTTACCCACCTTCACATTTTCAGGTATGGTTGAATTTTCACCGACTGTTACCAGATCAGACTGATAGACCTTGGGATCATATTTGCTGGGAGCAAATTCCCCGAAACCAAGCTCAGAGTTTGCACCTATCTTTACATTTTCAGCAATAATGGCTTTCTGGACTTTAACATTCTCTCCTATTACGCATTCCCTCATGATGATGGAATCCTTGACCGAAGCTCCCTTTTTAATGGTAACTCCCGCACCGATAACGGAATTGTGGACTTCTCCGTAGATTTCCGCCCCTTCTCCAATGATACTTCTGTCTATGATAGCTTCCTCCGACACATACTGTGGCGGTATGATGTCGCTCTTTGTATAGATCCTCCAGTACTCCTCATAAAGGTTAAATTCCGGAATGATATCGATTAACTCCATGTTGGCTTCCCAGTAAGAGCTTAAGGTCCCAACATCCTTCCAGTAACCATTGTATTCGTAAGCAAATACCCTGTCTCCTGATTCAAAACAGTAGGGTATGATATGCTTGCCGAAATCACAGCCCGGGACCTCAGACATCTTGATTAGTGCCTCCCTTAATACCTTCCAGCTGAATATGTAGATACCCATGGATGCCAGGTTACTTCTTGGATTTGCCGGTTTTTCCTCAAATTCCGTAATACGGTTGTTCTCATCGGTTATAAGGATTCCAAAACGGCTGGCTTCCTCAATCGGCACCGGCATAGCAGCAATGGTGATATCAGCATTATTTGCTTTATGGTATTCCAGCATGACCTCATAATCCATCTTATAGATATGGTCCCCTGACAATATCAGGACATAATCCGGATTGTAGGTCTCCATATACTCTAAGTTCTGATAAATAGCATTAGCCGTTCCGGTATACCAGTCACTGCCCTTGCTCTTTTCATAGGGTGGAAGGATTGTAACGCCGCCAACATTCCGATCCAGATCCCATGGGATTCCGATTCCGATATGGGTGTTCAAACGCAATGGCTGATACTGAGTCAGAACTCCCACAGTATCTACCCCTGAATTGATGCAGTTACTGAGTGGGAAATCAATAATACGATACTTGCCGCCAAATGACACTGCTGGTTTGGCCACTTTTTGCGTTAACACGCCTAAACGGCTTCCCTGGCCACCTGCCAAAAGCATGGCAATCATTTCTTTCTTGATCACGTTATCACCTCTCGCTGTTGTAATTTTATTGTACTAGCATTATAACACATATTCAGAAAATAGTGAACAAATTTTTGAATTATTATGATAATTTTTTGTGCATTTTCCGACATTTTTCCTGTTTTTTTTGATTCTTTTACATTTTAAGTCATATCTTGCGTTTTTACACCCTTCCCCCTTGAATCGAGGCTCGAAATACAGTATAATCTTGTTAAGTATGCGAACATGTAAAAGGAGAAGCTATTATGGATTTAATCACTGTAAGACAGATATATAAAAACAAAGAATCACTTCTTAACACCCAGGTTACCATCGGAGGCTGGGTAAGAAGTTTAAGAGACTCCAAATCATTTGGATTTATTGTTTTAAATGACGGAACTTATTTTGAAACACTTCAGATCGTCTATCATGACACCATGGAAAATTTCTCTGAAATATCCAAACTAAATGTAGGAACCGCCGTCATCGTCACCGGTACCCTAGTGCCCACTCCTGAAGCAAAACAGCCGTTTGAGATACAGGCAGACAAAATTATTGTTGAAGGAACATCTACACCAGACTATCCCCTTCAGAAAAAGCGCCATTCCTTTGAATATTTAAGATCCATTTCCCATCTGCGGCCCAGAACCAATACCTTCCAGGCTGTTTTCCGCGTGCGCTCTCTGATCGCATATGCCATTCACCAGTTTTTCCAGGAAAGGGATTTTGTGTACGTTCACACTCCAATCATCACAGGAAGCGACTGTGAGGGAGCTGGTGAGATGTTCCAGGTTACTACCATGGATTTAGCAAACGTTCCAAAGACCGGGGACGGGGCTGTGGACTTCAGCCAGGACTTCTTTGGAAAGCCTACCAACTTAACCGTAAGCGGTCAGCTTAATGCGGAAACCTATGCCATGGCATTCCGCAATGTTTATACCTTTGGACCTACCTTCCGTGCTGAAAACTCCAATACCACACGCCATGCGGCGGAATTCTGGATGATTGAGCCGGAGATGGCGTTTGCCGATTTAAATGACAATATGGAGCTGGCGGAATCCATGCTCAAATATGTGATCCGTTTCGTCCTGGAGCATGCACCGGAAGAGATGAACTTCTTTAATCAGTTTGTGGATAAAGAGCTGCTTAACCGCTTGAACCATGTTCTGAACTCTGAATTCGCTCATGTGACTTACACCGAGGCCATAGAGCTTCTGGAAAAGCACAATGAGGAATTTGATTATAAGGTGTTCTGGGGCTGTGACTTGCAGACCGAGCACGAGCGCTATTTAACCGAGCAGCTCTATAAGAAGCCTGTATTCGTAACAGACTATCCGAAGGAGATCAAGGCATTCTACATGAAGCTGAACCCGGACAACAAGACAGTGGCTGCTGTGGACTGCCTGGTTCCCGGTATCGGCGAGATCATCGGAGGAAGCCAGAGAGAGGACAATTACGACAAGCTGGTGGCACGTATGGACGAGCTTGGCCTTGAGAAAGAGGATTACGAATTCTACCTTGACTTAAGAAAATACGGATCCACCCGCCATGCAGGCTTTGGCCTTGGCTTTGAGCGCTGCGTGATGTATTTAACCGGAATGGGCAACATCCGTGACGTAGTTCCATTCCCAAGAACTGTCAACAACTGCGAGCTTTAAGCCTGTACCACAAATTCCCTTCCTGACCGGCAGGGAATTTGTGGTTTTAGTTAAGCCGTGTATATTCTGCCCGACAAATCAGGAATGGCATGGCTGAACTGTAACCATTTGTGCAGAGGACCAGCGAGGTAATGACAATGAAATTCATACATATTGCAGATGTTCACTGGGGCATGAGCCCGGACAGCGACAAGCCGTGGAGCAAGGAACGGTATCAGGACATCAAGGACACCTTCGCAAAGGCGGTCAGCCAGGCAAAGTCACTGGAAGCCAACTGTCTCTTTATTTCCGGAGACTTATTCCACCGGCAGCCCCTGGCCAGGGATTTGAAAGAAGTAAACTTTCTTTTTTCCACCATACCGGATGTCCATGTGGTCATCATTGCCGGCAACCATGACCGCATCCGGAGCAACTCCGCCCTTTTAAGCTTCACCTGGGCTCCCAATGTGTCTTATCTCATGGGAGAGGAACTGGAAAGTGTTTACTTTAAGGATATCAATACCGAGGTCTACGGCTTCAGCTACCATTCAGCCGAAATCCCGGAAAACCGCCTTGACCATTTAAAGGTGCCCAACAACGGGCGCATCCATGTCCTTCTGGGCCATGGGGGCGATGCCAACCACATCCCCTTTGACAAGGGTGCCATGGCAAATCTGGACTTTTCCTACATTGCCATGGGGCACATCCACAGGCCGGAGATCCTTTTGGAAAACCGTATGGCATTTTCCGGCTCCCTGGAACCTCTGGACAAAACAGAATCCGGCCAGCACGGCATGATGGTAGGGGAGATCAATGAGGTGACCCGCATGGTGGCCTCCTTAAAGTTCATCCCCCTGGCAAGGCTCCAGTACATCTCCCTGGCCGTTAATGTAACGACTGCCACCACCAATACGGAACTTGCCATGAAAATCACCCAGGAAATCCAAAACCGGGGGCCGGAAAACATATTCCGGTTCCGGATCCGCGGTATGAGGGACCCTGATATTTCCTTTGACTTGGAGATGCTTTCCACCCGGTTTAAGATCATGGAAATCATTGACGAATCCGAGCCTCAGTATGACTTTTCCGCATTGTTTGCCGAACATCCCAGCGACATGATCGGCTTCTTTATCCAGGCCCTTCAGAAACCGGAGATGAGCCCGGTGGAAAAAAAGGCCCTTCATTACGGCATCAACGCATTGCTTCGTACAACGGACGAAAGGAGCTGACCCCATGAAAATAATTGATATCTATATCAATGGCTTTGGGAAATTCCATGGCAGAAACCTTACATTCCGGGATGGGTTAAACATTGTATATGGGAAGAATGAGGCGGGAAAATCCACCATTCATACGTTCATCCGGGGAATGCTTTTCGGCATTGAGCGTCAGAGAGGCCGTGCATCCCGCAATGATCTTTACACAAAATTCGAGCCTTGGGAAAACAGCGGTACCTATGAGGGACAGATACGGGTGGAGCACAAGGATCACATTTACCGGATCGAGCGCACCTTCCAAAAGAACAAAAAAGAGTTTAAGATCGTTGATGAAACCGCCGGACGTGAGATAGAACCGACTAAGGCATTTTTAGATGACTTATTATCTGGTTTAAGTGAAGCCGCCTACATTAACACCGTCAGTATCGGCCAGTTAAAAAGCGCTACCGATGAAGGCATGGTTTCTGAACTTAAAAATTACATAGCCAACTTAAACACAACGGGAAACCTGGCCCTTAACATAACAAGAGCCGCTGCCTTTTTAAAATCACAGAAAAAGGAGCTGGAATCCCAGATGGTTCCGGAAGCGGCCCGGACCTATACCTCTTTATTAAGCGAAATCCGCAACACGGAAAAAGAAATCTCATCTCCGGAATATGAAAACCAGATACAGGAATATCATAAGCTCCGTTCCCATATCAAGATTTCCATGGAGGAACAGCAGAAGGAAAAGGAAGAACTTCTTCAAAAAGCTGCAAGAGGCAGACAGGTATTAAACAGCAACCAGTTTTCCGACCAGGCATCCATTAATGCCTGTCAGGCAAAAGCTCAGGAAAATTATGAAGAATACATGGAAGCCATGGCAGCCTGCAATAAAAAGCCGAGAAAGATCTTCTCCGTCCTTTCCCTGATCATTGCCACCATACTTTTATGCGGCACAGGAGTACTATATTATCTTGGGGAAGCAAATTATTTCACCGCTTACTATGGGCTTGATCTCATTCTTTTGCTTGGTATTTTTATCGTAACAGCCACTATTTTCTACCTGATCGGCCTGATCCTGTTCTTACGGTTAAGGCACAGCCAGAAGGACATGGAAATGAGCGCCAAGATCCTGCAGGAGATCCTTTCCAGGCATTTGGGAAATACGGAAATTTCCCCGGAAGCGATCAAGGCATTCCAGACGAGAATGGCAGAATTTACCCGCTTATGCTCTGCTGTATCCAAATCCGAGGCTGTCATCGCACAGAAAGCAAAAGAAATTGAGGAGCTTTCAAAGAAACAGGAAAACTGCGGGGAATCCATTGAAAAGCAGCAGAAAAGCCAGTGGGAGCTGGAGCGAAAGCTAGAGCACCTATCAAACTGCAAGACCCAGGCAGAAGGGCTTAAGCATATCCTGACAGAGAATGACCGGATCCGGGAAGAAATATCCGCCATTGACTTAGCGCTGGAAACCATGACAAGCCTCTCCTCCTCCATCCGGGACTCCTTTGGCCTGTATCTAAATAAAACGGCTTCCGACCTCATCGCCGGAATCACAGGGGGAATCTATACCAGCATGAGCGTGGACGAGAACTTAAACGTCTTTTTGAATACAAGAACCAAACTGGTTCCCTTAGAACAGGTCAGCAGCGGCACCATGGACCAGGTCTACTTAGCGCTTCGTCTGGCTGCCGCTACCTTGATCCAGGAGGGAACGGAACGGATGCCATTCATATTTGACGACAGCTTTGTGCTGTATGATGATGACAGGCTCCGGACCGCTTTAAAATGGCTGGTGAACACTTACTCCGACCAGGTCATTATCTTCACCTGCCATCAGCGGGAGGCTCAGATGCTGACCGCAAACCTGATCCCTTATCATCTGGTGGAAATTTAATCATATCATAATGTTTCAATAAAAAAATACTGTCATGCCGCTTATCCGGCTCATGACAGTATTTTTCCTATTAACCCCTATATCTTGTTCCCGTTACCGGATAGACCGGCTAAAACCCCAGCCAGAAGCCCTGCAATGGCAGGTCCGATCCAGCCAAGCCCTATATCATAAAAGGGAAGCATGGAAAGCCCGGTATTTAAAAAGCCAAGGCCCGCCTGTTCCAGGGACAAAAGCACACTGGCAATTCCAGTGAGTCCAATGGAGCAGACATATACAGCCCTCCACTTTCTTCCATCCGGGAAACCAAAGGACAGCAGGATGAGGACAATGGATACAGGGTAGATCGCATTCAGCACCGGAACTGAGACTTCCAGAATCCTGTTAAGGCCAATATTGGAGATCACCAGACTCACCAGTGCAAAAAGAAGCGCCCAGGTGCGATATCCCACCTTTGGTACAATGGTACAGAAATACCTGCTGCAGCAGCTGATAAGGCCGATACAGGTATTTAAACAGGCAATAAAGAAAATAACGGCAAGCATCACAAGCCCCACATTTCCATACAAAAAACGTACCGCCTGGTTTAACGTCTGAGCGCCGTTCTCCCCGATCCCCAGTGTACCGCCTGTAATGGCTCCTACATGGGCCAGAGCGCTGTATACGAGAAGAAGGACGCCTCCTGCGATAAAACCCGCATGAATAGTCTCTCTGACCACTGAGGCCTCCTGTTTGACTCCCATTGCCCGAACATTCAAAGAGATAATAATTCCAAAATTCAGGGCAGCAATAGTATCCATGGTCAGATACCCCTCTAAAAATCCTTTTACAAAGGGATTGGACCCATAGGACTTTGCCGGAATCCCGTAGGAGCCTGCCGGATGGATCATGCAGCCTGCAAATATCACCACGATCAGAACCAAAAGGCAGGGAGTCAGTATCTTACCCAACCGGTCTGTCAGCTTGTCCGGTTTTAAAGCCACAACAAAGGCAATGGCAAAGAATACGGCAGAATAAAGGAACTGGGTCAGCGCACCTGAGCCTCCTGCCTTTAAAAAGGGAACCACTGCCATCTCAAAGGACGTGCTGGCTGTTCTTGGAATGGCAAGACACGGTCCTATGGACAGATAAATGAGCAATGTAAAAATAAATGCAAATCTGGGGTGAACATGACCGGCCAGCTTATCAAGGCCGCCGGACCTGGCCACTGCAACCACGCCAAGAACCGGAAATCCAATGGCAGTCACCGCAAAGCCTGCCATGGCAATCCAGGTATTAGTTCCCGCAGATGCACCCAAATAGGGCGGAAAAATAAGATTTCCCGCCCCAAAAAACATGGAGAAAAGTGTAAGGCCCACTAAGACCAGCTTCTGCTTCGATAATTTTTCCATATGCCCTGCTCTACCTGTCGCCTGCGCGGTAGCGTTCTAAAAGCCGGTTAATTCTGTTAGTCGGATTTAAAAGCTCGCTTAAGGAGGCGTCATGGTTTAAATTATCGATGATCAGCGCAATGTACTTACTCATATCAACATTGATGTAGTATGGCCGGGACAGAAGATCAGGAGTCTGATAAACCAGGTTGGTTGTGAGGATCCTGTCAATAAATCCATTCTCATAATATTCATCAAACTTTGCAAGACCGTTGGTAAAAAGTCCAAAGGTGGAACAAACGAATACTTTCCTGGCTTTTCTTCTTTTAAGCTCCTTGGCTACATCCAGCATGCTTTCACCGGAAGAAATCATATCGTCAACAATGATCACGTCTTTGCCTTCTACGCTGCTTCCCAAAAATTCATGGGCAACAATGGGATTGCGTCCGTTAACGATCTGAGTATAATCCCTGCGCTTATAAAACATACCCATGTCAAGGCCAAGAACATTGGCAAAGAACACAGCACGTCCCATGCCACCCTCATCCGGGCTGATGACCATCATGTGCTCGCTGTCAATATCCAGTTCCTTCTCTTCCTTCAGTAAGTATTTAATAAACTGATAAATAGGCTGAACAGTCTCAAAACCCTTTAAAGGAATGGCATTCTGCACTCTCGGGTCATGGGCATCAAAGGTAATGATGTTCTCAACTCCCATATTCACCAGCTCCCGAAGTGCCAGTGCGCAGTCTAAGGATTCTCTGCTGGACCTCTTATGCTGCCTGCTCTCATATAAGAAAGGCATAATCACATTGATGCGGCGTGCCTTTCCTGCTGACGCAGCAATAAGGCGCTTCAAATCCTGGAAGTGGTCATCAGGTGACATGTGATTGGTCATCCCGCAAAGGGAATAGGTAAGGCTGTAATTACACACATCCACCATGAAATAAAGATCATCGCCCCGCACGGATTCCTGCAGGGTACCCTTTGCTTCGCCAGTTCCAAACCTTGGCGTGCTGGCTCCGATAATATAGGAATCTCTCTGATAGCCCGAAAAAGCGATGGTAGACTTGTGCTCACTCTCCCGCTCCTGTCTCCATGCCACCAGGTAATCATTGACCTTATCTCCCAGCTCCTTGCAACTTTTTAACGGTATCAAACCCAGCGGACCTACCGGAATGGTTTCTATCGTTTTTTCTTCGTAAAGCATTCTTTTCTCCTCCAACGTATCCTAATACAATGCAACGGTTCTTTTATAACATTATGTACGAAAATAGTCAAGTTAATCGATGCGATTAAGACTCTTTATATTTCATTGTAACTGTTAGGCACACTTGATGCAACTGCTAATTTCTTACGTTTGAAGCCAAACCTTTTCTCTAACGCCTTTCCAAATAAAAAACCGGCCTTGCAGACTGAGCTTTGAATTCCCAGCAATACTCCAGGTGATCTTCATAATAGACGTTTTTCCGCATAAAATGTATCATGTACCCATTAAATACAGGGAGGATTAATCTTGTTAAAAATCTTGGATAATAATTATTATGACTTAATTATCAGTAATACCCTGGCTCCTTCCTATGATACTGGAAATAATATCACTTTTTTAAATATAAGGGATTCTCTTCTGCATGTACCTGTCAGCACCGTAGATCCCTGTGATTTAGGCCGTCATCCCTATAACAGTTTCCCCTTTCTCTATACGCTTACCTCAACTACGAGCCTGGAAAAATCCGGCATATCCACCGTTCAGAGAAACCCTTACCTGTCCCTGTTTGGCAGAGGAGTCCTGGTGGCTGTCATTGATACCGGAATCGACTACCAGCATCCCGCATTTAAATATAATGACGGAACCACCCGTATCCTCTCTATGTGGGACCAGACAGAGCAAACCGGTACGATTCCCGATACCTTTACATTCGGTTCCGAATACAGCAGGGAGCAGATCAATGCGGCCTTAAGCTCAGAAGACCCTTTATCCCTTGTCCCCACAACAGATCCTATCGGTCACGGAACTGCCATAGCCAGCGTTTTGGCCGGTACCCCAAATGATGCCGAAGCTTTCAGCGGTGTGGTACCACAGGCTGATCTTGTAGTCGTTAAACTGAAAGAAGCAAAACAAAATATAAAGAGGATCTTCTTTGCCCCGGAAAATGCTCTCTGCTATCAGGAATCCGATATCATTCTCGGCATCCGTTATGCGGCCACGATTTCGCAGCAGTATAACCGCCCCCTTGTGATATGCATTGCATTAGGAAGCAGCCAGGGAGGCCATGACGGCAGAGGAGCCATTGACAACTACATCGATTACCTCACACTACTGCCTGGAATCGGAGTGTGCGTTTCCGCCGGCAATGAAGCAAACCATCAGAGACATTATTTTAATGCTACGAATGCAGCCCCCTATTACAATGATTTTGAGTTAAGAGTGGGGAGCAGTGATACTATGTTTTCCATGGAGATCTGGTCATACGCTCCGGCAAGGCTTTCCATAGATATCTCTTCTCCCAACCGGGAATCCACCCAGCCGGTTTTTCCTACCTTCAACCAATGCAGACGGTTCAGTTTCATATTTAACCAGACTACCATCTACGTTAACAACATCTTATTTGAGGAGGGAAACGGAGATCAGCTCATCCTGCTGCGTTTTAACAACCTCCTGCCCGGAATCTGGTACTTGCGGGTACAGAACATTGAAAGCGAACCCTTCTCTTTCCATTCCTGGCTGCCTTCCGGAGACCTTATCTCAAGAGAAACGTATTTTCTCAATTCAAATCCTGATACCACCATAACCGCTCCGGGAAATGGAAGGCATCAGCTGACGGTGGCCGCTTATGACGATACGAATAACAGCATCCTGCCGGAATCCGGCAGAGGCTATACAAGAATCGGCGAGATCAAGCCTGACCTGGCTGCACCTGGCAACCAGCTCACCTGTGCGGTCCCCAGAAGCCAGTATGGATCCGTAACAGGTACCGGAGCTGCGGCGGCCCATACAGCAGGAATGGTTGCCATGGTGTTTGAATGGGCGATTGTCAGAGGTAATTATCCCCGAATGACCGGTAATAATGTGAACCGTCTCTTAATAAGCAGTGCAACGCGCAGCAGCACCAATGTTTATCCTAATAATATTTGGGGATATGGCCAGGTAGATATCAACAGACTTTTTGAACGGCTTGCCAGTCTCTGACAGCCCAAAAGAACATAAAGAATCCAGGAGTCCGACTGCACAAAAGGGCCTCCTGGATTTTTAGCTACCTGGCTCGTTTTTCTTTTTTTCTGATACGAATATCATCTCCATACAGAGGAATCACCGTATAGCGGCTGATCAGCCTGGAGGTCACTCGTTCCGTATACCGGTCCCTGAGCTCATTCATGGGATGGTTGGTGGAAATAATGGTGGCCCTGGAAGAATTAAGCCGTTCGTTGATACAGTAAAACAATTCTGAAGATGTAAAGCTGTTATTAAGTTCTGTCCCCAAATCATCTATGATCAGAAGGTCACAGTCCAGAATATACTGGTACATCCCTTTCATATCCTCTTCATCCTGGTAATCGAACCGGTTTTTGGAAAATACCTCAAACAGATCATTGGCCGATAAATATATTACGGAATAATACCGGTCAATCAGCTCCTTTGCAATGCAGTTGGTAAGGAACGTCTTACCGACTCCGGTAGGACCCGTAAACAGCAGGTTTCCATGTTCCGTGGTAAATCCCTTTACAAAGTTCTTACAGGTCTCCACAACCTGTCCCATATACTGTCTGACAGTCCTGTTAAGAATGGGGACCACCCTGGTATCATCAAAGTAGTCATAAGAGAAAGTGTTGAAATTTTCCACCGCAATAATCTGTTCAATGTTTGACTGGGCATAAAGATATTTCATTTCAGACTGGCGGAAACAGTGACACTTGATCCCATCTGCGTATCCGGTATCCTTACAATCCGGACACCGGTACCGCATCTCCATATAATCTGCCGAAAACCCGGCCGCCTTTAAAAGAACACTCTTCTGTTCTCTCAAGTCTGCAATTTCACTTCTTAAGTCCTTAAGGGCTCCCTTGTCCCCGTCAAGCAGTCTGCGCGCACTGGTCACCGCACTGGTGCTGATGAAATCATCAAGCTCTTTAATGACCGGAATCTTACGGTATACTTCCGCAATCCTCTCCTCCTGTTCATGGCGGTTCTTAAACTGTTGCTGCCCATATGCCCGCATGATAGCATCGTACTGTGAATTGCTCAGCGCCATAATTACCTCCATTTCTCCTGCTGCCTTATGTAAACTACTGCCGCTCCGTTAATTGCCTTAGAACAAGTGCATCATAATCAATCTCCCTTTGAGGGAAATTCTGAAACTGGTTCTGTCCCTTTTTTCCCTTTTGGTTTTGAACCTGTTTATTTTCTCCGCTTTTTCCTGACTTCTGCTCTCCGTTCCTCATGCGGCCCGCATACTGTTCATCCTGTTTCCTGACCTCTTCCATGGAGCGAACCCCGGCTTTTTTCCAGCTCTCCAATATCTTGTCCGCATACTGGAAACTGGGTGCATGGGTGGCTGCCAGGGTCCTGTTACAGGCTTCAATCACCAGCTCCCTGGTAAATCCATAGGCACGGAACCATCTATCTATAAAATCCCTCTCCATATCTCCCGGCTTCCTGTCATTTAATCCAAAGGCTTTCATGACAGCAAAGGAATCCTTGGTAAAGGTAAGAGCATAGCTCTTGGCATCATCCACGGTCCGGAACCCTTTTTCATGCCAACTGATAGCTACTGTTTCAATATAACGGATGCTGCTGTGCCCGCCCTGCACACAGTATTCTACCACATATTCTAAAAGCTCAGCAGGCATGTGCAGGCCGTCATATAGATAGGCGAACACCTCGCACTCCCTTTGGGTGAATACCTTATTCATGTATTTCTGGGCAATATAAAGAAGCTGGGAAAAGTCCTCATCTCCGGCAAGACCGCTTATCTTTTCGGGCGAATAGACCGTACGGGGGACAGGGGATGGGGGGGGCGCTTGTTTCTCTGGGGTTATTCCGGAACAGGCTGTCTCAGATGCCGCTGGGGATACAGTCTGTTTTATTGGTGTGCACTCTTTAAGGGCTCCGGCATTCTTCCAATAGGATAAAGCCCGGGCTACATCCGCTTCCGTATGGTTTAACGCATCCGCAATCATGGAAACGGTGATTTCTTCCCCTTCATGGCGCATCAAATATAAGTATTCTTTTATATATTCTCCATTGGCGGCAGCCATATGTTCATCAATGAACTCATTGGAAATCACCGTAACGTTGATCTTGAAACTGCTTTTAATATTCAATGACATAACCTCACCTTTTTTGTAACGCCAGTCCGCAGTGCAGCGAGAGAAGCCGCAGGCTTCTCTCGCTCACGGGCATTCGCCCCTATGAAATAGGCCATGACAAGATTTTCTTATGTGCAAGCACAACGAAAATCTTGTCATGTCCTATTTCGCACTGCTCATTGCCTTCGTGAATATCATACCACAGCTCCCAGCAAAAGAAAATAGGGGCAGTTATCCACTAAATGAATTGTGGATAATGTGGATAATGTGGAAACCAAGTATACATAATTAGGATTTCTCCACCGAATCATGTCGATTTGCTGATAAAACCGAGATTTTGTAAATTGTAAGAATATAAATTATGTAAATTAAAAAATCCACATAGCTTCTTAACATAAAATGTTGAAAACTATGTGGATAATGTGGATAACTATAAGCCTAAAAGCTTTTCCCCCACTTTTACTATGTCTCCGGCCCCCATAGTTATCAACAAATCACCGTGTATACAATTTTCCAAAATAAATGTCTCAATCTCATCAAAGGATGAAATATAATGGCATTTTACTCCTCTTTTCTCGATTCTCTCCGCAATATCCTTAGAGCTGATGCCTAAATCGTCTGCTTCGCGGGCCGCATAGATGTCCGTCAGGATCACCTCGTCCGCCAGGGACAGGGCCTCTGCAAATTCGTCCAGAAATGCCTTTGTCCTGGTATAGGTATGGGGCTGGAATGCCACCCACAGCTTCTGATGAGGATAGTGCTTTGCCGTTTCAAGAGTCGCCTTGATTTCCTGAGGATGGTGGGCGTAATCATCAATTATGGTGATACCGGACAGCTCTCCCTTTTTTTCAAAACGCCGGTTGGTGCCGGTAAAGCGCTTCAAACCCTTTTTAATCAGTTCTACAGAAATTCCCAGCTCTGTACAGACTGCCGCAGCTGCCAGAGAATTATACACATTATGCTCTCCCGGAACGCCAAGTGTTACAGTATCCACAACATTTCCGTCCACCTTTAAATCATAAGTAGCTCTTGCCAATTCGTCAAAACGGATGGCTTCGGCCTGATATCTGCTTCCCGGCTTCTTGCCAAATGTGATCACGTTGCATGGCAGTCCCTGTGTGATCTCTTCCCTGCTGTCTATGTCGTTGTTAATCACCAGAGAGCCGGTTTGAGGAAGCTTTTCAGCAAACAGGCGGAAGGAATGACGGATATCCTTAATATCTTTAAAGAAATCCAGATGATCAGCCTCTATGTTCAGAATTACCTCCATGGTGGGGAAAAAGGAGAGAAAACTATTGGTATATTCACAGGCTTCTGTTACAAACAGCCTGGGACCACCCACCCGGATATTGCCGCCAATGGAATTTAAAATTCCGCCTACCGATATGGTGGGGTCCGTTTCAGCTGCCAAAAGAATCTCAGTGATCATAGATGTGGTGGTGGTCTTTCCGTGGGTTCCGGATACGGCTATGGAGTTCTCATAATTTTTCATCATCTGTCCAAGAAGTTCTGCACGGCTGAGTATTGGAAGTCCTTTTTCTTTGGCCTGTGCAAATTCCGGATTATCGGGATGAACGGCGGCGGTATAGACGACCACGTCAATTCCTTCTTTAATATTCTCTGCCCGCTGGCCATATGCGATTGCTGCACCCTTTGTCTCTAAATGCCGTGTCAGCTCTGACTTCTGGGAATCTGACCCGGTAACGGTAAATCCCTCATCAATGAGAATTTCTGCCAGCCCGCTCATGCTGATTCCGCCTATTCCAATAAAATGAATTGCCTCTGGTTTATGAAAATCAATTTGATACATGCTTTTTCCATCCTTAATTTTGTTTTCTGTAATAAATAATGCCTTCCTTTACTTTTACCGCTTTTCTTCCGTAAAGGCAACTGCTTTCTTCTTTATTATATAAGAAAGCACCGAGAAAATCTACAATATAATTACAATCCAAAAAATGCACCTTACAGATTTTATGTTCTGTAAAGTGCACTTTATGACACAGTCCTTATGATCCCAGAGCAATCGGCGTCACCTCTTCCTCAAGGTTACCACTGCCTTCCCCCGGAATTACCACTGCAGATACCATCAGGTAAAGCATTTCCTTAAAGCTCCTAAAGGACTGTTCCACCCTGCCTTCCCGCCAGTAAATAACACCCTGCCATGTAGAATGCTCACGAAACATTATTTTAATTGAAAAGGTTGCCTTTTGCCCGCCTCTCCTGCACATAGAACAAACCTCATTGGAAATCATACGTCCGTATTGCATTCCATATTTTGGAATTTTTTCCTTTAAAACCCTGACTTTCATAAAATTCCCCAGGGTTCCTGCAAGATCAGCCATGGCTTCGTGCCGTTCTGTTAAATCAGCAGGTATATTTTGATAGTTTCCCAGAATCCGCCCGGAATCATAAGCATCTATAGCTACATGGAAGGTATTCAATGATTCCCCCTCCTGTCCCATCTGGAAATCTCTTCCCAGCATCTTGTTCATTATAAGTACTAATTGAAGCGTGCTTTCAAACGGCTCCTGCCGGTCTCCTTCCTCCCAGTGGATCAGCCCCTGCCAGCTGGCGTGGTAACGATATTGCACATATATACGGAAAGTATTCCGTTTTCCTTTTCGTTCTTCCTCCTTACTGATCCTCGTTGCAAAATCTGGAAGATTGGTCCCGGGAAAATGACGCATTTGAAATGTCTGCTTTGGACAACCCATGGAATCAAATATACGGTCCATATTTAAAATCATCTCCAGCATACTGCCGTATTGAATTCCCTGAGATTCATCGCAATGAAACATAACCCCCTTAATACTCCAATCGTTGCATTCATCCACTGCCACGGTAATATACCGGTCGGTACCGCGAACTACACTCACTCTTCCTTTTGACATAATTTCCACCATCATCCTTATGTTATGTTATAATTATAAACGAAGACAGTTACATTTTGGTAACTTTTTTTACATTTAGATAAAATTAATATATTGATTGTAACCTGCCTTTTAATTTCTGTGATATGAGGGAAGAAAACACTCTCTGTAATAATTCTTTTATAGAATTCTTCTTCTATTTATAACAAAGAAAGCTTATTCAGGCTGCTAATTACAAAACACCTGAACAAGCTCAAAAGTAGCTTTTCAATACATGGAGCTATGCTGCGGCACCGTATAATTCCAGAGACTATTATTTATCTGACATAAAACGCCCGAATATTACATGCCTGTAGCTGTTCAGCACGCCAAGCAGTATGTTTCCAAGAACTCCAATCACCAGAACTTCCCCTGCTCCAACCGTAAGCATAGCGTACCAGATGATATCCTCTGAGCCGTAAGCATACCGTAGAACCCATGGGATGATAATGGTATTTGCCAAAATCGGCGGGAGGCATACCAGCCATCTGTTTTTCCGAAGCTTATAGGAACCGATAGCTCCGATCAGAGTTGCAAGGCTTCCGAAAATCACATCCAAGGTAGCTGCTCCGCATAATAAATTTGACAGAAAGCACCCAATGAACAATCCAGGAATTGCTGCCGGAGTGAAAAATGGCAGAATGCAAAGAATCTCTGAGATCCTAAACTGGATGGGGCCGAAGCTGACAGGTGCAAAAATCATGGTCAGCACAGTGTAGACTGCAGCAATCGCCGCTGAAAAAACCATAAAATAGGTCTTTTCTGAAGTTTTGTAATGCATATTCATTTCTCCTTTAGTTTTGTTTTAGGTGTGGAAGGTCTCGAACACACCGGTCGTCATGTGAAATTCCTTGTAAAATCGAGGGTTTCACGGCCTTATTATACTGATGATGGCTTTAAGGAACTGGTTACTACACAGTTTTTACACAGTTTTGTAAAAAAACCGATAGTCCTTTTTCTTTTTAAACCCTCATCAACGGATACAGTATATCACTCATAATCCTAGTAATCAAGCCTTAAATCATGTGTATGGGACAATTTACGACCAGTAATGCAGGGCAGGCTCTCACTTTACATGATGCTTATCTGTTTGAGGTGAAAGTTCCTGCCTTGCTTTGATAAATCCTTTTTCAATTCCGTACCCTGTCATTCTGGGCGAGAAGATACAAACAATACTGGTTCATGCTGATCCCTTCTCTCTTTGAATGTTCCGCTAACTGGCAATGCAATGACTTAGGTATTCTCAATTTAAACTGTCTGGAATATTTATCCAGATCATCTGGCTCCGGTATCTCATTACCATCTTCAAGCATAGCCTCCAGCCAGGCCCTTTTTGCTTCCTTTGCATTATCAATAGCCTTTTCAATAGTATCTGCACAGATTATACACCCCTTTAAGTCTGGAAATGATACAACATATCCTCCTTCATCAGAGTCCTCAATTATCTCCATTCTATAATGTAGGTTCATATATTCATCAACTGTTCTCATTGTCTGGCATCTCACTTTCAACAATTTCTCTCACCATCTGTACATATACCTTTTTAATCGGCTCATGCTTTGGTATGGTAATTGGCATACAGCCTGACTTTCGAAATGTATGATGGCTGCTTCCCCCTTTGGAGGACTTCATCTCGTACCCATAGGGTAATTGAAGAGGCCCCTTATCGGTATCAGTATTGAACTGCTAGAACTATGCTGAACATAAGAAATTGAGACTATTTGTCAACAGATACTCTTTGAAACAACCTCATTTTATAATAAAACTGCTTTTAATAAAGAATTTAGGAGATGGTAAGTATATGGCATCGTATAAGGCGAGGTACCCATACCTTTCGATATGACTTACCAAGGAGTGAATCTCCTTTTTACTCTGCAAAGCGTACCATGCAGATCATCCATGAAACTTTTTCCTTAACCAACTTTTAGCTTTATACTAAGTTCTTTTAGCTCTTTTACTTCCTAGTAAATGTATCCACATCCTTAGTTCTCCTGTGCAGTAGTTTTACACATTCCTCCCGTGGATTGATTCCATAGCGTGCAATCGTTTTTTGGTATAGCTTTCTTTGAAACAGCATTTTCTTATCATTCCTTGTCAAACTTTGGCTTACTATTATTATATCAAAATCAGATTAATCTTCCTTTTCCCCAGTTGTACCGTCCTTAACTTAAAATAATGCTTCCTGTAACGCTAAAATCCTTCAGGCAGTTAAATGCCTGAAGGATCTTCTTAATAGTTATTTTTTATTAAATATTCCAATGACTATCGCTAACACATTTGGGAAATTGTGTGAATCGTTTCGTACTCACAGACAATTATAAAATTGGTCTCAAATTTCTATTATTCTAACTATCAACCAATAAATCATAACAATACATAAATTATTCTATGATGAAGTTATTAACGGAATATGGTACCAATATCAATTTGGGACCCTGGATTAACTTTTATTTATGATGAGCCGTTCTGCACTTTTTCCAAAGAAATGATAGCCCGAACCACCCTCACTGATGATATCAAGCACTTCATCCGGCTTAGTAACCAGAACACCGCCCATTGTCGTGACCCCTCGCTGAAAAAAGGCATCCGGAAGCATGCTGGCAGTTGGCCCTGTGACAATCACCTGGGCACCAGGCTTTATCATATTCAGTAAATCCGGAAGGGTGTCGTTGAGCACAGTAACACCTGTAATAACCAAAAGATCAGCCTCAGGAATATAGATTGATGCATCTTCCGGATGTGCATAATGCTCAAGCTCTTTTCCTTTCAAAGTACGGTTGTCCATCTCAAGTACCTTAAAGTCGGCCTCAGCGGCAATCAGCTTTTTCAAAATGGGAACCAAAGCCCCCACAACTACGCTCTTTCCTCCTTTAGGAATCTGCACATCATCAAAGGCATCCACCCCTGTTTGAAGCTGATACCCTTTTGCAGCTCCACTTTGCCAACAGGCAGCGGACAGAGCATTCAAGGTGGAAATTGCCAATGTTTTTCGCAGAATATTGGAATGGTCCAAATCAGATAGATAATCTGCTGGGCTGCGGCCCTTCAGCTTGCCGGATAAGGGCATTGCTTTCGCAGAACTGGGACAGCACACAGCCTCCGGGATTTCCTTAACCGGAGTGAAACACAAGCCTCCCATACCATTGCTTAGCTTTACTCCAGAAAAAAACAGCCCGAATACCGCTCTTTCTACAGTAATCGCTTCTAAATCACTGCCCAGGCAGTTTTGCACAAGTGCAGCAGTTTCTTTTAACAAAATATTTCCCATAAGATACACCTTTACATCGTTTTATTTAAAAACATATCAGCAGTTTCTAAATCTTTAATAGCATTCCTTCGAGTATGCGTTCGATTTCTTTTCTTTTGTCTACAACATATATATGGTTTCCGATTTCATGCACAATAACCTCGGAAGATGCTTTTGGCGCCCGCTTTGTAATGGAAACGCCCAGCAGCTGATTTCCCCCTCCGGCCAAATACCATAGCGGAATGTCCTCCGGGCTGTTGCCCGCCGCAAGGCTGATTTCCCGGCCGGGCAAAATTAACCTTGCAATTGCAGTTACAAGAGCGGTTTCCCACGGTGAGCAACGTGGATGTGCTTGAAGCGCCGTTCCCGCAAAAGGCATGAAACGGGAGATCCTTAACTGATACAGCCTGTTAAACTGTTTAAGATAAAACAGTTGGGCAATTCGGTCTGCATCCCTTTCTCCCAGCCCTACCAGCATCATAGTGCGGCTGGGCATTTCAAGCTCCTCGCAGATTTCAAGAAGCTTCTGACGCCTGGGGAGGCTGTCACCGGGCTTTACAGCACTAAATATTTCAGGATTGGTGCATTCCAGTGAACTGGTAACACTCTCTACCCCTAAGCGCTTTAGTTCAAGAACTGTTTGTTCGGAAAAAGAAGGCCCCAGATTCACTTCAAGCTCCAGGTTGGAATGGTCGCGGATTGTCCTCACCATCGCAAGAAGCGGTTCCTCAAAACCGCCGTTTAAATCGGTTCCCCCACTGATATGAAATTGCCGGATACCCATATCTTCAATCAGTTCCAATCCTCTTAAAAGAGCGTCCATTGGAAAATGATCTTCCGTAAAGAAGCTGCAATAAGAACAGCGCGGAACCACATGGCACGGAAAAATGCCACCAGAACCGGATGTCCACCATAGTTGATCACCGAGGATCTGCTTTCTTTTTTGACATGCACGCCGAAAAAGATCAAATGCGGCATCAGGCTGATTTAAATTTCGTGCATTTTGCATCAATTCCAACGCTTCTGCAGGAGTAAGGCCGCGCTCCACATTAACTCCTCCTTTCGTCATCATCCGGCAGTTCATACAGCAGCTCTGCCTCAATCACATCGCCTTTGCGATGCCCCTCCGATCCTACCGGTATCACCATTAGCGCATTGCAGTTCATTGCCTGTGCAAACCGGCTGCCCCATGACAGCGGCTCCGCATAGAATCCGTCCGCAGTCTTATATACCTTTAACCGCAGGTAAAACTCATAAGGTGCAGGTTTATGCACCTCCTGCTGCAAAACCGCCTTTACCCTCTGCTGGGGCTGCATAGTGCGTCCTTGCGCCTGGTAAACCAATGTGCGGACACACCAATCCAAAGCGCAAAACGCTGCGAAAGGCGGACCTGGCAGGTTGATAACCGGCTTTCCGTCTACGATCGCCAACGCAACCGGAATTCCCGGAATGGACTTTATGCCGTGCTGCAGATAGCTGCTGCGCTTTTCCAGCAGCCGAACCGTATAGTCTTCGCTGCCCTTGGAAGATCCCCCGTTAATCAGGATAATGCCTGCATTTTGCAACGCATCGGTCAATGTTTCATCCAGCAGCTTTCGATTGTCAGGGAGAATGGGATAGGTCCGGATAACCGCCCCCCATTCCTCCATATATCCGCTGATCATCAAGCCATTGGTTTCCACATTCTGTCCACGCTGCGGCTTTTCCCCTGGGCGAACCAGCTCGTTTCCTGTAGGAATATAAGCCACCACCGGCTGCTTTACAACCTCAAGCGCAGAGATACCGCCTGCCGCCAAAAGGCATAGCTGCATGGGATGCACAATATCCCCTTTTTTAAGTAAAAGTTCTCCGGAACGCAGCATAGAACCTTGTGGACTGACCAGCTGTCCTTGCACAATTGGTGCTTCGGGTACAATGGAAAATGTGCCCGAAGCGTTATAAACAAGGTCCTCCACCTGAATAACAGTGTCAAAAGCGTCAGCAAAATCGTCTCCGGTATCTGCCATTGCATAATCCAGATCCTTTTTCCATACAGAAGTGTCCGGAATACCGTTCATAAAATCTGCAAAGCGTACAGCAATGCCATCCGCCTGCGAACTGCGGCATACGGGCAGCGTATTCTGTGAAAAAACATCCCGCGCGCAGATTCTGCCCTTCGATTGCTCCAAGGGTAAAATTTCCGTTGCAATGTCCGGAGTCCATCGTGCCATTAAGGCATTAATCGCCTCAGCCCTTGTTATAAAGTGCTCGCTGTCTAAATACATGCCGTTCCCTCTTACTTTCCGTCAATGATTTCTGAAACCTGTTCATCGCTCATCTCATAAAGGAAGAAGTGGCTGTAAAAGTATTTGATTTCCTTGGCCAGCTCATCCCGGCTCATAATTTCAGGATAAAGCTTGTTCATTGCCCAGAAGATGGTAAGCGGCTGCTCTACCGTACGGTTTCCCCATACATGGGCAACAGTAGGCGTCACATAAAGCGCTTTATCCTTTACAGCGGTAATATTAGCAAAACGGCTGTCAGCCTCGATTTCTGCAATTTGTGATTTAGCGGTAAGAATCATGACCTGCGGGTTCCATTTCAGTAAGTCCTCTAATGTATAGGTCAGAGTATCCTCCTTGCGCCCGTCGTCAGTGACGCTGACTCCGCCTGCCTGCGCAATCCACCACTCAGCAATTTTATGAGGCTGGGTGAGTGTGGTAACACTGCCGTAAAGCACGGATTTTTTATCAGTAATGTCTTTGGTCAGTTCCTCAGCTCTGGCTAACTTCTCATCAAAGTATTTTATATAATCAGCAGCGGTCTCCTGTTTATTCAGCACCTCGCCCATCAGTGTGACCGCCTTTTTAACATCGTCTATCTCCGACCAGGCCAGATAAACTGCGCTGATTCCATTTTTTTCAAGAAGCTCTGCAGTTTCCTTTGTCATGGTAAAGCAAACGTCCGGCTTGGCTGCAAGTACGGTTTCCATTGCAATCTCTTTATTGGCTTCGAAAATAGGACCACCCTTAATTTGAGGTGCAAACTCGTATTGCAGCTTCCAATTGTCATTTTTCGTAAAGTTTTCCGGCATATCGTTGCAAATTTTGGAGCCATCCCCCATCAGCTCCACAAAGGCGTTAAGAACACCTACGGATCCAAAGGTACCAATTTTTTCAATTTGCGCCGGAATAGTAACCGTACGACCTGCCATATCCGTAATTGTACGTTCGGCACCGGGATCCGGTTCTGCTGAAACCGTCTGTGAAGATGGGGCTTCAGTAGTGACTGCTGCTACGGAAGACGGCGGCTCAATTTGGGCCGCTTTCTGTGAACAGCCCGTAATGCTGCCCAGCAGAAGCACCGTCGTTAAAAGTGATGCAGCTGTTAATTTTACTGATTTCATAAATACTTCCTCCTGATATTTTTAAATTATCAAAACATAAGCGGAACGCAAACCTTAACTGCGCGTCCGTCCATGTTGATGTCTGTTTCAGTGACATGGACCGGTGTCTGATAAAGCGAAGAAAGGGAGTCACTGGTGACCACTTCTTCCGGTGTTCCCTGGGCCATAATATATCCGTCCTGCATCATCACCACACGACTGCAGGCAAGAAAGGCGTGCTCTGGAAAATGAGAGGTCATTAAGACGGTATACCCCTGTGCAGAGAGTTTTTTGATTACACGCAGCATCTTAACCTGATTGCCATAATCAAGATTGGCGGTTGGCTCGTCCATAACTAAGATATCAGACTGCTGTGCTAAAGCGCGCGCAACCAGCACCATCTGCCTCTCACCGCCGCTCAGTTCCTGAAACAGCGTATGTTCCAGTTCGAGAATCCCCATGCGTTCCATCGCTTCCCGGGCAACAGAGCGGTCTTTTTCGCTGGGCGAGCCCCCCAAAGAGAGATGGGAAAGCCTTCCCATCAAAACAACCTCAAATGCCTCGTAGGGAAATGTGATGCCGCTGGACTGGGGCACATAGGCCATCATGCGCGCGCGCCGACGCGAGGAAACAGACGATGACATATCCTTTCCGTCAATGCGTATGCTTCCGGATTTCATTTTGCTGAACCCCAGCAGGCACCTCAATAATGTGGTCTTTCCTGTTCCGTTAGGACCCAGCAGGCATACAATATCTCCTTTATCCGCCTGAAAAGAAATGTCTTCCAAAATCATCCGATCCGGTTTATAAAAAAAGCTGATGCCATTCACTTCAAGCATCATGACCACCCCTTTCTGACACGGTATAAAAGCAATATGAAAATTGGCGTACCTATTAAAGCGGTCAGCACACCCAGGGGCAGCTCAACCCCTTCAATTCCGCGTACAATATCGTCTATTGCCAGCAGGAAACAGCCACCAATTAAAAAAGAAACCGGAGCCAGTCGGGAAAAGCTGGAACCGCTGATCATACGCGCAATATGCGGCACCACCAGACCCACCCAGCCGATAATTCCGCTGATACTGACAGCGGAAACAGTCATGAGCGTGGACGCAACCACCACAACCAGCTTGGTAAGAGGCACATTCACACCCAACGCGGCTGCTTCGTCCTCCCCTGTGGAAAGCGCGTTGATCTGGTGGCGGAACAAAAACAGCAGTATCGATGAAACGATAACAGCAGGCAGCAAAAACAAGACCTCCCGGCCGGATCCCCTTCCCAGACTGCCCATCAGCCAAAAGGTAATGGAGGGCAGCGCATTGTCGGTATCTGCCATAGTCTTTACAATGGAAAGCAGCGCCTGGAACAGACTGGAGACCACAAGTCCTCCAAGAATCAGCACCGTAATTGCCTGACGTCCGATTGTATAGCCAATAAAATAGGTCAATATTACTGCTGCCATTCCGAAAGCAAACGCGCAAAGCTGAATTTCCCACCAGGAGGCATCATTGATCATTGCAAGGGCTGCCCCAAAGCCTGCGCCGGCAGATACGCCCAAAATATCCGGAGATACCATGGGATTTTTAAACAGCGTCTGATAGCTTGCTCCTGAAAGCGAAAGTGCGCCTCCTACAAGAATTCCTAACAAGATACGGGGCAGACGCACCTGCAAAATTACAGTCTCCAGCGTTTCTTCCCAAGTAGGTTCAATCGGAAAGAAGCGGGAAAGAATGATTTCCCATACAGTTTTAGGCGGTATAGCATACCTCCCCACCAAAAAGGATAAGGAGAATGCTGCTAACAGCAGCATGCTTAGAACTAAAAGGATCACCGCAAAATACCGGCGGTTTATTTTTCTCATATGTAACCCTCCTGCTTTTATCTTTTCGATATACTCACCCAAGAATAACGACAGTAAAAATATAAAATCGTTATATTCTTAAAAATAACGATTCTTTTCTAAATTATACAATAACAATTTTAAAATAGCAACTCACATAAAAAAATTTTTAGGAATACTAAAAAATTTTGATTTTAACGGAACTCTTACAAAAAAAGAGACAGACTGGAAAAAACTAAATTATGAATAGATGGATGAGTTAATATATATTTTAAGCCATTGGAATTACAAAAAAGCAGACGGTTAAACCGTAAAAATGTAAGTGAAATTAGCATTGGTGCATTTGCATGTTTTGAGCAGGTATTCCTTTTAAGTGGTTTTTAAGTTTTTTCACAGCCCAATTTCGTTACAGCAGATGAGAGCACAACTACCAGCGAAGATCTCTCCAGTCAGGCCCAGATTTTTAATGACCTTATGAACCAGTTTTAAGTTTTAAAATAATAAAAGCCGCTCCATCACTGAATGATTAATGACCAATTAATCATCATCATTCATTATAAAGCGGCTTTATTTGTATACAGTTTTTTATTCCACCAGCTCAATTGCCAGTCTCTCATTAGAATGAATAATCCTATAAATCCCTTCCTGCCCGGAAACACCAAAATACTTTTTCAGCAGATGTTTTGCTTCCCCATCGCTTTCAACTAGAACAAGGTAGTCATAGCTATTTAACAGATGGATCAGGTTATCTTCATAAAATGCACAGATTCCGTCTACATTGGAGGCATAAAGCATGTATTTGCCAATGTATTGCAGGTAATAATCCGTTACCTGGCTGTCCGCGTCCGATGCGTAGAATAAATACCTGCTTTCATCCACCCTTCCGCCGGAATACCAGTGGTCTCCCGTAACCTGGTATACTTTGTAAGGCAGAGTCGTTTTATAGGAACGCCGTATGGTCTGCATGCCATTGTATTCAGACATCAGAAGGGTTATGGCCAAGGCCATAAAAATGATGACTCCCTTTTGATACCGGTTCTTGCTTTCTACGGTTTTAAACGCCCGGTAATCCGGCAGCTCACCATATTTATAATAAAACGAATTCTCAATGTCAACGGTCGCACACAGCACCAGCCCTCCGGCAAATAAAACCACGATACTTGATGCATAACGTTCAAACCCTGCCAATCGGAGTGCCTCGTCAAGAGGCATGGAAAAGACATAAAGAGCAAGTATTCCAAGATAGTAGCCAATAAGAACAGCATTTAACGCAATCAGCGCCTTCCATAAATTCCAGTTTTTCTTTAAGAGAATGGTGGCAAATACACTGGCTATTATGGCAATCGCATTAAAACCCAGAATCCCCATGGCAGGACGGCTTTTGATATCAAACACTGATTTAACAAAGAGATCAACGATCTGACGTACCTCCTCCGGACTTTTTCCACCGGAAATACCGTGGAGGTTATTGGCAGAAACTTCAAACTTGTTTTCCACCCCCTGGAAATTAACCGACATATGGATATTCCATAAAAGATATGGGATAAAAGACACCCCAACGGAAAGAAGCACCGCCAATCCATTTTTCCATAAAGGCTTATCCCTGTTCTTTAACCAGGCATAGATCAGATAAAGAAACCCGATTCCCGCAAATATGGTGCCGGTATTTTTTATAATCATCAAAAGTCCTGCTACGGGTATAATGCCAATGCAGGCCTTTTTTATTTCCCTTTGATACCTGTATATCATCACAAATAATACTAGGGTATATATGGGAAGGAGAAAATCGACCAGCAGATTGGTGATCCGTATGGTAATGTTAAATATGGACAGCAGGGAACAGCCTGCGGCCAGAAACGCAAACAGCAGAAACCGCTTCTTTTCCCTGATCACCCCGAACATAGCATAGAAGCAGGAAAAAATAAGGATTCCCTGGGCTGCCAGCATAATCCCCTGGGAATTCCCGGCAACGCGGCAGATAAAATATAGAAACGAGGAAGAACCCAGAGGATAATTTTTAAAATCAATCAAGGCAGAAGCGGCATCAGGAAATGCATTGGTGCTGAGCATCTGCTTGACGACTATGGCCCAGTGGGAGAAATTATCATAGTGTACCAGCCTGCTGGCCAACAGCAGTTGAAAAAAGAACAGGCTGCCAACGGCAAACCCCGCCTGGAACAGGGAAATGCGGAATTTTCCATGGGACCGGTTTCTGATCTTCTTTAATAAAAAGAAGAAAAACAGAAGGATTCCTGCGGTAAGCACAGCGATCGACCCTGGCAGCAAAAAGCCGGCCAGTCCGCAAAAATAAACCATACAGGCGATGGCTGAGCAGACAAAAACAGGAGTGAATTCTGGCTGAAGCCCCAGTTTTTCCCTTGTAAATACCATATAGCCGGACAGGGAGCAAAAAAGCGCCGCTGCCATTATCATATGGACTATAACACTCATCCTTTAACCTCTTTTCCATCTGTATTTATTATGTCAACCAAAATCTGATTGATTAGATTTTTCCCAGTGAGGTCATCCAAATTCACAACTGACAATAGCTCCTCTGATGAATGCCGTATGTATATATTCGTCCGTTTCAGGACCAATGGAATCCCGCTTTCTGTATTATAGATGAACTTATCATCCTGGCTTCCGTTCGTATTAAAATCGGAAACCGAAAAATAGCGGTAGTTAAAATCAACCAGCCTGCAGGCAGCTCCGTTTGTAAAAGTAATTTGTCTTTCCATGGGGATCCTGGGCATCTTTCTTTTGTCTTTAAACGGCTGTTTCAACCGTTTTTTTATGTTTCTCAGCATATCGTCATAAGCGGTGATCCATAAATCCATCTGCATTGGGAGGGAATGGATTCTGTCATATATGATCTGCATATACTGGCGTTTGTTTTCATCGTCAACTGCCCGGATCGTTGCGGAATAACGCCAGCCTTTGTATTGCTCTTTCACGTAAACGATCTTCCCCTCAAGTCTGGCTTTATAATGAGACGTGGTAATCACAAACTTCACTGTTTTATTTTCCGGAAGATATATAGGCTTCTCCGACCAGAAGGCTAATCCGTTTTCGGAAACGTCTGCCGTCCTTGCTTCATAAGTTAAAGTCTTATATTGTATGGTGATATTTTCCTCTGCCCTGATCCGCTCACTGCTCCTGTAAGCACGCCTTCCCAGCATAAAAAATATGGCATAGAATAACGAAACCATGTTATGAATGATCCAGAACAGGATAATGCTGCTGTAAAATAATGCCCAGCCGTATTTTCCATGGATAAAGCGCATCATGGCCGCTGCGGACAGTGCCAGTAAAATTACATGAGGAATCGCAAACACGGCAAACTCAAAGCCAATGCCGTTTCCTTCTTTCTTTTTATTGGTGACTTTAAACTTTCTTTGATGGATGTGAAAAGTCTCAAGCAATACCGGGACAATCAAATAGGGCATAAATATGGTGTCAATGATCTGGCTCCATCTCTGGTTCCTGACGTTGCTTGAGAGATAACGCATGGATATACTGTAAAAAAAGTATGCAGGAAGCCAGAACACGATCACATCCCAGAAATGACTGTTCACGATCCTATAATCAAACAGGGCAAACAGGATGGGGGACATAATGAATATGAGCCTGTTAAAAAATGACCACCAATATAAAAAAGTATTAAGGTATGTAAGCCTTGCAATCAAAGGAAGCCTTGGCGTAACAATGGCATGGGTATTCTGAAGACTTTGAATGATGCCTCTTGCCCATCGCACCCGCTGCCTGATCATGCTCTTTATTGTTGTGGTAGTAAGCCCGGCCCCCTGTATCTCATCCGTTGCATAGGTGATGAATCCTGCTTTTTGTATCCGCAGGCTTGTCTCAAAATCCTCTGTAATGGTTTTTAAGGGAAAACCTCCTATCTCCTCCATGGCCTCCCTTAAAATAACGGTGTTGCTGCCGGTATAGGCGATGGCGTTGGAGGTATTTCTCATAGTATTGACTTCCCTGGAAAAGAAATCCTGCTCATTGGGGATGTTTCCTTCCGCATACAGATTAAACTGGAAAAGATCGGGGTTATAAAAGCTTTGAGGTGTCTGAATTAGTCCAAGCCTGAACTTTTTGTCAATCTCCTCTTCCCTTTTAAGCCTCCACTTCCCGTTTTCTTTTATGAATCTGGAAAGCAGGAAATATGGAACGGTCTTCATAAGAAACGTATGCTGGGGGATCATATCCGCATCAAAAGTAGCAATAAGAGGAGATGAGGTCTTACTTAAAGCATTATTTAAGTTACCTGATTTTGCATCCTTATTATCTGCAAGCCCCAGGTAGCCGACTCCAAATTGCCTGGCCAGTTCAGCAATCTCTTGGCGGTTTCCGTCATCGCAAATATAGATATGTACCTTGCTTTTATGGGGATATTCCATGAACGTGCATGCATTGACGGTTTTGTACAGAATATCGGCCGGTTCATTATGGGTCGCAATGAAAACATCCACATCAGGATAATATTCATCCGGTATTTCCGGACACTCCAGATGAAATTTATTCATCTGCATCTTTTGATAAAAAAGCTCAAAGGAGGTAAATACCGTAACGGTCTCCGCTGCCACCAGCAATATTCCAAATATCAGGCTCAGGGTCCCCTCATGAAGCGGCAGGGTAAATATCATACGCCAGCCCAGATAAATTGTCATCAGGACCATGGTAATAATAAAAATTATATTTCGTTTTTTCTCTTCTTTATTCACGGACCCCGCCCTCTGCGCGGGAAAATACCCAGCGCTGTTGTATTTGATAACCAAGGAGAAACAGACACCCATCACAGAGAAGCTTTGCCGCCTTTTCATTCAATCCCGGGGCCTGATAAAGGATATAGACCCCGGCAGCGGACAGCAGTATATTGAATGCGCACAAGCTTAAGTAACGGATAAGGCTGTGGCCTGGAGCCTGCCTGTCCTTAAACACCACATTTTTATTAAACAGATAATTCACGGCGATTGAAACCGATCTGGCAAAAGCCGTGGCTATCATGATTCTAAGGAAATCCTCCCCCCTCATATAAGGTTTCAGCAAGTCAAGAAGCGTCCAGGCTATTCCTATGTCAAGGAAAGAACAGACGACCGATGAGGAAAGGAACTTCATAAAATCAGCCCCAAGGATACCAATAATTTTTAAACTGTCCCTTACAGCCTTAAAATGCGTGCCCCTGTTCTCATCTTCATAGATGGTCTGAATGGGGATGGTAAGGACAGATATTTTAGACCGGATGCAGGTAGTCAGGACCTGGGTTTCATACTCAAACCCGTCTCCCTTTATGCCAAGCATCCGGCCTGTCAGCTTCGGACCAAAGGCCCTGAGCCCTGACTGGGTATCAGGAAGGTATTTCCCGTACAGTGCAGCAAAAATTGCAGAAGTAACACGGTTTCCAATGAGGGACTTGGCCGGTATTCCGGCCTTTCTAAAGTCTCTTACCCCCAGTATTAACGCATCGGGATGGCCTTCGGCTTCCATGGCCAGCTTATAAACATCCTCTGGGGCATGCTGTCCATCGGAATCCGCGGTTACGATGCACGAATAGCCGGGCACATGTTCCCTTATGTAATCATATCCCGTTTTAAGAGCAAAGCCCTTTCCCCGGTTTATGCTGTGATGGATTACGGTACACCCCCGCTCCTCCAATTCTTTGAAAATATCCTGATAATCGTTTCCAGAGCCATCATCCACAATTATAATACGGGATAACCCGTATTCCCCCAGCTCCTTTATATAAACCGGAAGCCTTCTGTCAGGCTCAAGAGAGGGAATCAATACAATGGCATGTTCTATGGTTTGTTTCATCTCAGCTCCCGTTTCTGTTATAAATAATTTCAGTTAATAAATAAAAGGATTCGCTTTATAATATACACCCAACAAAAATTATGTCAACCTCTGTCACCATGGTGAATGATGGATGGGGAGAATGCCCTAATTATGGTAAAATATTGCTCTCCCAAAAGCTGTCCTCAAGTATCACTTCCGTCTCCTAACACCTGTTGAAGAAAATTTCCACGTAAGAAACTACCAGAATCTACCATATTGACTAAAATCGGAAAGATAACTATAATTATTAGTAATTCCATATTCAGGAAATTCACGAAAAGATGTAATATTACATAACTATCTAATATTATGCCAAATCTGACATTTATCCAAAAATTCATGGGAATAAACACTTCACAGAAATATGACTTTAAAACCAAGGAGGAAATTGTATGTTAAAAAAACTAAAAGTAGGGAACCGGCTGCTTGTTGCATTTGTTATCGTTGTATTGTTTTCAGGGCTGGCCGGAACCATTGGGATCCTGCTCATTCGGGCCGTTAATAAGGAATATCATGCGGAGCTGGAGGATTATGGATTTGCCCAAGGAGATATCGGAAGCCTGGGACAGGCGTTTCAAGCCCACCGTGCCACAGTGTTATACATAATCTATTCAGAAGATGCCGCTGAAACCGCCAGGCAGAAGGAAATCTTAACCAAACAGGTCGATTTGATAAATGAAAAGATGCAGTTGGTACAGGCAAGGATGAAGACAGACTCGGAAAAGGAACTTTACAGCCAGCTTTCAGAAAAGATGAAATCCTATGAAGATATCCGCAGCCATACCATCGAGCTTGCCTCAAAATCTTCCCAGGAGTCTATGGCTTTTTTCCGAAGCTATGCAGCTCCTCTGGCAGCGGAAATCGCCGATACCATTAATACCATACTGTCGGATAAATCAGCCGCCGGAGATATAAAATCTGCCCAGCTTTCCCGCCAGACCTCTGTATTCATTGCAATTATGGGCACCATTATCTTTATTTCCATTGGTACTTCCGTGATTATTGCAATCGCGATTACAAGGGGAATCACCCGTCCCATTGACGAACTGAAAATGGTTGCAGACCGGATGGCACAGGGCGATTTAAAATGCCAGCTGGAATACAGTTCAGAGGATGAACTTGGGCATCTTGCCGACGGCATGAGGACCATGATGGGACGGCTATCCTACTACATGGATTACATCTCTGTCACCACAAGCCGTATGGCACAGGGAGATTTTGATATTCCCCATGACCCGGAAGAATTTAAAGGAGAGTTCCGTTCCGTACAGCTCTCCATACAGAATCTCACAGACTCTTTAAATGATGTCATGGCGAAAATAACCCAGTCCTCAGACCAGGTGGCCTCAGGAGCCGAACAGGTGGCAGACAGCGCCCAGGCCTTAAGCCAGGGTGCGACGGAGCAGGCCTCCTCTATTGAAGAGCTGGCTGCCACCATCAATGATATTTCCAATAATATCAATCTTAATGCGGAAAATGCCAAAGAAACAAACCAGCAGGTGAACAATACTGCGACAGAATTAGAATACGGCAAGACACAGATGCAGGATCTGACAAATGCCATGGAGGAGATCAGTAATGCATCCGCAGAAATAGGAAAGGTAATAAAGACCATAGAGGATATCGCCTTCCAGACCAACATCCTGGCCCTTAACGCAGCCGTGGAAGCAGCAAGGGCAGGAGAGGCCGGAAAGGGCTTTGCAGTTGTGGCAGACGAAGTCCGTAACCTGGCCAATAAAAGCCAGGAGGCTTCCAAAAACACTGCCACATTAATTGAACACACCCTGGCCTCCATTGATGCTGGAAATCACATTGCAAAGGAGACTGCAAAATCCATGGACCGCATTGTCCAGTCCTCCAAAACAGCAGCAGACTTAACCTATCAGATATCCACCGCTTCTAAGGACCAGGCATATGCGGTTGCCCAGGTAACTCAGGGAATTGACCAGATAGCAAGCGTGATTCAGACCAATTCCGCCACCTCAGAGGAAAGCGCCGCCGCCAGCCAGGAGATGGCCGGACAGGCTCAGATGCTGAAGCTTTTAATGCAAAGGTTCCAATTGAAAATCTAAACAAAAAAGGTGTCCAAAAGCCGAAATCTGACTTTTGGACACCTTTTAAATTTTCCCAGGCATGCAGGCCGTTTTAAAAACCGGCTGTTATGTGGTCAGGCCAAACCGTTCTTCCATAATGGCCCTAAGACTGTCTACCGTCTTTCCTGGATCAAGGCCGTTTTCATCAATGGTTATGTCCGCATATTTCTCATAATAAGGAACCCGCTCCTCATATAAGTCTCTTAAGGTCATACCATCCTTTAGCACGACTCCCCGGTCTACCAGATTGCCCAGCCGTTCCTCTATGCTTTCATAGCTAAGCTTTAAATAAACCACTGTGCTGATCTCCTTTAATTGCTCCATTGCCTTTTTTCCATAGATCACGCTTCCTCCCGGAGCAATGACGCTATGATGGACATTTAAACCGGCATTGATCCTGTTTTCCACAGCCAGGAAGCCCTCCTGGCCCTCCCTGGCGATAATTTCCTTTAATAGGCAGCCTTCCTGCTCCTGGATCACAATGTCCACGTCCACAAAGGAATATCCAAGGCGTTTTGCCAGCAAAACGCCCACTGTGCTCTTACCGGAGGCCGGCATACCGATCAGCGTAATGTTATCAAGCTTACCCGTCATTTGTTCTTCCTCCTGCCCGACGGCTTTTTTCCTGCCTTTTTCACAGAATAGCCGAAACTTCCAAGCTTTTTCCCCAGTTCAAAGTATTCCCCATGGGAATAGGATATAAGTCCTGACTCATTAAGGTGGAACTTCCCTTTCTCATCCATGTACCGGCTGTCAACGGTCACTCCCACCACCTCTGCTAAAAACAGGTCATGGCTTCCCAAGGGCTTGATCTCCACGACCTTGCAGGCTAAATTCACCGGACTTTCCTCTATTCCAGGGGCTTTGATATGTTCCAGGGAACAGGGCGTCAGCCTCATTTCTGCAAATTTATCCACATCCCTGCCGGACTTCACCCCGCAGTAATCGGTGGCCCGTACCAGATCCTTTGTGGCCAGATTTACCACAAACTCTCTGGTTTCTTTTATAATTTTATAGGAATGCCGTTCCGGACGGATGGATATGGACAGCATGGCCGGTGTGGAGCAGATGGTTCCTGCCCATGCCACGGTAATGATATTCGGTTTTTCCCCTTCCCGCTGACAGCTGACCATGACCGCTGGAACCGGGTAAAGCATGTTTCCCGGCTTCCAGGTAACCCTGCTGCTTTTTACGGACTTTTTATTTTCATTGGTTTCTTTCTTTTTCATTGACCGGCAGCCTCCTATTCCTGAACCGCCAGCATAATGCCAGGAATCAGCTGTTTCTTTCTGGATACCACGCCGGGAAGACTTACAACATGGTCTTCCGCCGCCTCTTCCTCTGCGCGGAAAGCTCCTATAACCATCTGCTTTGCTCCCTGGCCCTCGCATAACAGCACAGTGGATTCCGTCAAAATGTTGGTAAGCATAAAGAACATCATGTCCACGCCATGCTCTTCTCTTGCCTTTTTCATGTAAGGCACCATCCGGTCCTTTAACTCATCTAACTCCTTGGCGTTTAAGGAACTGATCTGTCCGACTCCAAAAGTCACCTTCCCAACGGTAAATTTCTTGAAATCCTGATAAAAGATTTCTCCATCCGTCTTTCCCTTTAGGTTGCTTCCTGCCGCGAACATGGAAGAAGCATATTTTTCCATCTGGATCCCTGCGATATCCGCAAGGGCAAGAGCTGCCTTTCGATCCGATTCCGTACAGGTAGGGGAACGGAATAAAAGGGTATCGGAAATAATGGCACTGCACAGCAGGCCAGCAATCTTCGGTTTAACCTCCACATTGTTTTCCTGATACATCTGATAAACGATAGTAGCCGTACAGCCCACCGGCTGGTTGCGGAAAAATACCGGGGCAATGGTTTCTACGGTACCAAGCCTGTGATGATCGATGATCTCCAGGACTTCCGCACTTTCCATGCCTTCTACTGCCTGGGTTTTCTCATTATGGTCTACCAGAATCAGGCGCTTTCCTTTTGCACCCAGCAAATTCCTGCGGGAAATCATTCCCATGTATTTTCCGTCCTTATCAAGAATCGGAAAATCCCGGTGGCGCTTACTTGCCATAACTTCTTTTATTTCATCAATGTAATCGTCTTCTTCAAAGGAAATCAGCCCTTCCGTGGTCATGAAATAGCTGATGGGAATGCTCTGGTTTACCAGACGGGCTGCAGTATACGTGTCGTAAGGGGTGGTCATGACCGTACAGCCCCTTTCCTGAGCCAGCTTTTTGATGGTCATGGATACCGCCGCACCTTCGCAGACAATGATGCAGGCCGCTTCCATCTCAATAGCGCACAGCTGGGATTCATAGCGGTTCCCCAAGATCACAAGGTCACCCTTTGAAATGTAATATTCCATCATATCAGGATTTGCCGCCGCTATAAGGACTTTGCCATGATTGAAATATTTGCTTTTTCCGCCGATTGCCATAGCCCCTTCCAGGGTTTCCACAATATTTTCATACGGAGTATTTGCCTTTGATAAAATGCTGCTGTCATAGACGTTCATATAGGACTTTGCAATGTCACCTACGGTGATCAGCCCTTCCAATATCCCATCCTCGGTTACAGTCGGAATGGTGACTACGTTGGCTTCCTGCATCAGATTCCAGGCTTTTTTCAAGGACAGGTTTTTCTTTACACCCTTTGTTTCACGAATTTCGATATCACGGACCTGCGTCTTTACATTCTCCACAAGCTCCGGTGCTTCCACTCCAAAGTAATGGAGCACAAATTGTGTCTCCTCGTTGACGCGGCCCGCCCTGCCTGGCTGATATTGTTCTCCAGTCAGCACTCTTTTTAAATTTGCATAACAGATTGCAGAACAGATGGAATCTGTATCCGGATTTTTATGGCCAATTACTATGGTCTTTCTGTTCTTATAATTTTCTCCCATACTTTCCTCCTTTTTTCATAATGTGTTTACAGGCCGTTCATATTCCGTTCATATATGTTTTTTATACTAAATACATAGAAAATATATGAGTCAAATTGATTAAACCGTCAAATTGCACATAGATTTTTCATAATTGCCCCGGTTGCCTGCCAACCGGGGTCTCCTCATTTTATGAGGCTTTTTCTTTGTGAAGTATTCCCATTATATCATAATTTAGTAAATTGTAAATAAGAGGAAAGCTGTTATGGCCATTGTGTAATCTAAAAAACAGGATACAAAAGAAAGAGGGAGGGAAGGATATTGTAAAAATATCTTTCCCTCCCTTTGTCAGATATCATATAATTATTCCTATAAAAATCAAATGTCCGAAAGGAGAACGGCATGGAATTTAAGTGTAATTGCTGCAGCAAACTATGCACCTCAAAAATCCCTCTTTTTGAACCCCTATCCTTAGAGGAGCAGAAAGAATTGATATCAAAGGCCCGGCATCTGGATTATAAAAGAGGAGAAACTGTTTTTCATGAGTATGACCCGGCAGATAAAATACTGATCATCCGTTACGGAAAAGCCAAAATCAGCCGCTATTCCCTGGAAGGAAAGGAATACGTTCTTGATATGCTGACAGAAGGCGATATCTACGGAGAACAGAACATATTCGCTGGGAAAGCCTTTGAAGCAAATGCCATTGCCCTGGGAGAATGCGGAGTGTGTCTTATTTCCCTGACAGATATTCAGGAACTGATCTTAAAAAAACCTGAGATCGGAGTCAAAATACTAAACGTGGTGGGACAAAAGTTATCGGCTGCAAATGAACTAGTGCAGCTATTATCTGTAAACGATGCCAAGGCCCGGGTCGCCGGCTTTCTTTTATTCAGAAGCAGCCGGATCAAAGGTGAAACCATTGAATTGACCAGAGATGACATATCCGCTTATATCAATGTCAGAAGAGAGACCATCAGCAGAAAGCTGGGCGAGCTTTCCAGGGAAGGCGCCATTGAGTTAGAAGGCAACCGTAAGATTCACGTCCGTAACAAAGATATTTTAAGAGATGTCTTTGAAAATGAATTTTGAATGAAAAAAATTAAAATAATGATCTGAATCACATTTTTTATTCTCTTTTCCGGATATACTGGCCTTACAAACAAACATTTCTGAAAAACAGAGAATTCAGGAAAGAGGAGGAGAACTATGATTACAGGTAAAATGAAAGTAACTGATGTGGTTAAGGCCTATCCGGAAGCAGTTGAGATCTTTAATGATTTTCACATTGATTATTGCTGCGGCGGAAAGGATGCCCTGGAAGAGGCCCTGCAAAAGCTGGGAATAGAGTCAAAAAGCTTTATCGAACTGCTGAATAAAAAGATTGTGAATAAACCTCATAAATCAAACAAAGGACAAGTGCTGGCTGTGGAACATCTGGCAGAGATGGATATCCCAGATTTAATTGATTATATTATAAATACACATCATTCAAAGGAAAGAATCCTGCTGGCAGAAATTGATGAACTGATCAATAAAGTCCTGCTGGCCCATTATGAACACCATCAGGAGCAGCTTGTTCCCTTACACGGACTTTTTTCAGATTTGAAAAAAGAGCTTCAGGAACATTTTGCAAAGGAAGAAAAACTTATTTTCCCTTATATGAAAAAGAACTTTAACGGAAAGCAAGATGTAGAATATGTAAAGGAGCTGGAGGATGAACATGAAGCGGCAGGGAACCTGATAAAAGAAATCACAGCCTGCACCAATGATTTTACTGCGCCAAAAGACGGCTGCGCTTCGTACCGCCTGGCCTTTCAGAAGCTGCATGAACTGGTTAAAGACGTGTATATTCATATATTTACAGAAAATTCACTGCTGTTTCCAAAATATGAAGGAGGAAATGAATAATGAACAAACTTGTGAAAAACAATGTTTACTGGGTAGGATTTATGGACTGGGAGCTGGAATCCTTCCATGGAGCGGATTACTCCATTAATCATGGCTCAAGCCAGAATGCTTATTTGATCAGGGAAGAAAAAACGGTCCTCATTGACACGGTCTGGAAGCCTCATTCCACGGAATTTATAGATAACCTGGAAAAAGAGATTGATTTAAAGGAAATTGATTTCATTGTTGCAAACCACGGAGAAGTGGATCACAGTGGTTCTCTTCCCGCATTAATGGAGAAAATCCCCGGCACTCCTATTTACTGTACGGCTAACGGGGTGAAATCCCTTACCGGACAATATCACCATCCGGAATGGAATTATCAGGTTGTGAAAACCGGGGATTCCGTTGATATTGGAAACGGCAAGAAGCTGGTCTTTGTGGAAATGAAAATGCTCCACTGGCCTGACAGCATGGCTACCTATCTGACAGGTGATAATATCCTTTTCTCCAATGACGCCTTTGGACAGCATTTCGCGGTTGAGGAATTATTTAATGACAAAGCCGACCAGTGCCGGCTTTGGGAAGAAGCCATCAAGTACTACGCCAATATCCTGACTCCATTTTCTCCTCTTGTAAAAAAGAAAATAGAGGAGATACAGGGGCTTAACCTGCCCATCGATATCATTGCAACCAGCCACGGCTCCATCTGGAGGGAGAATCCTTTGCAGATCGTGGAAAAATATTACGAATGGTCCCAGAACTATCAGGAGGATCAGATCACCGTGGTTTATGATACCATGTGGGATGGGACAAAGCAGCTGGCTCATAAGATCAGTTCCGAAATCGCACGGATTTCACCGGATACCAGAGTAAAGATTTTTAATATTTCCAAGATAAATAAGAATGATATTATGACAGAGGTATTTAAATCAAAGGCAATCGCTCTCGGCTCTCCAACCGTAGGAGGCAGCATTCTCTCTTCCGTGGGAGGATGGCTTGATTTCCTGAAGGAATTGAAATATAAAGGGAAAAAGGCTGCCGTGTTCGGATGCTATGGCTGGAGCGGAGAGGGAACAAAGGTCCTCCGGGAGCGGCTGACAGAGGCCGGGTTCTCTGTGGTGGAGCCTGAAGCCAAATGCCTTTGGAATCCGGAGGAAGAGGACTTTAACAAGGCAGCGGAGATTGCCAGGGCCATTTGCCAGTAAAATTGTATTCATAGACCTATAAAAAGGGCGGATTCCTAAGAATCCGCCTTAATACTTAATTAAGGATCAGCCTTGCTGCTCCATAAATTCCCGCATCATTTCCAAGCTTCGCCAGGACAATGCCGCTCTTATTTTGAGAAATAGGAGTGTACTTATCAAAATGCTTAGAGATTAAATCAATTAGGAACGCGCCAGCCTTTGAAACGCCTCCCCCGATGACAAAGACTTCCGGATCTGTTACCATGGAAATCTGAGCCAGGGCAAGGCCCAGGTAATGGCCTACAACCTCCATGACCTCACAGGCCAATGCATCCCCTTCCTTGGCGGCATCCAGCACATCCTTTGCCGTTACGCTGTCACCAAAGGTCCTGAGAACAGAGGGAGTATCAACTACAGCCATTTTTCTTCTGGCTTCTCTTGCAATGCCCGTTGCGCTGGCGATCTGTTCCACGCAGCCCACGCCTCCGCAATTACAGCTTTCTGTTTCATCGTCACGGATATGGATGTGTCCGATCTCTCCGGCCAGGCCATGCTTTCCGGCGACAATCTTCTGGTCAATAATAACGCCGCCGCCTACGCCGGTGCCAAGAGTGACCATAACGATATCGTCGTAGCCTTTTCCGCCTCCCTGCCACATCTCGCCAAGAGCCGCTACATTGGCATCATTGCCGCTTTTTACCGGAATGCCGTGAAGCAACTCGCTCAGCTCTTTTTCCGGATACATATCGCGCCAGCCTAAGTTCACGCAGACCTCCACATATCCGCTGGGCATGATAGGTCCCGGAACTCCCATGCCTGCTCCTTTTACCGCTTCCAGAGGAATACCAAGCTCTTTCAGGGTTTTCAGTATGGAAGCTGCGGTATCTTCAAGGATGTATTTTCCGCCCTCTTCCTGTCTGGTGGGAACCTCCCACTTATGGATGAGCTCTCCGGTCACTTCAAATATTCCGATTTTTACAGATGTACCGCCAATATCAACGCCAACACATTTCATTTCCATTTTGAATACACTCCTTTTACCTGTCGTACTATAAGTCCGCAGTGCCGCTCACAAAATTTCTCCTGTCCTGTTCCGCACTGCTCGTTTCTTTCGTTAATCCAGGGATCTTGCGGCCTGTGCCACATTCTCCGCTGTAAATCCAAAATGTTCAAATAAAAGATTTGCAGGACCGCTGGCGCCAAAGCCCTTCATGGTCACATAAGCTCCGTCAAGGCCCACATATTTGCCCCAGCCGAAATCACTTAAGGCTTCTACTGCCACGCGCTTGCGAACTGTCTTTGGAAGAACAGATTCCTTATACTCTTCGGTCTGTTCCTCAAACAGATCCATACAGGGCATGGAAACCACACGTACTTTTCTGCCTGCAAGAAGCTTCTTCGCATTGACTGCCAGCTCCACCTCAGAACCGCTTGCGATCAGTATGATCTCAGGGGTGCCTTCACAGTCATCGATTACATAGCCTCCCTTTAAGGCCTCCTTGCTGCTTCCCGGCATAGGAGTTAAGTTCTGTCTTGTAAGAACAAGGGCAGTAGGCGTCTTCTTAGAGGTCAGCGCAGAATACCAGGCTGCTGCTGTCTCTGTCTCATCGCAGGGACGGAATACATGGAAATTAGGCATTGCCCTTAACATGGCAAGCTGTTCAATCGGCTCATGGGTAGGACCATCCTCTCCCACGCCAATGCTGTCATGGGTAAATACAAAGGTCAGCGGAACGCCCATTAATGAGGATAAGCGTGCCATTGGCTTTGTATAATCGCTAAACACAAAAAAGGTTGCAATATAGGTGCGAAGGCCGCCATGAAGCATCATTCCGTTTCCGATCGCTGTCATGCCAAGCTCTCTTACGCCAAAATGCAGGTTGCGGCCGCTGCCGTTGTCCTTTGAAAAATCACCCATATCGGACATGTTGGTCTTATTGGAAGGAGCCAGATCCGCAGAACCTCCGATTAAGTTAGGCATATAAGTCTTTAAACGGTTTAATACCTGCCCGGATAAATTCCTGGTTGCATCCGCTTTCTCAGACCGCTTCCAGTAATCCTCACATTTTGCAATGGCCTTTTCTCCTGCATCCGGATCATGGTATGCAGTCCAAAGCTCTTCCATATCAGGATGCTCCTGGCAGTATGCGGCAAACATCACATTCCATGCCGCTTCTGTCTCTGCCTTCTCCTCTGCGATCTTCTGATAATGGCTGTACACCTCTTCAGGTACATAGAACGGCTCCATGGAAGGCCAGCCTAAGTTTTCCTTTAATGCCGTTACATTGTCAGCACCCAGAGGCTCTCCGTGAGCACTGGCCTTACCCTGCTTTGCAGGACAGCCATAGCCGATCTGGGTCTTAATGGTAATAAAAGAGGGATGCTCTGTATCTGCTTTTGCTTCTTCAATAGCCCGTCCAATGGCTTCCAGATCGTTTCCATCCTCAACAGTAATGGTCTGAAAGTGGAAAGCTTCCATACGCTTACGGACATCCTCGGTAAATGCGATATCAGTGCTTCCTTCAATGGAAATCTGGTTGGAATCATACAAAACGATCAATTTCCCAAGGCCAAGGGTTCCTGCCAGGGAAAAGACCTCAGAGGAAATACCCTCCATCATGCAGCCATCCCCACCCAGTGCATAGGTGTAATGGTCAACAACCGGGTAATTCTCTTTGTTGAATACGGATGCCAGATGTTTCTCGGCGATGGCCATACCAACTGCCATACCCATACCTGCACCCAAAGGTCCTGTAGTCGCTTCCACGCCTACGGTATGGCCATACTCCGGATGTCCTGGAGTCTTAGAGCCGTGCTGGCGGAAATTCATTACATCCTCTTTTGATAAATTCCCATAACCAAATAAATGGAGCAGGGAATACAAAAGCATGGAACCATGGCCACCGGATAAGATAAAGCGGTCCCTGTTGGCCCAGTCTGGATCTGCTGGATTGTGGTTCATGTGGTTTGCCCATAATTCATAAGCTGCTGATGCGCAGCCTAACGGAAGTCCCGGATGTCCGGAATTGGCTTTTTGGATGGCGTCCGCGGAAAGGACACGGATTGCATTGACTGACATGGTATCGATGTTGCTCATTGGTATTGTCCTCCTATTTGTAATCTTATTTCTTTCATGTTTTGGGGGCCGGTTACGATCAGAGTATTGGGGAACCTGCCGTTTCGGATCTTAGATATCGGAAAATCAAATGTCCCGGCAAACTTAAGCCTTCCGGACATGGTATAGACTCTGCAAGAATCTTCATTATACAAAATTACATGGTCCCCGTCAATATCAGCATGGGTGTACTGGTATTGGAAACCTTTGGAAAATACAAGATTCCCATTGGGTTTATATACATCCAGCCGGTAGGGATTTTCTCCTTCCGGGTTGTCCACAATAAGCCCTGCATATTTTTCCGAATAGAACACACTCTTTATTTCCTCTTCCACAGCCACCTGCCGGATCAGCTCCGGAGAAAGCTCATTCTTTGTGGAATAAAAGGATACGCTGTTGTCCGCAAAGGCACAGGAGTATGTATCGTCAAGGAACTGGACCCGGGCAACAAGTGAAGAGTCATAAGGCTCATCAAAACCGCCCACCAGCCTGTCTGGAATGCTTTTACCGATTTCCGCAAAATTGTGGAACGCAACCCTGCCGTTTAAAGTTCCGTTTTTCAAATATGCATAAGCTCCGATGAGCTGGGTTCCGTCAGGGGACAAGCTGATATCCACAGGATAACCGGAATCCCCCCCTAAAAGTGCTTTGATCTTCACATCAAGGGCGCTTCCATCCCGCTTAAAGAAATAAATATAATTTGACGTGGAGTCCTCCAGGATCGCGGCCGCCACTCCGTAAGAGGACACCGTTGCTTTCACAATAGGAAGTACCGTGGTCGCTATGCCGGTATTTCCTGTTTTATCAAAGATATAGATGGAATTTCCCTGCTGGTCCGCAATGGCCGCATAATTCCCGTTTACGCATGCCCTGGGAGACTTCATCTCATAGCTTTGTATCCATACTTCTTTTCCCTGGGAATCCAGATAGGAGGCACCGTCCTTGCTGTATTTTAATACATTGGAACCAAAGCTTAAATATCCCACATAGCTTCCCTCGTTCATTTCCTTCGCCCAGGCTACGCTATACTGGGTATATTGATAAAGGGTAAAATACTCATATATCCCTATGGTTCCTGCGAGAAGCACCAAAAACAACACCAGTGCGATCTTAATCCTTCTTTTTTTCACCCTGGTGAGGGCTTTCTTTATGATCTCCTGGCTGTTTTCGCCCTCTTGAGGAGAAGATGAAACAATCTGCCGCCGAAGCTGGTTTTTCTTAATCTCTCTGTTCATAGAGTTCCTGTCAATCATGCTATTTTCTCCCAAAAATACCCATATATACTGGTAGTATACATCATTTTAAGAAGAAACGCATTATATTTTTCTATGGAAGGAGTAATTTCTGACCGGCAACAATCTTATTCTCATCATCCAGCCCGTTAAGCTCACAAATTTCCTTTAATTTATTTAC